>CASEYV010000001.1 GCA_949292245.1 uncultured bacterium
TTTTTATAATAATAATTATAAATTAAATTTAAATAAATCCAATCCATTTAAATATGTTGATGATAATGGAACCGAACATATTGTTGATACAATTAAATCATTAACGATAACTTCAGTTTCTTCAACAGATTGGGTTAAATTTTTTATATTTTTTAACATGGAAAATGAAGAATTTATTGAAATTAAAAATAATTTCTTTATATCAGTTAAATCTCCAGAAGCACAAGAAAATGATTTTTGGTTATCTATATTAGATAAAAATAGAATTTATCAATATGTAGGCGGAGAATGGATATTAACTAAATATCTTGCGATTGCGGAAATTGATATTGATGTAAATAACAACATTTTTATATACAATTATCCGATGATTGAAAATTGGTTTGATTTAACATATAAATTTAATTGGAAATCTACACCAAGTCAAAACATAAAATTTCCATATTCTAAATCAATTATTAATGTAAAAGATAAATTTTATGATATTAATTTTATTAATAAAACAGAAGAATATGGATATAATATAGGAGATATTGCTCAACTAGCATTTAAACCTTTTATCTATGTTGATGATAAATTTATCGGATTTTTAGATGGTGGTCAAGAATTAAAATTAATAAGTAAAGAAGATGGGTCAGAACAATTAATGACTAAAGAAAATTGGGATATAGTATTTAAAATATATTAAGGAATTTATAATGAGAAATTTATTAAAACATGAATTTGTAGAAGGATTAGTTCCATTAGAAAATAATGGTGGAAACTTCGTATGTATAAAAAATAATGAATTAATATCTCAAAATATTAATGACCTAAGACGTGATTTAAATACATCACCAAAATATCAATATAGTATAAATTCATGTCCTAAAAATTTTATTAAACCTTATGGATTTGTTGCTGAAAACGAAACAATTACTATTCAACCAACATCTGTTAAAGATTCAACAAATAGTGTTGATATTGTATTAAAAGAAAAAATAGTTAAAAAAATCAATGGTTTATTCGAGCAAGGAAATTTAAAAGGTTGCAAAGATGATTCTTATACATCTTGGAAACAACCAATATTAAATTCTGATTCTAACGATTTAATTAGTTGTATTCAAACAGAAGGAACAAATAAAAATCCTGCTTATCATTTAATGGATGGTATTAATATTATTACAAATGAATATGTAGATTGGGTTCAACCAAAATTTACTGCAAATACATTAGTTCAAAATTTTGTTAATTATACTGTATCATCATCACACGGAACTGCTTTTATAGCATTTAATGGTGATAAAACAACAAAAGAAAATGCTTGGTGGTCAAACCATGGTAATACAACTGATGCTAATCCTTGTTGGTTGGTATTTCATGCTGATAGAAAACTTTTGTTTGATAAAGTATTAATTAAAAACGAAATTGCAACAGCAAATAATTTTAAATCTGGATTTATTCAAGTTTCAAACGATAATACAAATTGGATTAATGTTGGAACATTAATAGGACAAAATACAGCAGGATTAGAAATGACTTTTCCTATTAATACAAATGGTCAAGGATATTATTATTATCGTATATATTTTAATAGTAGTTTTAGTACATATGGTATTAGTTTACAAACTATTGAATTTCAAGGTAAAATTCAAAATAATTTAAATACTAACTCTTGGATATCTTCAACTGCAACTTCTAATGTTAAAATTGAAAGTAAAATCCCTGTCATAATTAATTCTATTGTATTAGCTAATACAAATGAAAATAATAAAACAAGAAATATTCAATTATCAACTGATACAGACGTATTAGTGGATAATTATTTTTGTAATCCCGATGCCAATGCTCAAAACTATATTAATATAATTTCTGATAAAAGAAAAGAATCAAAAATATTAAATCTCAAAACTTTATCTGCGTTTTTTGGTAATGAAGTTGGATTTAATGAAATGAATATTAATGCTAAAACAAGATATATACAACAAGATTCTGATATTAATATTTTTATGATAGCTTCTGAAGATTTAACAATGGTTGATATTATTGCTTCATATTTAGATGAACCAATTTTACCAGAAAATTTTGTTTATTATGGATTACTACAAAAAGTTCATACAAACAATGATTCTATAACTGTAAATTCTTCATTCGGAAATGATATTTACTTTGATTTATCAGAATATCCTTTAACATATACAACATCATTAACTGAAACTATAAATTCTTTAAATGAAATACATTTTGGTGATGATAATGAATTTACTAAATATTACATTTATATAAAAGATAATCAAGCAATAGCTCGTAAACAAAATTTTTATATTAATGTTCATAATTTACCAAATAATCCAATCATTGGCGATGTTGCTTTAATAAGTATTAATGCAAAATTAAAAATGGTAGAATATGATGGAAATAATTGGGTAGATTTTAATGGTATTGTTATTGGAGAAGTATATCGTGAAAATAATAAAACTATTAAAATAATTCAATATCCTTGTAATAATAATTTTTATAATAAATCAGTTTATAATAATATATGGAAACATGAAGAATTATATATAGGTAATCAGCAATACAGTATAAATCATAATTTATATATTGAAAATATTAACGATTACAATTTTGATTGTTTATTACAATGTATTGAAGTAGATGCTAATTATAATATAGGAGATATTGCTTTACTTAATAATAGATTAAGTTATGATATAACAACTGATAATTTTAATGCAAATATTGAAAATATTCAAGTTGTTGATAAAAATTCAGGTGGATTGGTTGATATTACTAAAAATAAATGGAAACTTATATTTAGAATATGGAGATAGAATAAATATTCTATATAGGATAAAAAGGTAATTAAATGAGTTCAATTTATGATATTTCAGGTACAACATCAGATTCATTTTCAATGAACGGTAAGTGTACTTTATTACAAGGTGATGAAGCTCCACAAGCATATCAAGGCTTAGATGGTGATGTTTATTTTCAATCAAATGGGGCTGTATATGCAAAGAGAAATGGCACTTGGTTAAACTTAACTGGTAATGCTATACCAGATGCTTCAACTGCTCCTGGATATTTCCTAAAATCAAATGGTGAAAACTATGAATTATCAGATATTGGTGGTGGAGATAATACATTTACAGGTGATAATGTATTTGAAGGGGACAATACATTTACAGGTGAAGTTACTTTTACAAAACCTATAAATGGTATAGCTATGTATGCCTATTGGGCTGACTTAGCTGAATATTACGAATCTGATAAAATTTATCCAAATGGGACATTAGTAAAATTTGGTGGAGATAAAGAAATAACAATAGCTGATACAGAGGTCAATGCTGTCATTTCTTCACAACCAGGATTTGTACTTAATAGTGGAACAAATAATAATCAAGCAATAGCATTATGTGGTCGTGTTCCTATTCGTGTTATTGGTAAATGTAATAAATTTGATTATTTAGTATTATCTGATATTAATGGTGTTGCTTGTGTTGGTAATAATACATCAAATAATATTGTTGGTAGAGCTTTACAATCAAAAGAAAAAGATGAAGAAGATTTAGTCTTAGCAGTAACACAATTTAAAATTAAATAATTTGATTTATGATAAAAAATTGATTATTATAATAATAAATATTGAATATAGTTGTGGAGTTAAAAATGACTGAAAACGAAAATAAAAAAATTACCAAAGAAGATTTTATGGAATATATTTCATCATTTGAAGAAATTAATATTTCACACCATGATGAGAATGATATAATAACATTTTCTAATGATATATCAAATGAAAATTTAATAAAACATCTTGAATATATTTATAGTTATGAAAACTTACAAAAAGAAATTAATATTCTTTGTAATCTTAAGAATTTATCTTTAGATAAATTGATTAATGCTTTTAAGTA
Organism: uncultured bacterium; assembly: GCA_949292245.1. Taxonomy (GTDB): domain Bacteria; phylum Bacillota_I; class Bacilli_A; order RF39; family UBA660; genus Onthocola_B. The sequence continues at coordinate 3,900 of CASEYV010000001.1, forward strand.
TGCTTTAAGCAGAGAAGATTTAAAAGACCCATTAATGCTTTTAAATATTATCGCAATTATTAAAAATGATAATACATTAGATGATTCATTTTTTGAAAATAAAAATATATTTATATCATCTATAGATGATATGTTAGATTTAAGAATAGGATTAAAATCTGAAATTAAAGCATTTAAAAAACAATTAAGTATATACTTTTTATCATTATTTAAAACATATAATAAAACTCATTTTATGCCGTCTGATAATATTATCGAATTGCCAAATATATATAATGCAATTATGTTAAGCATTGATTTATCTGTTATTTCAGGCATTTTTGCAACATCAGAATCTTTTAATACCGACGAATGTGTATATATAAAAGATGCTTACAAATATCTATCAAATTTGATGATGAAAAATGCAATTAGTATGGCATTTTTTAAAGAGTTTGTTGAAAATAATAATTTTTTTGAATAGGATGATTTAAAAATAAAATCAAAATTTAGTGGAGTTAATAATGACAATAGCTGTTGGAAATACAATTACTTATAATGATTTAATTCAGGACGCACTTACAAAAATAAAATCAAAATGTGCTAATATTGATGGTTTTGCTTCAAATGTTCCGGCTTCATTAAAAAATGGTTCAACAGTAAATTTTCATTCTCAATCTTTTACTCAAACATTAGTTCCAGCAATAGGATATAAATCTGTAGCAAGAAGTGCTCATACATCCTATATAAGAGGTACCGTAAATGATTCAGCTTTAACTACTGTTTCTTCTGATACTGTTAAATCAGAATTAGAAAATTTTTTATCTTCTCGTGGAGTATTAGTTCAAGCAGGAACATTAATTTCATTTAAAAATATGATGACATTTTATAATAATTTGGCTTCATTTTTATCTGCAAAATTAATTTATGTTACTAATGCTATGAATTCAGGTGTATTTATATTCTATAATCCATTAGCAGTCACATATCCGACAGTTTCTTTGACATCTGACAATACAGAATATTCTTCTGAAGAAATAACAACAACAGTAACAGATTTATTAAATGCAGTTAATAATGTAAGCAATGTTCACTATGCTTCAACAACAATTTCATATGCTTGCTCTAGTTCTTCTAGTTCTTCTAGTTCTTCTAGTTCTTCAAGTTCTTCAAGTTCAAGTTCAAGTTCTTCAAGTTCAACCTATATTGTTTATATGGATATTTAATGGCATTAGATTTAGTAACATATGAATCATTAAGAAATGTTGTAGTAAATTGGATTAAATCCAATTGTTCAAACATTGTTAATTATAATGGTATAAATAATTCTGTTAAAAACGGTTATTCTTATCGAATAGGTTCAAGTTCTTCAGGTTCTGCTTATTCTGAACGAGCTAATGGAACAATATCAAGCCCATTAACTTCAGCTATTTCAGCTTCTCAAGTTGATACTGATATGAATAATTTCTGGGCTTTAATTGGTTCTCCATCAGGAAATATATCGTCTGACAATTTCTATAAAATAATTAATGATTTATGTTGTTTTTGTGCTACAAAATTAGCTTTTATTACGTCACAAAGTAATAATTCTAATGCATCATCTGTTAAATATTTAATTTATTGGACAAATAATAACAATTATAAATTTCAAGAAGTAATTTCAAGTTCATCATTAAAATTACATTTAATAAAAGCATCAGATGTAAATATGCTAATTAGTAATTTAATTAATATGATGTGTACTATAGAAGGAACTATAAGAATTGTTCCTTGTAAATATAATTTTTCATTTGGATAATATAAAGGAAATAAAAAGTGGGTAATATGGTTCAATACGCATGCTGGCCTAATTGCTGTAATGCTTGCGATTTTTGTTTAAGAAAAGAAAGAATTCCTTATACAAAAGAAAAACAATTATGGATGCTAGATAAAATTAAAAGAAATTTGGATTATGTTGATTGGAAAAATAAATTTGATTTTGGAATTTCATTATTAGGTGGTGAACTTTATTTTATAACAGATAAAGAATTACAAGATTCTTTTTTAGAATTAATAGATTTAATTATTGAAAAAGTTCTCAAAGTTTCTAACAATCCATATTGTCGTTATTCAACAGTAACAAATGGATTATATAATCCAGAATTTTTATATAAGGTTATTGATAAAATATCAAATTCAGTTGGAATACAATATGTTGATTTAAATTTTTCATATGATTTAAAATATAGATTTCATTCTGAAGAAAAACGCTTATTAGTTCTTAAAAATATTAATGAATTTCATAAAAAATATAATTATTGTGTTGGTGTTCAAATGATTTTAACACAATATGTTATTGATGAATGGAAAAATGGAAGATTTGATGTAAATAAATTTATTAATGAAGAAATACCTGGTAATCAATTATGTTTTTTATATCCACACCCAATACAAACTGGAATACAGTTAGATGATTTTAATTTTAAAAGAAAAGATTTCTTAGAATTTATGAAATATTTAAAATTAACTAATTATAATGTTTATGTTTCATTTTTACAATCAACAAAAAATTCTTGTACTTTTAAATATACTGGTGTTAAAGAAAGAACATCTAATGATTATACAGAAGAACCAAAATTAACTGATGGAAAAGAAATAATTAATGATAAATGTGGTCATTCTATGTTATATTCTTGTTATAGTGATAGTAATAAATGTGTATTATGTGATTTAGAAATGCTTGATGAGGAAGTTTATAATTAATGTTTTTAAATAATGAATATATTGTAATTATAGATAATAAAACAAAAAATCCCATTATTTATGGACAAGTAAAAGGATTTAAAACTTCGTACACTAAAGTTGAAAATAATAAATTTACACAATATCCCTTAAAATGTGTTTCTGTTGATGAAAAATATTTTTTTAATTTAAAAAGTAAGAAATTTAAAATAAAAAAAATAAATAACTGTCATCAGCTAACAGATATTAAAAATATTGAAAAAAATATTCCTAATGATTATGTAATTACTTTATGGAAAAACGCATATTTAAATAATTCATCAGATGTATATAGGGAATTTTCATACAATGAAATTGATGAAGAAATTAAAAAATTAGTCTATACTTTAAATAAAATTGAAGGGATTGAAACTAAAACTAGTTGTTCTGGACATTATAAAGAACCATTTAATATATGCTTACAATTTTTTAATATGAAATCTATAATATTATTAACACATTTGATATCAAATAAATTTAATAATACATTATTATTAACAACCGACCCTATAATTACACAATATTCAAACGATTCAGTTATGTTAGTTTTAAAAAGTATCGATATTGGTGAAAACGCATATAAAGAAGCAAATCGTTTAAATGATTATTTGGAAACAATGATAGAAGGATAAAAAATGGGAAAACAATTACAATTTGAATTATGGCAAGAATGCAATTCATTATGTAAATTTTGTTATTTAGGTCGTGAAAACAGATTTACACCTGATAAATTAAAAAAATTAGCCTGTGAAAAAACATTGGCTAAAATAAGCGATTTGTCAAATTATCCTGAATATGATACTTTAGCATATTTAGGTGGTGAATTTTTTCAAGGTCAAATGAAAAATAATGAAGTTAAAGAATCATTTATGAACTTAATGAAAAAAACAGCTGAATTGCTTAATAATGGTTATATCAATCATGTATGGATTTATGCCACTTTGACTATAGGAAATCAAGAAGATTTATATGAAGTTTTAAACTTATTTAAAGGTCATAGAGGAGAATTATGGATTTTAACTTCTTATGATACATTGGGTCGTTTTCATACTAAAAAAATGGAAGAAAATTGGTCGTATCATATGAAAAATATACACAAATTATATCCTGATATTTTATTTAATATAACAACTATTCTTTCAGAAGATTGTATAGACAAATATCTTTCAGGTGAGTTATCTTTTCAAAAAATGATGGAAGAATATCATACAACATTTTTCTTTAAACAATGTGGTACTGCTAATAAATCAGTTGAAGAAATGAATAAAGAATTACCTCATTTTATTCCTCCAAGAGATAAATTTTTAAAATTTTTAGCAAAATTTAAACAGCAAGAATCTGATGAAATGTGGGATAAATTGTTTAATATTAAATATCGTGCGGATATGCTTTATAGAAATGCTAATGATGAAGAACATCAAATGCAAGCACAACAAAGATTCAAAAATGGTAAAGCTGAAGTAGATTTGAGCTATAATGGTCCAGAAGCTGATTTAGCTCCATGTGGTCATATGGCAACATATCAAGCATATAGTGATTGTAATGGTTGTGTAATATGTGATAAAGAAATGATAGCTGAATTAATGCAATAAATATTATTATAATATAATAAGGAATTATAATGATTGATTTCAAAAATAACGGTAAAATTATTGATATAATTAATAACGAAAAAGGTAATGATATTAAATCAATTATATTAAAAACAAATATAGAATTACTACCATTTCAATTTAAAGAGATTGATACAGATGTCACAATTAATTGTTCAGAATTATATGATATATGTCATATAATGTGTGAAATTGATAGTAATGGCAAAAAAGATTATTATATATACATGGAATCATTCACAATAACTAAAAATGATAATAATTATAAATTAATTTTGAATATTTTTAATTCTTTAAATGATACACAAATAATTCCAGAAGGAATAAAAATAGGAGAAATTCATAAATCTTATAGGGCAAATGATATTATAGATATTAATCATGCAACAGGAATTAATATTTATAATGATTCAGAAATATCTGTTAAATCTGTTGATAGTAAAACAAAAAATTTTGAATTAATGACAGAAACTGATGGAGAAAAATATTTAAGAATAAAATTAAGGGATTAATTTTTTAATCCCTTTTTATTATACAACCGCATTTAGTTTCAAATTCTTGAATATTTTCTTTAAATGTTTCGTTTATATGTAAAATTATAGATACATTTTCCATATATTCTTTTAAAAAATTTATTATAAAAAATATCTTAAATTCTTTATTAACATTATATTTGATATTAATTATATATGAATGTTCTCTATTTTTAATTATATTTGATAATTGATTTATATTATCAATATTCAGCCAAATTTCGTCTATTTCATTAATTAAATTTTCATATAATTGTTTTTTATTATCTTTTATATTTTTTGAATTATTTATATATTCTTTATATGATTTAGAATCACAATTTTTTATATTTTCTAAAACTAAATTTTGAATTATATTAAATCTTTCTTTTTTTATATTTTCTGGTAAATCTTTTAACAGATAGCTTTCTGTATTTTTTCTTGGGCTATATATAAAAATAGTTTGCATTAACGGTTTTAATTCTTTAATCAATGACACTGTTTCATTAAAATGTTCTTCTGTTTCAGTTGGATAACCAACAATGAGGTCCCAACCAATTGTAATATTATTTTTTAAAGCTAAATAATGTATGTCTTTTATTCTTTTTACATTATGTCGTCTTTTCATATCTTTTAATATAGAATCACTACCTGATTGAACAGATAAATGAATGTGGTTCACCATTTTATCTCTATGATTGGATATAAAATTTATTATTTTTTCTACTTCTAAAGAAGCTGGGTCTAATGAAGAAATTACTATTTTTTCTATTTCTGGAAAATCTTTTATTAAATTTTCAAGAACATCGGTTATTTTATAATTTAATGTTTCATCATAATAATTACATATTTCAGTACCATTTAATTCTATTATTATTTTTTTACTATTTTTTATAGTATTTTTTAAATTTTTAACGATAAGTTGATAAGGTAATGAATATGGTTTACCACGCAATTTATTTATAATACAAAATGAACATTTATGACTACAACCATCTTGAATTTTTAAAAAAATTGCATCTTTATCTTCATAACGATAATCATTATTTAAACAAGTATTTAAATCATCATTTAAAATATTTCTTAATTGTTCATTATCATATGTTGTATAATTTTTATAAACATTGGCATTATTTTTAACATCACAACCTAAAATATAAAATTTATAATCGTTGAATGTTCTATATAAAATATTTAATAATAATTGATTTTCTTTTTCTCTTTGTTCAATAAAAGAACATGTATTGATAATTATTGCCTTATCATTTTTATTTAATGTTGATGCAAATTTTTTTGCATCAAATACACTTAATTCACAACCTGTTGTATGAATTTGTATATTATTGTAATTATTAAATTTATAATTAGACCAAAACATAATTATCCTCTTGTGTTTTCTATAATATTTAAATATTCATATATTTTTGTTGGAGTTGGACAATCAGATTCATCATGAATATAATGATGACAATTACCTTTACACCATTGTAAATATTCACAATTTTGACATTTCTTATTTAAAACACGTTCTTTTTTACATACATTTTCTAAATCATTTAATTTTTTATGAGATATTAGATTAAATATAGGCATATTATAATCTAACATACATGTTATTACATTACCATTTGGTAATATAGATATATTATCATTACAACAAGTTCTACAATAATCATTATAATGAATATTATAAAAAGAGTCTTTTAAACATTTAAAATTTTTAAAATTAATATTTGTATTATTTTTTTCTGTATATATAAATAAATTATATAACCAATCATTGACATCTTTATTTTTAGCTCTTATATTATTTAATAAATCACCATTTAATGTTTTAAATAAACGATTAAATTCAACAGTTTTAATATTTAATGATTCAATAAACTTAACAAAAGATTTTGCATTAAAATATTCGATAAATGGTTTCGTTAATACAGTTGTTAAACTAACATTTATACCTAAATTATTAAGTAAATTAATATTATCTCTCCATAAATTATATTGATTATTATTTTGAAATCTAATACCGTAATCGTATGATGTATTAACATTTGATACTAATTTTAATACATTTAAATGTTTCTGTGTAATTTTAAATACTAAATTACTTTGATAAGAAAAAATAATATTTTTTTTACATTTTTTCTTAATTTCATTAATACTATTAACAATTAAATCTTGATTATATAATCCAGCTTCTCCACCTAAATAATTAATGAAAAAATCATCTTTATCTGAATCATTAATTTGAGAAATTATATATTCGGAACTTCTTTGAAGTAATTCATCAGTCATTTTTTCATTGTTATGAATAGCATAACAATGTTTACAGTTTAAATTACATTTATTTGTTAATACAATAAAAAATATATTAGCCATTAAAATCCTATTAATTCTTTAAAATTATTTATAACGTCAATCATTCGTTCATCAGAATCTATAAATCCGGTTTCATATTTATTTTTAAAGTTAGGCAATTCACATCTACCATCCCCTAATCTTCTATTATCCGCAATAAATCTCTTATTATTAACGATATAATATAATCTATTCGACCTTAATTCCATTGATAATAAAGTATCTATATTAACTAAATTATTTTCAATAGTTGTTTTTTTAAGAAATTGTAAAAATGTTTTTTTTAATGGGAAAAAATCTAATAATTCTTTTGCACATTCTTGTTTATCATAATAATATAATCCAGAAGATGGCTCAATATAATCAATAGAAGTTTGAAATTCTTTTTCAAAATTTAAGATATTAAATTCATCTTTTAAAACACTTTGCATATATGCTTCAGTTAAAATTATTTCAGTATGTAATCTTAATTCAGGAAATTGTTTTTTTAATATTTTCATATTATTTTTCCATAAATTAACGTCATCTAATGATTTAAATCTATATTTAGTATCAAAAGATGTGCATAATATTATTTGTGAAATTTTTTCAAATTTCTTACAAAAATTTAAAAAAGGTATCAAATTTAAATTTAAATCATAAATTAATGCTGCTGTTATATATATTTTATCAAAGTGCATATTAAAAACTTTTTCAAATAATTCATAAAATAATTTTTTTATTTCATCTGAAGAAATTTCTCCATTAAAAAATTCACCACCAATAAAACCAATTTCATTAAATTCAATCATAGATGGTTCGTCAAGAATATTTAATGATTCTATTAAACAATCTTTTTTTAAAGATTTAGGTTGACCTTTATTGCAACAGAATTTACAACCAATAGAACAATCTTTCCACAATTCTATTTGAACAAATTTATTTGGGTTTTTATACATTTTAATCCTCATTAATCATTTCACAAAATTCGGTGCATATATCTTCCATTGAATCATCAGAATCTATAAATCCTAATTCATATTTTTTAGAATTATCGGAACATTTAACTCTAAATCCAGGTTTTCTTCTATCTTCATAACAAACAAAATTTCCACAATCTAAATGATAAATTCTGCTTGCTCTTATTTGATATGAAATTAAGCATTTTAAATCAATACTTTTTTTCTGTAAACCTTCCTGTTTTAAAAATTTTATAAAACTATTTTTTGTTGGAAAAAATCCTGGACACGCTTTTTCACAATCTAATTTAGTATTATAAAACATGCCTGAAGATGGTTCAATATAATCAACTCTTGAATTAAATTTTTTACTAAATTCTTTTATATCAAATTTACCAGATAAAACCGCATCAATAAAATGTTGCGTAATAATAGTTTCAATATGCGTTGATAATTCTGGAAATATTTTATGTAATTTTAACATATTATCTTCCCATAATTTTTTCATTTCTTCTGTATGAAATCTATATTTTAAATCATATGAGGTGCAAAGTAATGTTTTATCTATTAAATTTATATTTTTTAAATGATTTAAATAAGGAATCAAATACTTATCCATATCATATATTAGATTTGTTGCAACATAAAATTTTTTAAAATGTTTAATATTAGCTATTTTATTAGTCAATTCATAAAATAAATCTCTAACTTCTTTATCTTCTAATTGATTATCAAAAATTTCACCACCAATAATACCTACTTCTTCATAATCATATATTTCTGGATTATCTAATTTATCCAATGTAAATTTTAATGCCCATTTTTTATCAATTTTAAATTGATTTCTTTCAGAACAAAATTTACAACCATTATTACATTCTTGCCATAATTGATATTGTATAAATTTATTAGGAGCGACATATCTTTCCATTATTATTCCTCATAATTTTCAAATATTTCTTTTAAATCACAGCAAAAACAAGTTCCTTTGTCGGAATATCTTTTAAAATTAATGGCATGACCACAATCGGATATTTTACAAGAACAAAATTGAAATTTATTATCTTTATATAAATATAACCATTTTTCTTGCTCTATAGACATATTAGGAATATATTTTTGTAAATAGCCTGGTGATTGATTATTAATAGTTTTTAATGCCTTAAAAATATCATTCCTTGAAGCCGATAAATTCTCATCATATATAATATATGGAATTAAATTAACCCAGCATTGGTAAGTATTCATAAAATTTTGTATATTATATGAATCATTTAAAATATCATTACAAACTTTTTTTGTTAATATAGTATTAACAACTATATTACAATCTGTAAATGTTTTTTTTACAAATAATAAATTATTAAGCATTATATTTTCATCATCTTTATTTCTAAATCTACCTTCTAAATCATATGATGATGTAAATTTTAATCTATTAAATAATTTATATTCTTTTATTAAATTTAAAAAATCAGTTAAAGGTTTTAAATCTTTATAAATTAAGTTAGTATTAATATATAATAAATCTATAATATTATTAGTCATTAAATCACATATTTTTTTAAAAAATGGCATTAATATATCATAATCATTTGGTTTATCAAAAATTTCACCACCACATATTAATATGTGACTATTTTTTATAAATTTATCACTATTAATAAAATTAATTACTTCATTTAAAATAATTTTTCGCTCATCATGATTAAATAAGCGTGGATTTTTACGTTGAAAACAAAATTTACAATTATTTGAACAATTATCCCAAACTAAAAATTCATATATAGGTTTATAATTCATTTAATTTATCTCCTTTAATTAATATAATAAAGATATTATTATAATAAATCAATAATTAAAACCATATTAACCAAAATCCAGTAGCAAATCCTATTAACAATTCTGCTAATTGTGTTGCACAATTACACATATTCCATGGTATTAATGGAAATATCCAATTTTCACGTTCGTATAATGTCCAACAAAAGGCATATATACTTGTTGATATTAATCCTAACCATAAAATATTAAATGACCATAAGAATGGAACAACTAAGAATAAACCAATAGTATATCTTACAAGCATCCAAACAAAATCATATAAGAAACCATACCAATGTGCTTCTGGAATTAATTTATTTGGAATAAATGCCCACCATACTTTTTGATATCTATCGATTGTTTCTTGTGTCGGAACACCACGACCTTCATCAAAAGCAGGTCCGTGTCCTCTTGACCAAAATTCAAATTGAATTATTATAGATAAAACTGCTGCTATAAACCAATCTTTAATACCTAAACCTATTAACCATTGACAAAATGGAGTTAATAAAAATCCATTATTAAGCATAAAAATGGCAAATAAAACAATAAGATTGAATACAGTTTGAGTTCCTCTTGAAGATAAAAATGTATATAACCATTTAGGCAATTTATCTTCCATAGTTCCTTCTATCCAACCGCCATACCATCTTCTCCAAATTGATTCAATAAAACCAAAAATTGATGCAAATAAAAAATTCATAATATTTCCTTTATTATGAATTTATTTATAAAAAATAAAGGCTTGAAATTTCAAGCCTTTATTTTACCATTTTTGAACCCAAGCAACCAATTTGTCTAAGCATAATTTTAATGTTGCAAAGAGAGCGGAACCAATTGCCATAAAAACAAATGATACTAATGCCATTAAAACTTTACCACAACCTGTAATGACTTCTACAAGCCAATTATAGATACCTGTGAAAAATCCTACAACAGCATTTTTCAAAATATCAAATGAAGAAGAACAAACTTGTTTTAATCCTTCCCATGCTTTAATACCTTGTTCTTTTGTTTTATCACAAAATGTTGTCCAAATTTCTTTAAATGTCATATTGACTCCTTTTAAAATGCTAATAATAATTATCAGCTAATAATATTTATACTATAAATTAGTATAAAAAACAAATTATTTATTTTCTATTTTTGTTATATTTAAATAACCACAATTTGGACATCTCCAATTATCAATATCCAATGTTGAACCATTTTTCATTACTGAACAAAAGGTTCTTTCTTTATTATCATTATGACCACAATTATCACAATGACGAGTATATTTAACTTGATATAAAATATCACAATCTTTTATATCTATAATATTACAATTCCATGTCAGCATTTAAATACCTTTTAACCATTATACATACCACTTATTACACAAGTAATAAAAAGAACAACAACAGATATAATAGCCATTGGAATATTTGGTGTAAAAAACCAATATTTTAAAGCAACACCTAATGCAAAAAGAGGTAATAATCTTGTAAAATCTTCAATATCCATTATATGTTCTCCTAATCTCTTAGTGTTGATACTATACTTGTTAAAACTGTTAAAATAAAATAGATAACCCAATTATTGCTATGTGTAATAAAAACCGAGCTTATCAAACCTATAAATGAAACAATAGGTAAACAAGTTAAAAAAATATTTTCAATATCTTTCATAGCATTATCTCCTTATATGAGTATAATACTATATTTTATTTAAATGTCAATAGAAAAATTATTTACTTTTTTCTTCAGTATATATTTTTTTCAATACATCTTTTTGTTCAACTACCATATATGTAGCCGAGATATACCAATATTTTAATTGAAGATTACCTTTCTTATCTTTCATGATACAGTTGACAACATAATCTTCCTCATTACTATTTTTTGGTTTAACATCAATGATTTGACAACCATCAATGGTTTCTCCAATCAAATCATAAATGTTACTGGCTTTAGCTTCAAAAGAAAAAATACTACCCAATAAAATTACAGCAATCATCATCAATTTCTTCATCATCTTTTTCCTCATTATTTTTAATTATATCATTAGTAGCCCAGCCGTATGTAGGACAATCTTTGTTCTCACACCAACCATGAGGTATCATACAACCAATTCCAACATCTGTCAACTCATAATTTATTTTTGAGCCACAATGTTTACATTTACCTATCATAATTTAATCTCCGCAAAATATTTCTTATACCAATTATACATTAGTCATCTCCATACATTATAGGTTCAGCATTATAAAAGTATGTTTCAACTTTATTTTCTACTTTTTTCATTATTGGTAACTGTAATTCTCTGACTTCAGTTCTCATTACCATATTATTTTCTGGTCTTTTTTCAACTGGAATTTTAGACAATGTTTCATCATCCAATACTTTCATTACATTTACTCTTTGGAAGTATGACCCTCTTTTTAAATATGGTTTGATGTCATTAAAGTTAATACCTTTTTCAGTAAACAACATTTCATTCATTTCAGATGTTGATTTACCTTGTAATTCTTTATGACTAAAATTAGCTTGGGCAACCATAGATACTGCATTTCTTGCTGCATCATTTTCTCTCCATACAAAAGCATTAGCTAATTCTGTCATATTCGGTAATTGAAAAACTCTACAATCAAAATTAGGGAGCAATTTTTCAACTTTATCTTTTAATTTTGGAAAGTTCACACAGTTTAATACAAATGATGTTGTTGCCATTGAAGCCAATACAGATGTTAATTTAAACAATCTGCCATCAAATGGTGCTTTAGATGGGTCTTCCCAAGCCAATGAAATTTCATCAGATTGAACATATCCCAATTTAGCATTAGTTTGCTTAACCAAACTTTTACAAACTTCTCTCATAACACCAACAAATTCCATATCAAACGGTTTATCTAAGCCACGACAAAAAGTATGAAAAGCTCTACCATCTAATCTTGCATACACAGGTAATCTTGGCATTAACATTGTTGAAGTTGTTAATGATTCGTAAGTTTTGAGACGCTCGCCCAAATTATCATTACTCATTTTAATTTCTCCGTTAAAATATATTTTATTTTTTATTTTTATCAATGTCTTTATAAATTTCTTCGTATAATTGATTCATCAGTGAAAAATATGAATTTAATATAACCATATCACTAAACATAGGATTATCTGAAACTTTTTGATATTGTTTAGCTTTTTGAATTACTTGTTCTTCAAATTTAATTTTATCTAAATAATGATATAATCCTTTAATCATTTAATTTTACTTCTTTTAATTCATACAATTTTAATTGTAATTCATCATTTTCAAATTGTTCACGAGCATTTTTAAATTCTTCAACAGAATTACAAAAAATATATTCCGATTGCTTAATATCTTTAAAAATTAATTCAATTGCATAAACCATATAATTAATTCCTTTAATGATTTAATACCTATATTATATTAATAAAATAAAAAATGTCAAGCATAAAAAAAGTGTATTACCACTTTCACAAGCAATAATACACATAAATGAGACAATCATTTTAGCAAGAACTTATTTTTTCTTTTTGTATTCGTTTATTTTCCATTTTAACCAAGCATATCCGAATACGAACATTAACATGATTGGTAATAAAAACCACCAGATTGATATTTCTGGGTATTCATACATCATACAATCTTTGGTATGACCTTCACTTAAAATACTTTGGCAAAATGGACATTTAGGTTCATTGGTTTTAGTAACGTCTTTTTCCATTAGTAAAACACAATCTTTTGAACTAAAATCCTTTCCATGTTGTATTTTATACATCTGAAAAAATAAACTATCGTTCTTTTCCATAAAACACAGTAATTAAGTTTGACATAATAATATTTTAAAAACTCTTTTATTTAAATTATTTATTAATATTTTCTTTCCATTGATGGTTTCTTTTAGAATTTCTTTTCCATGAATTTCTTTCATACCAACTAGAAACTCTTTCTTCATATATCCATCTATCTAAATATATGTAATCTTTTTTATTATATTTAAGATTTATATTATATTCTTTTTCATATTCTTTACAATTAATATAATGTTTTTTGGCACAATTATAATTCTTTTTGTGTTGATACCAATGAATATTATAAAAATCTTCTTCATTTAATTTTTTATAATATTCTTCTTCATTACAAAATGCAATATATGGATTAGTATAACGTCCAGAATATTTTTTATAAATCCATTTAATTTTATTAAGATTATGTTTCATATGACATCTCCTGTAAGTTGTTAACTTACTTGATGTCATTCTCCCAATTAAACATATTTCTCTCCGCTTAATTTTTAAATTTTTCTAACCAAGCTACAATTTCATCTCTTTTATTGTAAGCAGTATCATAATCAATGACGGCTTCAAATGTTGCCATAATTGCTACAGTTACATTAAATAACAACTTTACAGCAAATTGATTAAAATTAATACTAAAATTTTTAATTTTTACCCACAAATTTTTATTCATTAATAATCTCCGTTGATTAAAATAAAATTGGTAGTCTGGGTGGGATTTGAACCCACACTTTACTGATTCTAAGTCAGCTTCCTCTGCCGTTGGGATACCAGACCATTGGGGTGTCGCATGAGGCTCGAACTCACATAAACCAGAATCACAATCTGGGGCATTAACCAATTATGCTAACGACACCATCTGTATCTTTATTTATTAACTATATTATACATATAATAAATTAAGTTGTCAATAGATTATTTTTTATAATTAAAAGAAATTTTTATCAATCCAATCTTCGAATTCTGGTTTCTCTCTTAAAAATGTCTTTACAACGGTTTCAAAATCTAATGAACATTTAACTAAATCATCTAAATAAGCCCATTGAATATCATCAGAAACTTCATCCCACTTTTGTTCCATAGTGCAAGAAATATCATTGGTACATAATTTATCACGATAAAAATATGCTACGATATTAATCTCGCTACCTTTAATAACAATAGACGTATTAGATTTAGGTTTTACTTTTTTTGTATTCCAAATATCAAACATTTAATATTTCCTTTATACGTTTAGATACATAACCCATATCAACTTGTCCAGAGTAATTTGATTTAAAATATCCCATCAATTTACCCATATCTTTCATAGAATTATATCCATTTTTTTCAATTTCTTGCTTAATAACATTATCAATTTCATCATTGGATAATTGTTTTGGTAAAAATTCTTCAAGAATTGAAATTTCCATTTCATTTCTTTCAACTAAATCTTGACGACCACCATCAACAAACATTTGAATAGCATCTTTATTTTGTTTAATGAGTTTTTGAATTAATGATAATACATCAGCATCTGTCAATTCTTTTTGAGAGCTTCTCAATTCAATTTCTTTATTTTTAATTTCCGCTCTCAATGTATTAATTACACGCTTTCTATCTTCATTTTTATTTAACATCGCTTGCTTATAAGCGTTACTAATAATATCTGTAATCATTTTAATTTCCTCTAAATGTCTAATTTATTCAATGTAAATTTTTTAATAAAATAATCATCAGTATGAATATAAGGAAGTGTATATAATTCTTCTAATTCATGGATTTCCATACATTTTATCAAAATATTCTTGCCCAGCTTCACCTAATGGTTTGATGGAACATTAACTTTTATGACTTCAAATTCCATATGAAAATACTCCTTTTCTGCACAATGTAGTATATATAGGTTTATTTAAATTCATATCACGAATTAATTTTGATGGTAAAATATTAGATTCAAATTCTCTTTTATCTATAACATTACCATTTTTATCATAAAATTTAGTTTCAAATATACATTTATTTTTACCAATACAAGATGATGTTTTAGTAATAATATGATGAAGATTTGGATTATCGCTTGTTAAAATATATTTAACTGCCACATCTCTTGCCAACAAATTAAGAGATAAATCCGCTTTTGTTGGGTCTTTAGTCCATGGACTACCACCACCAATAGGTGAATTACCACCATAAAAATCAACAGCTAATTTTCTTCCTGTGATTCCACAATCACCAATAGATGAATGGTATGTATATGCTCCTGTGCCATTGACTATTAATCTAAATTCATTGTCGGTATTAAATTGTGGTGTATTTAAAAATTGGTTTATATTACTTATAATTAAGTTTTTTTCTTCATCACTTAAGCAAGGAATTGCAACAATAACATCAGTAATTTTATCTTCATCATTAACTGTTATCTGTGTTTTAATATCTAATCCGCCTAAATTATTTTCTTTTGCTTGATTATATAAGTATGTTCCTAATAAACGAGCATAATATAAATCAACAGGCATGTAATTAGTTTCTGAATTATTTTCAGCATATCCAACGAAAATACCTTGGTCTCCCCAACCTTCATTATTAACACCCATAGATATATCAGTTGATTGAATCGATACTTCTGCTGAAAGAGTAAAATCATTGATATTAAAAGCATAATCTTTCCATTTTTCATTATACTTTTCATCATAACCTATTTCTTTAATAGCTTCTTTGACAAAATTATATAATTCATCTTTAGAGAATAGATGTGTAGATGTAATTTCACCACCTAAAAAAACCTTATTATTTTTTATCATTACTTCTAAAGCATATCTAACTTTATCATCTACTTCTAAATATCTGTCTAAAATATATTCACTAATATAATCAGCCATTTTATCTGGATGACCCAATGAAACCCATTCGCTTGTTCTACTCATATTATCTCCTACTATTAATTTTATTTTTAATTTCTTGTTCTTTTTCATCCCAAGATGGTTTATATAATTCATATAAAAATATATCTATATTATTCTTTTTAAGGAATTTTTTATTTAATAGTAAATTATAATATTCTTTTTTTAATTTATAAGGTGGATTGATAACATATTTAAATGCTTTCCAATTATCAACACATATTTTTTTAACTATCCAATATTCTAATTCATCTTGCCATAAAAACGGATGAATATATCCTGAAAATCTTTTTTTAAATGAATATGCGTAATCAATTAAATGTGTAGATGGTTGAATAATCCATCTTATATAATGAATATTATATTTAATTTTATTTTTTAATAATTCTGTGTTAGATAATGTATGGCATATTTTGTCATACAATCCATCTTTTATTCCAAAATTATCATTCCAATGCGTATTATATATTTTTATTTTCATAATTACCTATTAAACCATATAACATGTGTGAATAAACTATTATTTAATATTTTTTCTTTGCAATATTGAACTTGGCTTGGCATAATATCTTCTGACAAATAATATCCATTTTCATCACCTAAATATCCAATACCATCATAATCAATAAAGCATCCAGATTCAACATTTTCAATAAATTCTTGAACCGACATAACATCATCATCTTTTTCATATTTTTTATACATAGATGGTTCAATTTTATAATCTTCTTCCATTACTTTAAATACTTCATTTCTTAAATCTTTTATTGAACTATGATTTTCGAAAATGTGGGTTGGTTTATCATATCCTACCCATTTCCATTCTGATTCATGAATATTTGAAATTTCAGGAACATAATATGGAATATCATATTCAAGATTTTCTCTATTTTGATTCCAAGATTCTACTTTTCTAAACCAATCAGGTAATGTTCCTCTTTCAACTCTCCAAATTTCACCACCAATACTTTTAATCATTTCAATTTCATTTGGAAATCTTACATCAGTAATAACAATATTTTTCTTAGAATTTAAAATTTTTCTTTCTAAGCAATCAACCCAAATATTTTGATGTAATTGATTTCTTAAAAGATTTGTTCCTAAAAATTGTAAAGCATATCTTGGTGTAAAATCTTTACCCATTTTCTTTGACCAGAATTCATCTGGTTGTTCTCTTTTTGCTCTATCTTCTGGTGTTTCACCAGCTAACATTTTTCTATCCATACCAAATAACAATGCGGTAACATCTTTTAAATGAGAAGCGAATGACATTTTTTCCCAATCTTTAAAATTATTTGTAATAATATCACCGATTGTATCTTTTCCAGAACCAGCTAATCCTGTAATACCTATAATTCTTTTATTCATAATTAATCCTCACAATAATTTTCAATGTATTCATTTTGGCATTTAGTAATACCAT
Organism: uncultured bacterium; assembly: GCA_949292245.1. Lineage (GTDB taxonomy): Bacteria > Bacillota_I > Bacilli_A > RF39 > UBA660 > Onthocola_B. The sequence continues at coordinate 21,989 of CASEYV010000001.1, forward strand.
CTGTTATTACAGATTCTAATTCCCATGACCTAATATTGTCCATAATATTTTTAGATATATATTCAGCTACCTCACGAACTTTCTCTGCAGATAAAGGTTTAGACATTGCAATTTTATAATTATTTAAATCATCTATAAAATCTTTCCAAAAGTATTCATCCGTTATAATTGCAACTTTTTGACCATCATTTTCAACAAATAATTGTCCAGAAGAATCTCCAACAATTTTAAGCATAATAACTCCATAAAAAATAATATCACTTTTAATCTGTATCTTAAATGATACTTGTAACTTCAATATTATATAAACTAATATATCACATCATTCTATTAATTAAAATATAATATTGTTCATAAGCATTGTCAAATTTATGATGTGGATATGGCGACAATGGTGATATACCTATACTATAACTTTAAATTAAAATAATCTCAAATATAATCCTGTAGTTTGCTCAAAAATATTGATTAAATCATCACAATAAACATCATCAATTTCATTGAGAACTTTACCAGTTCTGCCTAAAAATTGCATAACATAAGTATCTTTACCTTCCTCATAAATAACTCTTAAAGATTTAATTTTAGGATTCATTTTAAATTTAAATGCCATAAAAGGTTGAGTAAAACCTCTATAATCAATCGGACCATAAGTAAATGAATTAGCTCCTACCATAGCTTTCAAACGACTAGCACCACCCATTTGTTGAATAATAGTTTCTGCAATTTGTTGACCATACATAGACATTTTAATTACCTTTCATTGATTAACTTGATGTAAGTAATATATCATAAAAATAACTATTGTCAACAAAAAAGGAGCTTTAAAGCTCCTTTTTTTAAAGTTTAGTATCTATTTTATCAAGATTCTTTAAAAGTTCTTTTTGACTTTTAGAAGAAGTTTTTGCGTTTGGAACAATCTTTTCAATTACAGACTTTCCAATCGGCGAACTTGCCAATGATTCCAAAGCCCCAGCGATATTCAAACCACCTTGTGGTGAAAAAATATCGGTTACTTTATTAATAGCACTTGGAACATCATTTGACATTGTATTAATCTTAATGTCAGCTTTACCCAAGTTTTTAGCTTGTTCAATACCAACTTCACAAATAGCTTTGATTTGTTCAAGTTGAATAAGATAATTTTGATATCCTTGGTTATCACCAATTTCTCTTGCCAATTCAATTTGAGCATTTACAGGAGCTAATTCCATAAGTTTCTTAGCTTCAGCTTCTGCTTTACCCTTTGCTTCAATACCTTCAGCTTCTTTAAGACTCATAGCCAAATCAGCTTCTGCTTTCAATTCAATTTGACGCTTTTCAGCCATAGCATTCAATTCAATTTGTTCTTTATTAGCTTCGGCATTCTTAATTGTTACAGCTTTTACTTCATCAGCTTTAACAATGTTAGCTTCTTTATTAATTTCAGCTTGACGAAGTTGAGCAACCTTAACTACTTCCATTTCTTTTTCTTTAGTAATTTTGGCTTGTTCTTTAATATCTTGGTCAGCTTTTTCTTTTGCAATACCTACTTCACGAGCTACAATAGCTTGTTTCATACCAACTTGCTGTTTAGCTTCTTCTTCTTTTAATTGAACAGCTTGTCTAGCTTCAATTTCAGCTTCACTTGCTTTCTTTTGGTTCATAGCAACTTCAGTTCTTGATTGCATTTCAATTTCAGAAGATTTCTTAGCCATAATATTAGCAATTACTTGGCTATCACGAGAATCTCTTACATCCATCAATTCAATATTCTTAACAGCTACTACACCCCATTCTTTAAGTTGTTCACGAACTGATTCAGTAAATTGCTGACCATAAGTTGAACGCTGACTCATAATATCTTCCAATTTAGCATTAGCCATAATTGAACGAACAGCACCTTTAACAATATTAGTAATTTGGTCTTTCAATTCAATAATGTTCTGAATTCTTGATGCAGCTTTATTAGAATCATTAACACGGAAATAAGCCATAATATCTACGAGGAACGGAAGTCTATCCAAATCATATGCTTCATAATTTTCCAACTTAATAGAAAATACAGACAAAGGCAAAGTCGTAAAAGTTACACCAAGATATGGCATCCATTCTGGGAACTTGTAATACACATTACCATTAATATTTTCCTCACCATCTTTAACAACTTTACCATAAGAAATGGTTTTATTTCCACGCTGAACAATGTGAACTTCATTTGTCGGAACAACGACACGCAAAGTCAACATATATGCACCCAATGCAATTACCATCAATGCAACAATACCTAATCCAATCATATATTTTTCTCCAAATTTAAGTTATATCAATATAAAATTCAAATTACTTATTCAGTATAATAATAAAAATAAATTATGTCAATGATTATTTTTTAATTCAGCTAACTTATTTAAAAATCTCATTAATTGAACTTTATCACAATCAAGTAAATCATTGATATTTTTATATCCCATATGATTAATTAAATCATGATAGCAACCTTCACAAACTTCTACACCAAAAAGATTATATAAAGGTTCATCTTCTGTTTCATTAGGACATAAAAAGCATTTACCTTTTTTATTTAAATTATCTTTTTCAGTATTAGTTTTTTTCTTAAAAATATTAAACATTAATTTTTCTCCAATATGAATTAATAAAAAATCTCCATTTATATAAATGGAGATTACAATAAGAAACAAATTATGTCAATAAAAAATTTTGGAAGTCTGTGTGGGAATCGAACCCACGTCATTCTTTACGAACATACGGTTTTGCAGACCGTTGCATTAGCCATTCTGCCACCAGACTTATAAGTGGAGCAGGTGAGGAATTCTGCCATCCCATTATCAGTTTGGAAAACTGAAGTCCTTCTTTTGAACGACACCTGCATCATATAATTCATAAAAATTATTACTATGTTTAGTAAATCTTTTATTATATTTATTAGCAATATATTCAAATATATCAATTAAATCATCATAATACAATATTTTAATTGGTTTATTTACAGATTTTAATTTAATATCATTTATTTCTCTGTAATAATTTTTAATTTCAACAATTTCACCATTAACTTCAAAATCAGGATGATATTTATGTTTCTTTCCATTGTATTCATATTCAAATGTTTCTTCACATCTTTTAATATTAATATTATGGTCTAAACAATAAATTAAATAAGCCAATTCATAAGTTGAATCACAATAAATTCCTTTGTAATATCCATGTTTACCACGACAAGAAAATGGTACATATCCACCAATTACATAGTTTTTTGTTTCTTTTAACGTAGCAGAACATAATTTGTACCTGCACTTTTTACTACAAGTTTTATATTTTCTTTTTTCAAAAGAAATTATTTTATTACAAATAGGACATATTTTAGGATTTTTATAATATTCTTTTTTAATATCTATTAATTTACCATTAATATATTTTTTACCTTGTAATTTTAAACTTAATTTTTTATTAATAGTTTTTCTTTTTAATTTAGAATTATTAGTATTGGCACATTTACGACAACAAAAATCTCCATTAGACCATTTACTATATTTTTCAGTAAATTCTTTATTACAATTTTTACATTTATACATTTTTTTGAATTATCTTTCATAAGAAAATGGTGCGGCTTAACGGTTCTGCCCCGATGTCTAAACATTGGCAATGTTTCATTCTACTATTAAACTAAAGCCTCATAAGTTAGTTTATGATTATATAATGCTTTGTTCATCTATGTTCTCGCCTTGGGTAGAGTTAGGCTTATATAGCTATTATTAAATAGCCCCCACATTTCGGATATCACAGCTTACCTAATGAAACACCTATTAGCTCTTTGGGTGATTACCCCTATCATCTGTGTATTAGACTTACTTATATAATCGTTAGCATAGACTAACTTAAACTATAAATTGGCAGGAGCACTAGGATTCGAACCCAGAACGTTGGTTTTGGAGACCAAAATGATAACCATTTCACCATACTCCTATTAGTATTTTTATTTATTATTATAATAAAGTTTTTATTTAATAATGTCAATATATTTTTTATTAACTTCTTTAACAAGCCAAACATTATTATCAGAAATATAAAATTCAATACCATCTGCTAACATTTGTTTAGCATCAATAGATAAAATAATTGTTTTACCTTTTCTTCTATCACCAACTTTTTTAGCTGTTTCAATATCATTTGACAAATGAACATATTGTCTTTCCATAGGCAATAAACCTTTTTTCATTATAGAGGAAAAAAATTCTTCTTTTGTTCCATGATATAAAATAATTGGTGGGATAGATTTCTTAAAATGTATATCTACATCTTTTGTTGTATGACCTTGATTAGCTCTAATTTTTGTACCATCTTCTGATATAGAAAATCGTTTCTTATCATTTGTATCAACAATTTCTTTAATTATATCATAAGATAATTTCATTTCAGAATTATCAATAATATATTGTATATCTCCCCAACCTTCTTTATCTAATTTTAATTTAATAATTTCTGGTTTATGACGAAGAATATAACTTAAATACTTACTAATTTCTATATTATTCATAATATATACCTAAATTTAATAAAAATAATGAGTGATTCCTAAATATTAGGATTAAATCTGTCACTCGCAGATTATAATTTTAAGAATTTAAACCATATTCATTGAATAAATCTTGAAATGAATTTTCAATCATTTCAGATGAATCTCTTCCTTCTGACATATCTTCTTTAAGCATTTTAATTAAATCTTTAATACATTGAACTGCCATTGGAATAGATTCTACTCTAAAATATTCATACTCTCCATCTGAATCTTCATCATCAGGGTCATAAGGTATAAATTCAGCATCTCTTTGGTCACCACGAGGGTCAACTTGACCCTCTGTACCAAAATAATCATATGTTGAAATGTTATCTAATGCACTATCTAATTTAGACATTACAGATTCATCATTAGTTGCTTGAATATATTGAGATAATTGTTTCAACTTGTTAATTGTATTTTCCATTATTTTACTCCAACTACTTCACGATAATCAACTATTTCAGCATCATCTACATTTGGAACTTCATTATCTTCATAAATAGTAGCTTCAAGCAAAGGACCAAATTTATTTGTTTTAGCATTGTAATACGCTGAATACGAAATGCCTTTTTTCTTTAATACAAGCATTGTATTAGGTCTTACCCATGTTGAACCTTGACCAATTTCACTAAACAATTTTTCTTTTACTTCTTCTGTCATTTTTCCCTCATTATTCAAAATTAATATTCATTTTCATTTTTAATTTTCAAGGATTTACTGAAAAAACTTGCAACAAATCCAAGAAATGCTCCAACCTGAAACATACTTACATTAGAAATACCAATTTGTGCTAAAATACCCAAAATAGTATCACCAAAAAACCAGCCTACAATCCAGCCACTAATGCCACCACACAATGTTGCCATAATAACTATAGCAATAAAAATAATTGGAAGCATAGATGCCATAAACAAAAATCTCATTATTCATCTCCATCAACAGTAAAATAAGGAAAATAAAGAATATAGTTATAACCCATATTATCAGTTCTACAATTTCTAATCATTTGAGAAAATTCATTAATCAATTCTTTGGAATCTTCACGGTCATTAATTTCTTCCAACATATAACCAATTAACTCCATTTGGTTTGGTGTTACAATACCTAAACATCTTTCACCATACATTCCACGACCGCTATAATCAGTAATGATATTTTCTTCATCTGTTACAATTGAAATTACATCTAACAATTCGGAGCTAACAACTGTCATTTTATTTTCCTTTCGATTCATTCAATTAACAATGATAGTATATAGTATTTAAATTTATTGTCAAGATTATTTTTCAATATTTAATTTATTTTTGATATCATCCCATGACCATAATTGGCAATTATTTGTATCAAATCCCACATCCATACAACGAGTGTTTTTATGTGGTAAGTTTTGAGTAACTGAAGCTAAATCAAATTTACCATGGCAATGACCATACAAATGAATTGAACCATACCAACAACCATTCCATTCTGCAATTGGATAATGACTTAAAACCAAATACTTATTATCAATATTGATTTCTTTATATGGTTCGACACTAGCCCATTCATTAGATAATTTATGCGGATTAACTTTATCGTGATTTCCAACGATTAAATGTTTAATCCCATTTAATTTTGATAAAACTTCTTTAATTTTATTACTATTCCAACCAAAACAAAAATCACCCAATACATATACTGTATCATTATGAGATACAGTTTTATTCCAATTCTTAATAATTTCTTCTTCCATTTGTTGAACAGAAGAATACGGTCTATTACTGTATTGAATTATATTCTTATGATTAAAATGTAAATCAGCAGTAAAAAATATCATAAATATCTCCTATTGTTTGCCACCAGCAGTAAGCTAAAAATTATTATTACTGACATTATATAACAAAACATATTTCTAACTCCATCATTTAGAGCTATTATAATTAAAAATTAAAATATGTCAATTAAAATTATAAAGTTTTATTGTGTTTATTAATTTGATAATTATACATTATTTTATATCTTTCGATTCCTTTACTTAATTGATGCATAGGAATATTATCAGATAAAAATACTGATGGAGAAATCATAAAAGATATATTTTTATCCTTATAAGATTGATAAGTTTGGTCATATTTTATTGTATGAATCATTTGTTTTGTCGTATCTAAATTTTCATATTTTAAAGTTAATAATTTATCATATGCTAATACAGAATTATTTTTAATTAGCATATTTTTTGTTATTTTATTAAGAACTTCATCTTTTGTTCCAGACATTACACCATATAAGCTATCAGTAAGTTTATCATTCATATAGATATTATATCCATAAAATGTTTTATTATCAACTTGGTCTGCTTTAAAATATACTTTCATACTTAATTCCCTTATTATTTTTCTTTATTTTCATTATAATATTTTTTAATATAATATGAAAAATTACTTGCTTTATCATTTGCTTTTAAAATAGTAGATTGATGCAAAGTATTAACAGGAACAGGAAATTGAAATCCATTTATTGTAGAATACCACAAAGCACCATCACGATAAAAATCAAATTTCACTCTCATATTATCATTCAAAATACTTTTTAAATTTAACATTTTTTTCTCCTTTAAATCAATATAAATCACCGAGATATTTTTAAGTATCTCGGCGATTTAATTACTACAATATAAAATCTACCCATATATTAAGTTATCCATGGTTTCTTAATATATTCAACTGGTCAATTCCAGAGAGATAATTGTGCTATACTAAGTAAGAAGCCTATCGGGTCTGTTATAGTATTATTTATTATTCTTGACTAGCTTCAATTTCTTGAATATAATCATAGATTTTATCAGAAAAGCCATTGATATGCTTAATTCCGTTTTCATAACCAACACCCTTGTTGTAAGGTGCTACGTTAATGATATAAGAATTCTTGAACTTACCACCGTTGCCACTATCCATGGATTGTTCATCAGTGATAACAATCAATCTTTCATATTTATTTGCAGAAGTTGCTTGGTCAATAGCTCTCCACATATAAGTTCCACTATGACGTTGTGATTTATCAATAGCTTCCGCTAAAGCAAATCCTCTACGGTTTGGAACATTGATAACTTCATTAGAGAATGAATAGATATCAACATTTTCAAACATTTCACGACCAATCATCGCCATAGTCAACGCATATTTTAGTCTTTCGCCGTCCATAGAACCAGAAACATCAACTAGGATAGCTGTGTTTCCACCCATTTTTGTCTTAGCAAATGAATCTAGGAATTTTTGTTCCAATTCATTTTCCATAGATGGGTTAGTTTGGGCAGCTCTAATGTAATCGATAGGCAATAGCTTACCGTTTTTAATATTGTTGATACGAGAAACAATAGTTCCTTTTTCAACACCAGCTTCTGACATAGCTCTAATGTTTTTCAACAAAGCCATATCTGGAAGTTTGTTAGTGTTAATCAAATCCAACCATGCTTCTTTCTTCTTGTCTTTATCAGACCCAGCAGCTGACAACAATACTTCCCAAGTTTTTGGTGTAGGCAATGTACCTTTAACCAACTTGTCGATTGATTCTGTTACTTGTGGGTGGCACAAGTTAACAATATCAACTAATTTGTATTTTGCATTTCTATTCCATTTTGCTAATTGATAGTCATCAAATTTTTGCATAGCAATAGAAATACCTTTCTTGAAAGCATTTGGAATTGGAGCTTTTTCATTACCCAAACGGTATAATGAAATCAATTCACCCATATCATCTGGACGTGTCAAAATAGATGCAATAACATTTTTTGAAACTGTTTTACCAGCTCTATAGATTGCAACAATCATCCACAATGGGCAATGACGTAATCTCATATCAAACTTAACTTTCTTCAAAAGTTCGATAACTTTATCATAAAGTCCTGCTTCGACACAAGTCTTTGTCAATGATGTAATTCTATCAGCGATAGAAACACCACTTTCATAGAAATTATCTTCCCATAACAAGCAAGACATGGTTGCTCTTGACAATTCCTCAAAAGCAGTAATATGTGATGCTTTTCCACCTTCATGTGTATAAATTGGTTCAGCTTTAATTGCTCTATTAGTTTTCATATTTCAACACTCCATAAAATAAAAGGTTAATTAAAAAAATTTAGTTTTCAGCACCGATGTCATTGAAAGTCAATACACGATTGATATATCTTTCCAAAGGAACATATGAGCCATCTTTCATTTGAATCAAGCATTCAGAAAAGATAGGTCTTTTCGTTTCTTTTTCATATGTATAGCCTTTATAAGCACATTGAGCTTTATCATACATGAAATTACCAAAGCTCCACAGTCCAAGCATTCCTAGAAATACCACTAGGGTAATCTTAAAATCTCTTTTTGTGAATCTATCATCTGTATCTTCGTCTTCTGAACGTCTGAACCAATTAAACATTTTTAATACTCCATAAAAGTTATCATCAAAACTATATATTTTATATCATTATTATTCCTGTTTGTCAACATATTTTTTAATTATTTTTGATATTTTATATAAAATAAAAATTAAAACTATTACCCAAAAGAAATCAACAAATAATTTACACATTAAAAATGTTAAAGCATATATTAATGATAAAGGGATAAAAAATAATATATTTGTAAATAAAACAAATAATAAAATAGATATAAAAATATTCTTAATCATTTTCTATTCTCCTACTTGCAATATCAAAATATTGTTCGTCTATTTCCATACCAATAAAGTTCCTATTTGTATTTTTACAAGCTAATCCGCAACTGCCAGCACCCATACAATTATCTAAAACTGTATCACCTTCATTTGTATAAGTTCTAATTAACCACTCTAAACATTGAATACTTTTCTCTGTTCTATGCTTAGCAATACTAGGATGCGGTTTTTGAAATTTAAGTATTGAAGTAGGATATTTTTCAGTTGACCCTTGCCTACTATCATCTGTAGCTTCAAAATAACCATAATTTTGATTTTTTAAAGATTTAGTTAAATACAATTTTCCTTTACTATGTAAAGGTTGTCCTTCAGTCATTTGAGGATTATATATCGGAAGTTTTTTATAAAAGATAGCTATTTGTTCATGTTGTCTTAATGGCATACGATTAGCATTTAAGAATCCAGATGTTAAAACTTTATCCCAAACTAAATCATAACGAAATAGTTTTCTATTCGAATTAACTAAATCAACATAAAATAATCCTTGACCAAATAAAGCGATAACTCCATTATCTTTAATTATTCTTTCATATTGTTCCCATAAAGGTTTAAATGGTATTTGAACATCTTTATTATGTTGTGTAGAACCGTAAGGCAAATCACATAAAATCATATCAATAGATTTATCTTCTATTTGATTCATTAAATCTAAACAATTACCATTATATAATTTAATTTCCATCTTTATCCGCTTTTAATAATTTAATTTCATTTTCTAATTGTTCAATCCTACTTTTCAGATTGAATATCATCACTATTAATTCTTCCAACCACATCTTCTTTATCCATTTCTCTGTTACCAATTTTAATATAATATAAAAAGATAACGAAAAACAATAATATTAATAAACTATTAAGACCAAAGAATAAACCGCATAGAATAAAAATAAATTCTAAAAATAAAACAACTTTACTCATTAATTTTAATAAAAATTTATCAATCATTTGTTTTATATCCTTCTTTCAATGAATAACTATAAATGGTTTTATCTAAATGACAAAAATCATATTGTCCATTACTTTTATTACATAAATCATTAATTAATTCATGTTGGCATTCGTTTCTTATTTGATTTCTTTTCATATTTGACATTTGACAACCTGGAATACATAGCAAAATAAAAAAAGCAACAATAAAAACAAATATGCCAATAATTTCAAAAACAGATAATTGTTCTTTATCTAACCCTAGTTTCATAATAATCCTTTACATTATCTATATGTTCTTTTAAAGTCATTTTCCAAGGAATATAAACCCAACCTTTTCCATAATGCTTGCAATAGAAATCATGAATACTTGATATAATATATGCAATAATCCCTACTATAGCATTTCTACTTAATCTTAGAATCTTCATATTCTTCCAAACTCCAAACTAATAGCATAATGATTAGACCAATCCAAGAAAAAATGGCAACAATAATACTATTAAATATAATATTAATGAATAATTCAACAGTAGAATATTTAAATATCAATGAAGACCAAGTATCATATTGCCATTTAAAATAAAAACAGCCTACCAAAAATGCTAATAAACAACCAATAATATAAAATAATTCCATCTTTATTTTTCCATATAAGTTTCATCACAGTTAATACAATCTAAATGCTCAAAATATCCAGACCAAGGAACACATTTAATATCAAATACTTGTCCATCGGAAGTTTTACAATAGAAACTATACTTATCTTCTCCATCTGAATGATATGCACTTCTTTCTAATGCACTAACCAATTCATCGGCAGCTTCTTTATCTTTAAAGATACCGATAGCTTCTGAACCATATCCTTCTGACCAACCAAATGAATTACCAGATGACCATACAGCCCAAACAACATAACATTTTTCTCCTACTTTAATATCTAAATCAGATACTATATCAGGATATTCTTTGGTCTTATAAACCCTAGAAAAAGAGTTACTATATGATTCACTCCAACTTCCAAATTCTTCTTCAGGAGCATCATAATAATCTAATGATTGAATTATCTCTACACCATAACCATATTTCATAACTCTTTCTCCCACAATGTTTATTATGGGATAATTATAGCATTATATTATTCTTTGTCAACTCTTTTTTCTTTAATTAATTCGTAAATTAGTTGGATAATTAAAATAATAAAAGCACCAACAAATCCACCAATAAAACCAATAAACCAAATACCAATAATATCTAATATTGATGAACCACACATACCTATAAAAATACTAAATCCAATGAAAAACTTAGAGTAAGGTTTAATCTCACTTGATTTAAAGTATTCAGCAATCATAGCAAAGAATATAGTAATATCTTCATATGTTTCACAAATAAGTTCAACGGCAGTATGAAAGATATGATTAACCAATGATACAACAGTATCTATAATTTTATTCAACATTTATTATTCTCCATTATATAATGATTTAATACCTTCGTTTTTAATATTAATAGCAGCATTTAAATCTCTTGCCATAATATTACCACATTCGCATCTAAAAACTCTTTTAGATAGCTTTTTCATCTCTGGATGAACTTTTCCACACTTAGAACATATTTGAGATGAAGCATAAAATCTATCAACTTTATGAATAATTTTTCCTACTTTTAATGCTTTATAATCAAGTTGTCTAAACAATTCATAAAAATTATTTTTTTGAGTCATTTTACCGTTAAATTTTTGCATAGCTTTAACATTTAAATTTTCAGTAAAAATAACATCATATTTATGAGTCAAATAAGATGTAGTATTATTCAACATTTCTTTTTTAATACGAACAACTTTCAATTCTTTTTTAGATTTTTTCAAAAGATATTTTTTAAAGTTATTACTTTTATAATCTCTTTTTGACTTTGTTACAGCATCTTTTTTATTTTCTCCACATCTTCTTTGCATTCTTTTAATAGCTTTTTTCAATTTTTTAATTTTTTCAATAGGATTTTTAAATGTTTCATTATCAGATGTAACAATATAATTATCAGTATTAATATCAATACCAACACTAGATTTAACATCATCTTTATTAATAACGTCAGGTGTAGGTAATTCCAATCCACCCAAAGCAACATACCATTCGTTATTAACTCTTGATATTGTTACAGCATCAAACTTACTACCCATTGGAATTGGTCTATGATAAATCATTTTAGCAATTCCAACTTTCATAATGTTAAAATATGCTTTCTTCCCTTCTCCTACTTTTAATGCTGATTGATGTTGACATTGATAAGTATATTTGCAATCTCTCCAATTAAATTTATGAAAGAATAAATTAGTTCTATCAACTTCTTCAATACCATCGATAGTAAATGTTCTAACTTTTTTATTTTTACTTCTCTTAGCAACCTTTTTATTAAACTTTTGGTCAATGGCTGTTCTCAAAGCAACAGCAATATAATTAAAACAATTAGCTGGAAGCAATCTTAATTTTTCCTTAATCACTTCTTTATTATTTAATACATATTCAGATGTAACATAATTCCAATATTCACAATCTTCTTCATCTTTTAAGTGATAAATCATTTTTACAATATTAAATTTTGATGGAAATTTATATTTAGGAAATTTCTTAGGTTCTCCTGTTTTTTCATCAATAATAATTTTGCCATCTTCATCTTTTATATTGGTACTAAAAGATTGATTCTTTCTTTGCTCACGAACAATATAAGTTTTAACAATATCAACGGCAATATTATACATTAAGTTATAAGAACTCAATATATTCATTAATTGTTTTTCTTGTTCTTTATTTGGATAAATTCTATATTTGTATGCAACTTTCATTTATAAATTTCCTCAAGTCATAATACATTGTTAAAATAACTAATACTATAACAGCTTGAATTGTCGTCTTCGTCATAGTACATCATCAAAATAACTAATACTACAACTTTTAATTAACAAAGGTAATCAAATAATCAGTCATAGTACATCATCAAAATAACTAATACTATAACAGCTTGGATTGTAGTATTCGTCATAGTACATTGTTAAAATAACTAATACTATAACCTCTATACTATATGTTATTGTATATATGTTATTTTTCTTGTTTTCGTAATAATTATTTTAAACTCCGTTTATTGTTTCTTCCACCCAACATTTTCAATTATTAGTTATAATAATATCCAACTAAGATGTCCGCAATCGTTTATGGTAAATTATCTACCAAAGTTAAGGACTATGCTTCCTTACTATGTGTATAGTTATAACACTATATTTTATAGATGTCAATAAATTATTAGAATAATTTACTAGAAACGATTTTAGCCCCATAGGGGGCTAAAAAGGCTAAAATATGGTAAACCCTAGTCGTAAAATAATTTTTATTACAGTGGTCTAAAAAAGGCTTATTTTTGGGATAAAATATGGTAAAAAAGATTTTTATAAGAGAATTTAATAATGTAATTATACTAAAATATAGGATAAAATGGTAAAATAAGGGTATTTTTGCCCTACTTTCGATTTTTATTTTTTTAAAAAAAAGTTTTTTAACAAAAAATTTTTTCGCATATTTTTTAAAAAATAATTTTTCAATAAAATCAATGGCATAAATCATTTGGGGAAAAAATTAAGAAAAATTATAGAAATACAATGGCATAGCTACAAAAATCATCTATAAACTATATGCCGAAAAATAGTTTATAAAATGCTGGAATAAAAAAATTATTCCCCAAATGATTTATTATAATCATTATAGCCTATAATTTTTTAATTGTCAAGCATTTTGTGTAGGGTATTTTTGATAAAATTTGTCAGCTAAGATTTGACAAGATTTGTCATTTGACAAGATTTGTCATTTGACAAGATTTGTCATAACAGGAGACACTCTTGACAAAATTTGTCAAGATAAAATTTGACAAAATTTGTCATACAATAATTATAATACATTTGACAAAATTTGTCAAGATAAAATTTGACAAGATTTGTCATTTACGATTTGACAAATTTTGTCATTTACGATTTGACAAAATTTGTCATACAATAATTATAATACATTTGACAAAATTTGTCAAGATAAAATTTGACAAGATTTGTCATTTAGGATTTGACAAATCTTGTCATAATAATATTGCAAATATAATTTCAATATTATATAATCTGAATAATGGAGAAAATATAATGAACGAATTATCTATTACAGAAAAATTTATATTAGAAATAATTAACAATAAACCAATTACAGATATAAAACAATTTGCAGAATATTGTCAAATACCTTATAGCACAGTTAGACAATATGTTGCTAAATTATTGAGGAATAATTATTTAATAAAAGATAATGAAATGATTAAATTTAATCATTCATCTAATTATACCACAATTATTAAAAATAATCAATATTATAATTATTCCAAAATGCTTGAACAAACATTGGTCAATAATCATTTTACTACAAATGAGGAATTGACATTATTAAAAAAGTATTTTAATATAAATGATTTATAGATTATATCCACAGTGGTTACAATGGCTACCATCCCAAAATTCATAATCACCACAGTTTGGGCAATATGATACAACATAACTACCGACTTCATCATAATCTACATTATATTCCGCCAACAGTTTATAGACTTTTAACATATCTTTATCATCAAAAGCCAATACTGTTTTATCACATAAATTAACCATTGTTTAACCTTTCTTATTCTGTAACATTTTTAGCAATACGATTGCGTAATGTGTTAATGAAATCATCATAACCAAAGCATTTGTTATATAAGTTAATATATTCTATTTCATTGTGTTTGTCAAGTCTTTTCTTAAAAATTATTTCAAAACCATTTTTATATTTGCATTTAAGCATACAGGCAATGATTAAAATATTTTCATCTTTATTCAACAAAGATTGGTTAAAAGATACTTGATTATAAGAACACATTGAATCACCAATGAAAGATTCAAACAAGTGTTTATAATCATCTGCTGTTAATTTACAAGAGGTAACAAAGTGGAAAAGACCATTGACATAATCATTCATAGCAGTAATCATATCTGTTGTATTTCTAACATAGAACGGATTTTGCATTACACATCTTTGAAAAGCTGATACTGCATTGAAGATTAAATTATCTCTGCTTTCTTTATCCAATTTATGCCAATGATTTACCAACAAATAATTTACACTCATATTTGCTTTATATGGAATTGACAATAATTCCGGCATTTCATAGATAGCTTGTGAAAGCATTTCAGAATCTAGTATATCAATTTCTTCATTAGATAACATCAAAAGACCATGAACTAAATTTCTAATGTCTCTATTTGTATCTCTATCATTTAACGGTAATGATTCAACATATTTGTAAATGAATTCTCTTAATACTTTAACAATAGAGATTTCATTAGCAAGAATTTCATCTTCATAGGAAAAAATATATCTTTGAACTTTATCAGAAAAATCAACTACATCAATATCTTTCGGAAAAACATTCCAATGAATATTGTTTTCTCTTAATGAATTGAGAACTTTATAGCAAAAGAGATTATAAAACTTACGAATAAAGGGATTGACTTTATCAGCATCATTTAAGAAATCAACAATATAAAGTTGGTTTTGTTCATAATCAATCATATAGTTATCTGTGTTTAACAATACTTGAACATCAACTTTTTTCGGAGCAAACAACATATTATCAATCCCTATTATCGTTAACTTATAATAGGATTATATAATAATATTATTAAATGTCAAGAGTTATTTAATAATCTACATCCATAATTTTCTTTTCATTAAATATAGATGTAATAATTGCAAAATCTTCATATGAATATAATGAACCTAATGCTGATGGTTTATCAATATCTTGAAAACAATTAAATTTTTCATTCCACATTACATTAAGTTTAACATAACGTTCTCCACCAATATCAATATATCCATGATATGTTTGACTATTTGTTAATTCATTTTTTTCAATATTTTTATATACTAAACATTTTACCATATAATTTACTCCTTAAACAATAATGGAATATCTTGTGACCAATTCTGACAATCAGTAGAAAAACTTTTCATACCTGGACACAACATTTTACCAATAGGTTGAATTCTATAACCACCTTTATAAAGATTACCATCCTTATAACAAATGATTGTAAAATAATCATTAGTAATTCTTACAGCAACAACTTTACAACCATGGAAATCTTTACCAATAATACTTTGGTCAATGGTTGATACTTCCTCTACTTTTGGAGATGATTTAGGTGTTGATTTTGCTACTGGCACAACAACAATAGCATTTGCATTAAAAGAAAACATTACCAAAAACAATACCAAAAACAACTTCTTCATTATAAATCCTTTCATAATTACCTTATAAAAATAATATATAATACAATGATATTGTTGTCAATAGGTTAAATAAAAAAAGCCCAAGGAAATTTCCTTGGGCTTTTTTACATTGCTTTAATATTTGACCTATGTAACTTTTTTATCTATATTTAATTCTGTATGTTCTTGTTGAAGTATGTCTTTTTTTATATTTATAATTATCTGTCATACTGTGACAATTAGGACATAATAAAATTGTATTATCTAATGTATTGTTATGATGATTGCCGTCAATATGATGTAATTCTAATGAAGGATTGTTTTCATTGTTATTTTCCCAATCCCACTTACATTTTGGATTCATACATTTATTATAATGTCTAATATAGTAATTTCGTAATACTCTATGTGATACTATTTCATTATTCTCAATAATTTTATCACTTTGTTTATGTTTCCATTGATTATAACATTCTTTTGAACAAAACTTACCAAACGAACCTTTTCGTTTTACAAATTCTTTTTCACAATTTTGACATTTTAATATCTTATTTTGATTTGCATTTTGATTTGTATTTTGATTTGCATTTAATGATTTATAATAACATTCTTTTGAACAATAATTGTTAGTTCTAATGGCAGAAGCTATAACATAAATCGGTTTTCCACACGTTGCACAATTTAAATATTTAGACCCTCTTTTAATTCTTTTACATTCATCACTACAATAAAACGGTCTATTATACTTATTTGACTTTTTTATTAAATTATAAAATTGCTTATCATTTTTTGGATTAAACCATTTACCACAAACCCCACACTTTAATTGTTTTGTTTCATAATTTATATCATCACGTATATTCATTATTTATAGTTCCTTTTAAAGGATTTTATTTATATTTATCTAAAAATTATTATAAATAAATTAGATTTTATCATTTGGCACTATAATAATTAAAAAAATGGTGCCGACCACAGGATTCGAACCTGCAATGGGATTGCTCCGACGGATTACAAATCCGTTCCATTCAACCAGTTCTGGCAAGTCGGCATAATATTATTTAAATAAATAATGGCGGAAGGCACAGGATTCGAACCTGCAAGACTTTTCAGCCCAATGGTTTTCAAGACCACTCCCTCACCACCCGGACACCTTCCATAATTCTATTTATAGAATAATTATATTAAATTGTCAATATATTAAAATGTGAAAGAACATTTAGTTAAGTTGTTGTTACAGTAGGAATCGAACCTACAATCTTTGATTTCAAGTCAAATGCTTATCCACTAACGTTCAATAGGATTATTTTAAATTGCAGATTAAAAGTCTGGTCTATGTAAATCCTATTCTTACTATCGGTAAGAAATTATAATAAAGAAGAAAACCATACAGATTTTGCTACCTAAATTAGCACTTATTTTGAATAATAAATCACAGAATCGAACTATGTAAATCTGTATATCACTATCTTTAAATTATCTTATTATTTAAACCAAAGAATAATTATAAAGATTTCAATGTGTGTTCCAATTATATTATGCTATGTAAATCTTTACTTCGCTATTGGTTTGAATAATAAGATAATTTCTTTATCTTATTATATTTAAATAATCATCGGTTGGACTCCTGACTACCAACAAGCCCCTCATATGCACATTGTTCGGTCACATCCACAAAAGTCAGCTTCACTTTTGCTTAAGGATGGGGAGATTGATTACTCCCAACTGAATACAGACATCAGATTCTTTAACGATTTGTTCAGTTCTTACGTCACTCACGGTTGGCCCACCGTGGCTATTTCAACCTTATGCTACATATTATTCACAGCGACACCATAAACTTTTCAGCCTATGCAGTGCCCACTCTTATGTCCTGTCAAGACATTGTTTGAGTTACAACGATTATTCATATTTACAATATAATTATAACAAGGATAGAAAGTTTCTTCACTTAATTACTTCATCTCTTTCGTTTCCTTATGTATTTAATATATCCTATATTAAATAAAATGTCAATAATAATTTCTTAAAAAATAATATAACCACATATAAAGGTTACAGTTGCTATTGCAATAATACCCAATGGGTACATTGTTTTTCTCCCTAATAATTTTTTTACTGATTCTTCATCAAACCTAATTCTTCATTAGGATAACTGTTCTTTAACCTTGTCAGATAAGGCAACGAAATTCTTTCGTTCACTCATAATTCTGCTAATTGTAATAACAATTATTTGCACATAGGGGCATCCAGCTTTCCCATAACTCCATACGGAGCACCCTTAAATTGGTAGCACGAGAGAGACTTGCACTCCCACTCTACTGAATATGAGTCAGTCGCTTCACTATTTAAGCTATCGTGCCATTTAAAATTGGTACCAGCAACGGGATTCGAACCCGTGACTCCTCCGTGAAAGGGAGACGACTTAGACCACTTGTCGATGCCGGCATAAATGGTTGCGGGAGATGGAATCGAACCACCGACCATCGGGGCATGAACCCGATAAGCTACCACTGCTACATCCCGCTATATTATATTTTATCAATTCTTTTCCAAAAATAACCTTTATAAGATTTTCGAAAACCATTGATGACTTTATTTATACACGAAAGAATATCTTTATTTGAACTGTTTAGAAACTGTTCTATTTCTTGCCTATTATCAAATCTTTTAATTTCTTTCATAGTGTTTATATCATATGCAATATAAATATATCTATCATTTTTATGATTATATATTTCAATATTATTATTTTGTAAATATTTTCTTATAGTTCTTTCAGATATATTCATTTTTTGTGCAACTAATTTAATTTCCCTTAATTCTTTATAATTGGATATTATATCTACACAATTAATATATTTTTGTTTTTTAAGATTATTCAAATCATATTTAATCAAACAAGTTCTAATATAATCTCTTGATAAATTAGTATTTCTATGTATGGAACGTATAGATTTACCATGTTTATATAAATCAATAACATTTTTTTCTATATCTTTTCCCAAAATTGTTCCGCCATATCCACCATAACTTACATTATATCCTTGTTTAACAGAATTATAATATTCTATCCAATATTTTTCATCATCATTTGGATTATTAGTTTCACAAATTGTTTCACAAATAAAATTTTCTTTACCATATTTGCGAAAAGCTCTATATAATTTTGGACAATCATCAGATTTCCAAGATTTTAAATGTTTTTTAAATCTTAATTCTGTTGTTAAATTTGTTTGTCCAATATAAACTTTATTATTAATTTTATTAGTTATTTTATAAATATATGCCATATTTTATTCTTAATTATTGGTGGGAGTGGAGGGATTCCAACCCTCAATCTCTTACGAGCGACAGATTTTAAGTCTGTAGTGTATAGCAGTTCCACCACACTCCCATTATTCTATTAAAAAATATTTACAATTTATTTATAACTCATTGGTCCTTCAGCCGGGACTCGAACCCAGAATAGAGGTTTATAAGACCCCCGTTATAACCAGTTTAACTACCGAAGGTTTAACTTTAATTATTTATTCTTTCGTTCTTATATACTTTTTATACATTATTTAATTATTATTGTCAATACTTTTTTAAAAACTTGCCTATGGTTACTAATTATATTATTGCTATCGGAACATAGGGAACAGATATGCTTACCATTGAAAAATGGACATTAGAGTTTTTGTTTTAATTCTTATTCACTATTTCTTTATAACTTATATATTTTTTATACATTATTTAATTATTATTGTCAAGATGTTTTTTATCATTTTATTTAAGTAGTTCTATGTTTTAGTATATGATTCAAATGACATATATTTCAACTTCAAAAAATATCAAAAAGAAAAGAAAAAGGTCTTAGTATATGATTCAAATGACATATACTACAATCAAAAACACATAACTATTACGAAGCACTTGCGTCTTAGTATATAATTCAAATGACATATACTTCAACATAAATTGAAAGAGGTCGAAAAACTTTTTGGTCTTAGTATATGGTTCAAATGACATATACTTCAACTATAGAAAAACACTAGGGTCTCGTTATTTCGTCTTAGTATATGGTTCAAATGACATATACTTCAACTTGCCTTAAATTCGCAGTGTCTCAAAAGGGGTCTTAGTATATGGTTCAAATGACATATACTTCAACAAAATAAAACGAAATCTATTCGGAATTAGTGTCTTAGTATATGGTTCAAATGACATATACTTCAACAACTTATATAGTAATCATTTGATTTTACATATCATTTAAACTTTTCAGTATATGAAATTTGACTTATTTCTTGATTCAACCACCCAACATTCTTCATTTTACATTCATAAAAATCCAAACTAAGATGTCCACAAGAGTAAATTCGGGTCTAAGCATCCGAACTGCAATGCCAGCTTTATCAGAGCTGTATCCTAACCATTAGATGACGAGCCTATTAGGATAACCATCTTAACGTAATGGCTTTGGCTAATCACTCACGATATATTTTTCCACGGCAAATATATAAACCTAAAGTTTTGGATAACTTCTAACCGAAACATATTATAGTGATGTTTCCTAACTATAACTTATTTTGATTTAAGGCTAGTTATCAACCTTATATAAGTATATATACCTTATTTGTTTCTTATTGTCAATACTTTTTTAAAGTTTTTTATAAAGGGTTGAGAGCGACTCAAAATTACAGTGCACGGATTTGAACCGAATTTTTAATGACAAGGCATTAAAGTTTTACATAAACTATCATCTAACCTTTATATAAGTAATATATATTAAATATTTTCTATTGTCAATACTTTTATTCAAATTTACTAAAAGAAATTATTGTTGCTCTTTTATTATCTTCTTGAAACTTTGATATAAATTCTTCATCAATAGGTTTCTCTAATTCAACAATATAAGTATTGATAATATCATTTGTCCAAGTTGGTGTTTTGACAGCTAAAAGATATTTATACATTCATGATACTCCGAAACTTAATGGCGGTGAGTAGAGGATTTGAACCTCTGGCAACCTTTCGGAAGCGACAGTTTAGCAAACTGCTGTATTAAACCTGACTCTACCAACTCACCATAAAATTGTTAAGATTAACGTACTTAACATTGTTTCCGTATTCACGAATAAAACTTTCAAATTTAATATTAGAGATTCTACAATCTTACCCATTATTAAATTAAGATGCTTTATTATACCTTATTGATTTCAGGTCTTTGGGAGTTCCAAAGCATATAAAAAACAATCAATAAACCAATACTTTTTCACGATAGTATTCCTCAACGAGTTGTAATTACAACTATTAACATTTTCTTTTTCGGAAAAGGGATAAAAATGTTAAAACCCAAGTTAAAAATTGGCTCGGGTGGATGGATTCGGACCACCGTTAATCAGTTCAAAGCCGACTTTCCTACCGCTAGAAGACACCCGAATTAAATTAATTTATGTCTTTTTATTGTCCAATAAAATGTATTCTTTTTTCTTTTATAATTCATTTGCTTACACATTTTATCAAAACCAAATTCTTTATATATTTTATAACGACCCCGAAATAAATTGGTTGGGATGATTGGACTTTCACCAATAACTCGACGTACCACACGACAATAATATTTATAATAACCATAGATTAGAATATATTATTATATCTATTATCCGTTCTTTTCGGTTTTTATATTAAATTACTTATATATAAACTATCTAATATCATTTATATGCTTTCATTGTCTTGTCTTAGTATATAGTTCAAATGACATATACTTCAACAATCACATAGTCAAAAATGCTACATCGTAGGTCTTAGTATAAGATTCAAATGACTTATTTCTTGATTCAACCACCCAACATTCTTCATTTTACATTCATAAAAATCCAAACTAAGATGTCCACAAGAGTAAATTCGGGTCTAAGCATCCGGTGAGCGAGTTGAACGCCCGACCCCCTCGGTGTAAACGAGGTGTTCTTCCAGCTGAACTAACCGAGCATTAATATGGCGAGCATGGCAGGACTCGGACCTACAACCTACAGCTTAGAAGGCTGTTACTCTGTCCAATTGAGCTACATGCCCATTAACTTTTGGTAAGTGGGAGTGGAGTTGAACCACATACAATACTAATGCTACCAACATTAATATTTACAAACTATTTAGAAACCGCTTCTCCATATATTATTTGGTGTTATACTTTATTGGTAGTAAAATATATCTTAAATAATATTGTATAGTTTCCCACCCATAGAATACTTTAATCAGTTATTATATAATTAATCTCTTAAATTACTTGTATAATAACTGATTTCTTTTTTCATGTCAAACTTTTTATTTTCTTTTTTCTTATTTTTAATTACTTTTGTTCTCATTAAACCTTTAATTTGTGCATCAATTAATGCAAAGTTTCTTGGTTTAGGAGCTTTAATAACAATACTAAATTTATTCTTCATTTCCTTTCTCCAATTAAATGTTAATGTAATCTGTTTTTAATCTAATATATTATCAGATATAAATAAAAAAATGGCACCTCGTAGCTGATTCGAACAGCATTTACATACCTATAAGAGGAGCATATGACATCTTATATACGGTATAAACGTCACCATGACTACAACGAGGTATTAAAATGGCGGAGTGTATGGGGCTCGAACCCACGACCTCTTGCGTGACAGGCAAGCATTCTGACCAGCTGAACTAACACTCCAATAACTTTATTTAATGGTGGTCACGGTTGGAATTGAACCAACGACACATGGATTTTCAGTCCATTGCTCTACCGACTGAGCTACATGACCTATTTATAAAAAATGGCTCTGACGATAGGAGTCGAACCTACAACCCTTTGATTAACAGTCAAACGCTCTGCCATTGAGCTACGTCAGAATAAAAACTTGGTAGGTGCAGTAAGACTCGAACTTACAACCTATCGGTTAAGAGCCGATGGCTCTACCAGTTGAGCTATACACCCAATAATTGAAAAATTGGTGAGGGCATAGGGAGTCGAACCCTAATCGGCGGGTTAAAAGCCCGTAGCTCTAACCATTGAGCTATACCCCCAATAAACTCTCTATATATAAAAACATCTTGTAATGCTTTTGTAAATAGAGAGGTTATTGAAACCTCTCCTTGATTACTACATATTACGAAAGGAAAAGATATATGTAGTTTTTTAACATTAACACTTATAAGAGTAGAATTTCAGTTATATTGTTTGAGGACTAAAAATACGGATTATAAATTGCCCTAACCGTGGAAGCTCCCTAATCTACATCCGAGAATTATATAGTTCGGAAGATACTTTCTACTAACCACTTGTTGTCTTACTGTTCTCGTCTTTTGTAATACAACTTGCATATTGCCATTTTAATCAATGTTTAGTTTCACAATATCATAATATTGTTACTTATATCCTATACCACGAAAAGGTAATTGATTCCATAGGACACAATATTAGTGTTGGAAATTAGGATTGCTCCTGCGATATAGTCCTAATTTCCGACTACCAAAACTTCTTATTCACAATGTTTTATAACTCTCTTTGTTCTTTATGTAAGTAATATACATTATATATTTTCTATTGTCAAGAGTTATTTTTAAAAAAATTTGGAAGCCTGTATGGGAGTCAAACCCATTTAGCACGGTTTTGCAGACCGGCACATTAATCGTTCTGTCAACAGGCTATCTGGTGTTCCAAAAAGGTTATTAATCCTTTATTCTACTAGCTAGTTTAGAAACTATTGGAACATAAAAACTTATTTCTATATTCATCCACTTGTTCTTGTATTTCATCTTTATATTTTGAATGAATATAACAATGATGAGTTGGACATAAAGGAATTAAATTACTTATTTCATTATTATTATGATTACCATCATAATGATGAACCGCAACTATTTTTTCTTCTTCACATACACAACATTTATGAGGATGATGTCTAAAACATATTGTAATATATGAAGTTTTTCCAGTTAAATTACTACTTTTATACATTCCATTATTTTCACCACTACGAAAATAAGTATTAGCACAAGAATATGAACAACATACCTTATCTCTCTCATATCTTTTAATAAAGAATTCTTTTCCACATACAGGACAAATCTTTTTTATATGAAATTTATTAAAATGATTATTTTTTAGAGTTTGAATATCTAAATTTAGTTCTTTAATCATTTTATTAACATATTGTCTGGATGCACCATTATCTGGTAAATTTAATTTACGACAAATTTCACCTTTACTTTCTGAAATATTAAATATTTCTATAAATTTTTCATTTTCTATTTTTTCAAATCTATTATTCACGACTTATCAACTCTTAACTTATTGATTATACATATATTTATTAAATAATGGTCGGGTAGGACGGATTTGAACCGCCAATTTTTCTTGCTCCCAAAGCAAGTGCCATACCAGATTAGGCGACTACCCGATAAAAATGGTCAGGATGGTTGGATTCGAACCAACGTACTGTGGCTTCCAATGCCACCGAGATAAGCCAGGCTCCTCTACATCCTGATAAAAATTATGGATATAATTACTTAATATAATTCCTAACCAATTGACGGACAAATTATCGTTCCCTTAATTTGTTGAATTTCGCACCGTAATATCTTTCATTATTTTGTTTTAAAACGATTATCTAAATAATCTGTACAGGTTATCCATAGTAACCTTAAAATTGGCTCTGACAGTAGGACTTGAACCTACGACCCTTCGCTTAACAGGCGAACGCTCTAACCAACTGAGCTATGTCAGAATAAATTTTATTCATTATTCGGTAAATCCATGTATTTTACATTCTTTAATCATAAATTAATCTCAAATAATAATTACAATATATTTATGTAAATAAGATACATTATATATTTTCTATTGTCAAGAGTTATTTTTAAGAAAGAATACTTAAAAGATTATTGCTCTACCATTGAGCTATGGCTATATGGGTATATAACCATTTGGATTCGAACCAAAAACAGCCTTTGCTATGTAAATCTTTAAATCACTATTCTTAAAAAATTATATTATTTTAAACCCAACATTTCTTCTATGATATTTTTTACTAAAATATTCTTTTCTTTGTTCTTCATCGGTCCTTTTAAGAATTTTTGTTCTTTCATCCCAAAGTATTTCTACTGTTTTATTCATTTTTTTCTTAAAAGTTCCAGGTTGTTTATTATTTAATCTAACAACAAATGCATCAGGATATTTGCCGAAAATATTATAACCATCATAAACTCTATTGTAATAAGAACCAACATATTTTTTTCTTAAATAACATTGAAGTTCTTTTTTATTCCAAACTCTAACAAAGTTCTCATTCCAACCCATTGAAAAAGAATTTTCAACAAATCCATAAAGTTTGTCGTTAACCACTCTAAAAATACCATATCTTTTCATTATATTATTCCCTGAAAAATTGAAATTGTTGAAGGAGCATGGAGTTACACCATACATTACTATGGAAGACTATTATAGAATATCTTAACAGATTATTCAGGATTGTCATCTAAAAGTTTTTTCTAAACAGTTGTCATATATTAGAGATTCATATTATAAAAACAATCCATACACTGACTACGGATGTTAATAATCATATGAACATAATATACTATCCGTTTGATAGCAACCTTAAATTCAAGTCCTTCATAAAAATGGTGGACACATGTGGGGCTCGAACCCACGACATCCTGCTTGCAAAGCAGGCGTTCTCCCAGCTGAACTAATGGCCCATAAAATTTAATGGTGGAGCCCCTCGGAATCGAACCGAGTTATTCTGTTCTTCAGACAGACGCATCAACCATGACTGCCAAAGCTCCATTATGGTGGGCAGGGTGTGATTCGAACACACTCACCCCGAAGGGATGGGTTTTACAGACCCAGGCGACTCTCCAACTTCGCAGCCTGCCCATAGTATTTAATAATTGTATATAAAAATGTTTATAGTAAGATTCGAACTTACACCTTTAAATCATTTGGTTTTTTGATTTACTATGCTGCCAGCCAAAACACTATATAAACATTTTAAAGTAATTATTTAGTTATAATAACAATAATAGCATAATGTACATCTCTGCTACCGGGCATTTTCATTTATTGCTTCTTAAATAGTTTGCTACCCAACCCCAACGGATAATGTTAGAAATGTTATTTATTCACTTGCAAGTATTTCATTTCACACGAGCTATTTAAGTCCTTACGGATATTATAACTAAATAATTACTTTAAAAAATAAAGTGAGAGGTTTTTGCTATCTCTCTCATACCATCTTCCAAATCTGCTGTTACACTATTTGGTCATCCGGTAATCCCTAAGTGATTTAGAATTTTTTTATAAGGTTTCAGTGAGTTAGGTCTCGTTCATCCTTATGTGTTCTTTATAAACTATTTAACTTTGTTTGTCAAGAACTTTTTTTATTTTTTTTGAAAGATTTTTTCAATTTATAATTTCCAATTTCTTTCAATGTTTATTTTATACATCATTTATTTTTTATTGTCAAGAACTTTTTTATTAAAAAAACTCTAAGAAGTTTATCCTTAGAGCCTATCTTGTAATTTAGCTTTATAATCTTGTATAATTACATATAGACCCTTTTGCTTGCAGGTTTATTGGCAAACATTTGATAATCTCTATTACTAATTTTCACAAAATTATATAACATAATATTCCTTAAAAGTTCTTTTTATAATTTTATTTATCTTTGTTTAATTTTATTTATTAAAATAAAAATATTTTTTTAATTAATTTTTTTATGAATGTTATCTACAATTTCAAGAATATCATCCGAATGAAATTCAGCTGAACATCTATTATCATCATTGTGAGGATATTTTAAATTAAATGAAGCATATTCGTCACAATAGATAACTTTCATTGGTATTACGAAATAATTGCTTTGAACAATATCACCTTCGTAAATTTCTTTACCATTGATATCTTTTTTACCTATATAATATTCTACGATAAATCTATCATTGTTGTCAATATAATTAATTTTATTTTCATTTATTTGAAATAATAAACCATCTGATGTTATTCCGATATTATTAACATATTGGTTTTCAATATTATCCCATACACGAAATTTTTCAATCATATTTCTATCTTTCATTAAAAAGGTAATCTGTATCTGTTATTTTTTGTATCAACCTTTTCAGATAATTTTACATTCCAATAACCTTTGAAAAAAATCAATTCGATAGATTTGGTTGTAATTTCATTTCCATTAAGATTTTCCCAAGTCAATGATTTTCTTTTCAAACTTTTTAATAATCCTAACGGAGACCATTTAGTCCAAGCATAACCATAATTATTTTGTTCATAACTTCTAATAAACCAATTATTAGTTTCAGATTTAGCTAATTCTACACGACCATCACCATTTCTGTAAAGTCTAACACATTTAGTCATTACTTTTTCTCCGTCAAATCATTTAAGATAATTTAAATATACATCAATTTATATTATTGTCAAGAAAAAAATAGGCTTTAAAGCCTATTTTTAATATTAAAAATTGTAATCATAAAAATACTTACATTTATCGGATAATTCACCAAAATATGAATAACAAACTTTAGGCTGTCCATTCTTTTTCAATTTAATAACATTAATAGTGAAATCAGTAATTTCTATTTTTTCATTATTTTCAAGTTTAATATCATTCACATCAACAATTCTTTTATCTAATGAATAACCAACATTGCATTTTTTATACCATTTTCCATCTTTTCTTTTATAAACTTTAAATGGTTTAGCACCTTTAACTTCAACAATGGGAGCATCAATAAAAGCTGAATTGTTATTAACACATACTGCTGAAAAACCACCCGGAACAAATTCTAAATTTTGAGGTTCTTTTTTAACTTCAATAACAGTTGCTTCTCCTTTTATTTCATCAATTTTCAAAACTTTCCAAGATTGAACATCGGAGTAAATTGCTTTATTAAAGTAAAATGTCATTATGATTACCTTTCATATAGTTGATTTGCTTTATGAAAGTAATATATAATAACTTTTTCTAATTGTCAACACTAAATTTTATTATTTCTGATGATTCTAAATGGATTTGTTAAATACCAATCACGATTAAATTTTTTCTTTAATATATGATAAAATTTGCCTTTTGATGGAGATTGAATCCAATCTTTAAAATCTTTTTTAGTCAATCCTCTAACAATATATGCTTTTGGATTTCCTTTAACTTTAAAAACAATCAATTCTTCACCTGGAAACAATCTGTTTCTGAAACCATAATATGAAACAGATTGTAACCAAGATGAATTAACTAATTTTTCATTAAGGATTTGTTTGATTTTCACTTTGTTCACCTCTTACATAGTTAATAGTGATTAAAACATATCCTGATGGATTGACTTGAATATTATTATCAACTGATGTATCGTCATTAGGTATTTTAAATTGTGGTATTAATTTACCATTTGCATCATATAATTCTAAATAGAAAGTATAACCAGAGAAATTATAATCTACAATAAAATCGTCATCTGGAATTATATTTCCTTCATCATCTAATTTATAGATATTTCTTTCAAAGTCAAAGTGATAGTTGTAGCCTTCTTCGGCAACCGCTAACCATAAATCTGGTGTATTTAAATCATACATACTTGAAGCTGTATGAGCTTTAAGACATTCATAATAACGACCTTTAAAAGCAACTCTATCACCTATATTATATTCTGTTCCTTGAACCCAATCTTTTTCATAAACAGAATTAATATTTCTTTTTGCTACGTCAATTATTTGTCTTCCGAATAATAATCTATGAGAATCAACATTATTTGAAGCAACAATAGAAACATATTTAATATCTGGAATATCAAATTCTTCTTGTGTTTCAGGATTTATACCTTTTTTATAAACTTCTGCCCAATGAATTGTTTGTCCTGTCATACCAGCATCTACTTCAAATGAATCCGAAGCAATGTGATTTTCTGTGCAAGCATAATAATATTCTTCACCAGATAATTTCATCCATACACTATTTGCTATATTATTATCAGGAGTAATCGTTGAATCAACAGTTGAAACTAATGTTGGTTGAATTGTAATAAATTCACTTGTATTATTATCAATAGGAAATCCTAAACTTTCAAAAGCTGAAAATTGAATATCATTATAAACTAATTTACCTTTAACTTTATCCAATCTCAATGCTCCGTTAACATTTGAAGCTACAACTGTTTTATCAGCAAATGCTGTATTTATAATTGCAACAGCTTCATCAACAGTTGTTCCTGTTAAAGTGATTTCTTTACTATCTATTGATACAATAGAATTTGCTGTATATGTTTTATTTGGCTGACCAACGGCATAAGAATTAAATAAATTAGCCCAATCAGCTGAACCAACTTCATACCAATTACCAGCAACTTTTACAAATAATGTTTTAACAAAATTTTCTTCCGATGAACCATATGTAACAGCATAATTACCGTCAACACCAAATGATGATAATGGTTCTCCATCTCCATCTAATTCATCTTCTGTTGGTTTTAATATATTACTATATTCATATTTAACCCAATTTAATACATTTTCTTGTAATGTTGAAATATACATTTCAAATTCTTGAATAGATGGGTTATCCATATACAATTTAACGATATCACCTACATAATATTTTAATTGTGGTTTCCAAACAAGTGTATTTTCATTAATATTAGCAGTTACTGGATAATATGGTCTTCTAACATTAATAGAAATTTTATTCATATTGATAAAATCGCCATACATATAAGGGTCAAAATAAACAATTTCTTTTCTATTTGTTGGACTTTGTTGTAAAATATCATAATTAATTGTATCTCTAATTGTTGTTTGTGCAATTCTGTTAACATAATCCACATTTGGAATAGCATCTAAATAAGGTGGTATTCTTTCAGCATATGGTGTAACAGAAGCAGTATTATCAATCATCAATACATTATCATTTGTTGTGTAAAAAGTAATATTACCAACATTATCTTTAATTGGATTACCATTTAAATTTAAATCTTTATTTAAAACTATTGATGGAGTAAATGTTCCAATTTCTTGCCAATATTCAACATTATCTAATCTAATAGTATCACTTGATATATGGTCTTTGATACATTCATATACAGTTAAAGTTTTATCATTTTGTTGTTCTAATCTTGTTCCAACTTTATATTCACGGTCATATTCCCAACCTAAATATTTTGTATAATCAATATTTTTACCTAAATGTAAATCACCATAAGCACCAGCATTAATATTAACATTTTCTATAGGATTAGAACCACCTAATGTTACGGTATTATCATTTGTATCATCACCTTGTTCAAGAACTAAACTATTAACAACAGGTTTGATACTTTCTTCATCATTAATAATTGTAGAATTATAATGAGTTTGTAATAAGTATTCACCATTTGGATTCATTAAATAATCAATAAATTGCCAAATAGGTTGTGTAAATTTAAATTGTAATAATCTTTTATCGCTTAATGTTGCATCTAAAATATCAGTGTAATTTAATGAAGATTCTGTTTTGTAAGGTTTTGTTTCAGAAACAAAATTTGTTACTTCTTCATCAAATTTATTATGAATTACTGATACATATTCTGTATTTTCACCCAATGAAATTATTAATTTAGATGTATTTGAGCAATTATTAAATATATTTTCACTTATTATACTATTAATTATTTTTGCATTTTCATTAGGATTTAAAATAATTGCTTCATTTTTAACATTTTTAAATATACAATTTTTAACAATTAAATGTTCAATAGAATCATATGATATAATTGCTGATTCAGCTGTATTAAAAATACATTTATCAAAAATAATATGAGATGAATTTGAAACATTTAAGTTATCGGAAATTCTTACTAAATTAGTAATGTCTTTACCAATAAATTCTACATTTCTAAATGTTACATTATGACAAGTTGATAATAATAACAATGAAGAAGCCATACTAGATGATACATCTATTGTCATATCTTCAACTGTAATAAATTTAGGTGTTTCAGCATTTAAGCCATATTCATTAACTGAACCTAAATTCATATTACTATCCATAGTTGCCATAATAGCATTTAAATAATCAATAGATTTAATAATAGTTCTACCAATTCCTTCACCTTTTAAATAAGCTCCGTAAGGTAATGGTAAAGTTTTTGAGGTTATATTATATGTACCAGCTGGGAAAAATAAAGTTCTATAATATCTTGGATTATCACCAGCTTTATTTAAAGCAACTATTGCATTAAATACAGCATCAGAATCATCAGCAATACCATCGCCAAATGCACCAAAATTTTTAACTGAACAATAGTCATCTAAAACTTCTTGTAAAGTTCTTTCAGGTGGTAATGATGAAGTTACTGAATAAAAATTATCAGAACCGAAGCCTAATCTTTCAATTATGCCTTGACCATAGGTTTTACCATTTTCTAATGTTATTTCCGTTCCTGTTGTGATTAAGCCAATAAAAGCATTATTATGAATAAATGCTTTAACATTTAATCCTTCTGTTTTATTAATTATTTCTACAATTTTTGATATTGAAGAACTTTCTTCAAAATTTACTTCAATAGAATTAATATATAAAGATGTATTAGGAACAATAACTGGATTAGATGCTGTTCCGACAACAACAATAGGTAAACGAGCCATAACATCTGTATTAGATTTATAAGTATAAGTAATTTTTTTCAAATTTTCTGTAAATTCTGTTAAAATTTGAACATTACCATATGGAAATATATTTGAATCAATTCTTTCCATTAAACCTGGATTATTTGGATTACCGATAAACAATTCATTGGTATCTGTTGCAAATCCTAATTCAGCTTCATTTAATTGAGTAGGTAATTCACTCAATTTTCCACGTCTATGTTGTATTAATGCTATTTGTTTTGTATTTTTTGCCATAATAAATAACCTTTTAAAACTATATGTATATGATTATTTATTTGAAAGAAGCCATATGTTTTAATGTTTTATATATAAAAAATGAGGGAATTAATTCCCCTCATTAATAACTTCAATCGTTTGTTTGCCCAATTCAATTATCATAGATTTTACTGTATAATCTTCTGTTGAGCAATCATAAACATCATGAACACCTTTTGAATCATAATATTTAATATGACATACAAAATCCTCAATATCTTCTGATGGTAATGAACTTTCGTACTCCTCGCCTGTTTTTGTATTTACGAGAGTAATTGAAATTTCATATTCATCTAAATAAGCAGTTGTAATTTTATAATCATCTGTTAATTCAATCGGAAATTCTTGTGTAGTCCCATTTACATTTTTATATTCTGTTTTGGAATTATAAATAAAATATCCGATAAAACCTACTAAAAAACTAACCAAAACAACCAAGCAAAATTTATTAAAATTTCCAATAAGTTTCATTTTCTTTCTCCAACCAATCAATCATGTTTTTTACAGCATCTTGTTTTTTTAACCATTCATTCATAATAATTTCTTTATTATTTTTCTTAATTTTATAAGTTTTACCTTTAAATATATCTTCATCATCTATATTAAAAGTTTTTGAAATATAATTCCAATCAGCTGGATTACTATCTGATTTATATATATTCCATTTAGTTTTTAATTGTTTTTGTTTTAATTTTCGTAAATATAATAATTTTTCATATCTTCTTTTTCTTGTCAAAGAAATATATTCAATTACTTTATACAAAATATATATTAATATTATATTAACAACTATCATTTTAATCCTTTAAATACAAAATATGTTCAATAAATTTATATAAGATACAGAAAAATATAATATCGATAATTATCATTTAATCCTCACAATTTTCTGTTTCTTCGTTATCTTCCCAATCTTCTAATTTTAAAATATATAATGCCATTTTTTCCCATTTACGACTAATTTTATCAAATTCAATTTTAAAGTCTTCCAATGATGTATTTTCATTAAAATATTGTTTAAATTCATATATAGGAGCGTTTCTACCTCTATTATGTTCATTAATATCCAAGTGAATATATGTGTACATTTTTTTATCAGTTAATACAAATGAACCTTTAAAATTTCTCGCATGTATTTTTCCATATACTTTATTATTATAGATAATATCTTTTTGAAATTCTTTTTTATCTCTAAAATAATCTTCTTTTAAATCTTTTAATCTGAACATGAAAAATACTCCTATATTGATTATAGGAGTATATTATATCAAAAAAATAAATTGTCAACAATTATTTTTCAATCATCGTAGCAATAATACCTTGACCGATAAAATCTGCTTTTTTAGGCTTACCATTTTCATAAAAAAGAATTGAAATGTCACCTTCAGAAGAATTTTTAATATATGTTATTCCGTCATATTTCCAAATAATTTCACCGGTAAATGAATTTACAATAATAATTTCTCGTCTTAATTCACCATAATCACTTTGATAATTTTTCTTAGTCATTTCCCATGAATTTCCACAACCAGAAATCATTAAAATACAAAGTAAAATACCCCACAATTTTTTCATTTATTTTCTCCTTTATATAATTTACTAATAACACTATTCATTCTCATCATAGCAGCACTATTTGCTGAATGAACCAATATAATTTTTGGTAATGGAAAATTATTGATATAAAATTCTTCTTCTAGCCAATCTAAAACTTTATATCCTTCAGCTAATCCTTCACCAAGGTCATTATCTAATGAAAGAAATTCAACATTTCCTTTATTTTTTATTAATTGGTCAATTGTTTCTTCAACTGTATATGTACGAATATCATATATAGCTGGTGTTTTTCTACAATCATCTAAATAAATATTAACCATGATATTTTCCTAAATAAATGGCATTCCCAGAGGGATTCGAACCCCCACTCTTTTCGTTCGTAGCGAAATGCTTTAGTCCAATTAAGCTATGGGAACATTGTATTATTTAGGATAAGTATAATAACTATTTTATAAAATGTCAATGGTTATTTATCTATTAGTTGAACCTAACCCACCTTTTCTTTCACCATCAGTTTCATCATCATAAGTTATACCATATGGCAAGAAAATTCCTTGGCAAAATGCTTTTCCTCTCTCTAAATCAATTATTTTATCACCATCATTTTGAATTTTTACCCATATATGACCTTCATTATTTTCATTATTATAATAATCTTCATCAATAACTCCAATAGAATTACCAAGTCTTAATGAATATTTAAAACCTAACCCTGATTTTGGGAAAATACCTAAAAACCAACCATTATCAACCATACATTTTAATCCAGTTGGAATTTTTATTGATTGGTTTGGCTCCAAATAAATTCCAATTGGAGTTACTATATCATATCCAGCCGAGCCTTTAGTTGCTCTTGTTGGTAATTTGATAATATCATTTAATGTCGTTGATTGAAATGATTTACCACTTTCATTATCTGTAAATAAATGTGCAGTATCTTTTTCCCATTGTTCAATACTAATTTTTTCGAATTTTCCAACTCTTACTGTCATTATTTTTTCCTTTATAAAATAAAAAAGTCTATCAAAATTATGATAGACTTTTTTTAATTTATTAGCAATATTATATTTTATAAAACTTCAATATAACAATCAACTAATTCTTCATCTTTGCAGAATGCACCTTCGAAACCATCATCGCCTTCTGTTAAATCATATTTGTATGTTAAAACTTCGCC
Organism: uncultured bacterium; assembly: GCA_949292245.1. Taxonomy (GTDB): domain Bacteria; phylum Bacillota_I; class Bacilli_A; order RF39; family UBA660; genus Onthocola_B. Next base: position 57,181 of record CASEYV010000001.1, read on the forward strand.
ATCAAATGTTTCAACTACATTTCTTACGATTTTTTTAGCATATTTAGTTTCAGTTCCAGTGATTTTAGTAACTTTAATATAACCTGTTCCAGCAACAGTAGCTTCAGTATTGTCAACTAACATAACAACACCTTGTCTATTTTCATCAGCAACAGCAGCAACTAAATATTTGTTATAACCAACTTGTTTAATGATTTTAGCATCTTCTAATGCACCACCACCTAATGTATATTCTGTCCAATATACAACTAATGTATATGATTTCCAATTAGCTGAATCAGTTGCAAATGCTTCACTAGAAGTATGTTGTTTTGTACATTCATATTGTTTACCAGATTCAGTTACTTTATCACCAATTTGATATTCATGTGTAGCTTGCCAAGCAGCAGGAGCAGCTTCTTTTGCTAAGAAAGTTGATTGGTTATTTGCAGTTTTGCAGATATAATTTTTTCCACCTTGTGCTACTTTATCACCAACATTATAGTCAGTATTTTTTACCCAAGCAGCAGGAGCATATTCTTGTTCTAAAAATGCATGAATTTTTACTTTTTCAAAATTTTCTGTTTCTGCATCGAATCTTTTTTCGGCATTAAAAAATCCAAAACCAGCTAAAGGTCTTCCCATTAAATTCTCCTTAAATAAATTATACAGATAACAATTTATTTCATTATCTGTATATATTTATTATGGTATTTAACTATTTTTAATTCTATCAATAGCATATTCACATTGATTTTCAGATATTTCACTACCATAGCAATTTAAATTTAATTGTTTACAAGCAACACCTGTTGTTCCACTTCCCATAAATGGGTCATAAACTATTGAATTTTCAGAAGCATATATATTTAATAATTTAGAGCAAAGCTCGCTAGAATAAGTTGCTTTATTTAATTTGCAAGGTCCGTCATTATTTGGGGCTTCAATAAAATTATAAATATTTTTATAAAATGTTTGTCCAGTTTTTCCAATTTGTGAAATAGGTTTATTACAATTAAATGTTTTATATTCATTTTTACGACAAAACACAAACACATCTTCAACAATTCTTGTTAATTTATTTTTACTTGCATTATTTGGTAATGCTGTTCTTTTTTTCCATATGATTCTATCAGCTGTTACAAAATTAGTATTCCTAATAATATCAGCTATTGTTAACCAAACTAATCCAATGCCTTCTTTATTTACAGAGCAATCAGAACCATATGAAACATTCCATAAAATTACACCGTTTGTTGACAATACATTATCAAATTCATTAAATAATTTTACACACCAATCACAATATTCTTGTTGTGTCATATTATCAATATGAATATCATACTTTCCTTCATAATTTTCACGACTTCTATCGGTATTAGAAGGACGACCTGTATTATATGGTGGTGAAGTTAAAATAATATCTACTTTAACATTATCTTTTTTAAAATTTTCAATAGTGTCAAAACAATTTTCATTAAATATTTTTATTTCCGACATTTTCTACCTCTTTTAATAATCTTTCAACAGCCATATTAAAATATGTTTCATTTTGTTCAATACCAATAAATTTTCTATTTGTTTTTATGCAAGCTACACCTGTTGTTCCACTTCCCATAAATGGGTCAAGAACAATATCATTTTCATCTGAACCAATAGGAATCATATTTTCAATAGGTTCTAATGGTTTTAATGCTGGATGATTCCATTCTTTATTACCACCTATATTCCAATGATAATCTGTTTTTTTCTGATGATATGTTCCAGTTAATGTTCTGCCTTTCCAAAGATGAACACAATAATCTTTATCCTGATATTTTCCTCTAACATTAGGCAACGCATTATTTCTGTATAAGCATATATCTTGCCAATTCCATTTATTTTCTTTTGCCATAATTAAGTAATCAATAAATTGTTTTTTAGAACACCATATTTGATAATTTATAGCTTTACATACTCTTTTAAATTCAGTAAATAATAAATCGATATTAAAACCATCTGATATATTAGCTTGAATTAATTTATCATATGATTTTCTAGCTTTCTTTTCCATTATTTCACCCATATTATCATCACTGTGAATAATATAAGGTGGGTCAGTATGAATTAATGTTACTGAATTATCTTCTATTTCTTTAATTACTTCTTCACAATTACCATGATACAATACGCAATTTTCAATTATTACTTTTTTCATAATTATCTTTCAATTCCTCTAAATGTATTATTATAAAATTTAATTTGGTGCTGTGCAATTAAATTCATTTGATTATCAAAATCTGTTTTACTTTTTTCAATATTTAATTGTATATTTTTTTCTGATAAAAATCTATTAATGTATTCATCTTTATTAATAAGAGATTTTAATTCTAAAATATTTTCATCTTTAATAGATGTATAATATTCTATATCATTATTAGCATGTAAAGGTTTATTAAATTTAACAAAACTTAATGCTCTTTTAATTCCATATAAATGTGCTGATAATTCATTATTAGTTTGTAATTGATTTCCATTCATCATATAAATTTGGTCTTTATCTCCAACTAAAACAACACCAACATAAGTATTAAATTTATTTTTTTGGACTTGCGTATATATTTTCATATTTCCCCCACAATAAAATACATTTTATATTTCAATATTATCTAATCCAGCACATTGTAATTTTACTAAATTTGATAATTGCCAATTTTTAGTTTCAAATCCTTTTGATAAAGATATAAATTTATTTCTTATTAATGCAATATCATTAATAATTAATTGTAATTCTACAATATTTTTATCACCATCAATATATTGTTTTATATCGGTTGCATTTAATGCTCTTTGAGAAGTATTCATATATTTTTGATATAATGAAGAACGAATCCCTTTTAATTTTATATCAAAAAATTCTAATATTGCTTCTAATTCTTGTAATTGTGAATATCTCATTTCATACAAAGATGGCAATTCTGAAATATTTCTATTTAAATTTCCCTTTATTTTCATTTCATTTTTAGCCAAATTATATTCTTCTTCAAAATGTTCTATTACTTTTGAAATATTATTGGCATTATCTTTAATTAATTTTAAATATTCAGACATTATTAATCCTCATAATCTAAGTCTAATTCGTTTTCTTTAATGAATCTTTTTATACATTTTAAAAATACTTCATCAGTTTCTTCATCCCAATCTTCGGCATGAGCTTTCAATTCATTTATATCACAAATTTCATATTCATACAAATAATTTAAAAAATCTTCGATAGCAGATGTTAAATCTTTATTACTAATATATGTTGAAAAAATTTTCCATATATTATATAGTTGTTCTTCTTCCATATATAACTCCTTTAATATTACAAAATAATTTATCTAATTATAATTAAATATTTTCATTTCAACAATAAAAAAGAGGAGATTTTTCTCCTCTTTTTATTCTACTTCTTCATTGGTATCTATGGAAATAACTTTTTCTAATTTTTGGCTATTTTCCCAATCTTCCCAATCTTTCATAATCATATCATAATCTTCATTAGTAATAGATTTACGATATTTTTTCCAAACCTGTTCATCGTTTTTCAAAGAATAATAAACACAGTATGAACCTTCTTTCATAATTACTGGTCTATCTTTATATTTTAATGTTTCTGTAAATAGCTCAAATAAACCAGAGTATCTATCTAATCCTGAATCCCAAGGAATATTACATTCGGCATCTTGGAATGGTTTTGTATATCTTGTTTTACGACAAACAGCTTTTACTTTAATACCTTTAACATCAGTAGTTTTAACACCGTTTTCATCTTCTTTTAATTTTGCTTTTTGTAATGCTACAATAATAGATGGTGCATATTCCATCGCTCCACCACCGGCAATAATATCTTCTGGTTTAAAAATAGATTGTGAAGCATATGTATGGTTTGTCGCTAAAACTCCAATAGGTTGGTCTGAACAAGAAGCTAAGAAATTACGGCATAATGAGAATAATTGCTTTGGTTTTTTACCCATATCACCCTTCATTTCACCTTTTTCAAATTGTTCTTGTTCAACAGATGTTGTTGCCATACCCAATGAATCAATTATAAATAAAATTTTTGGTCTTTCTTCATACGGAATAGCATCATATGCTTTTTTATATTCTTCAATAAATGATGAAATAATGGCAGCCATATCATCTAATAATGAAACAGAAATTCTAACAATTTTTGATTCATCTTCCAAATCTAAACCAAAATTTTCACCCCATTTTTTATCAATAGCATTTTCGGTATCAAGAATAACAATTTGAACATTATTATCTTGGCAATATTTTCCCATAACACCAATACTTAATAAACTTTTTCCGGTTCCAGAAGGTCCAACTAATAAATTAAATTTACCATCTAATGGCATACCTTTATGGAAATCACCTGAAATTATATAATTTAATACATAACTTCCTGTATCAATCCAAAATGATGGGTCACGAAATCCGGATGAAATAGATGGTAAAGTTTTAGTAATGGATTTTCTGAATTTACTTAAATCCATAGGTTTCATATAAATCTCCTTATTAATAAATTTATAAAAATAGGGGTGGGTTACACCCCTATATAATGTTAGTTTTGTGGATTAATATTAAATTTATTTAATATATTATTAATAACTGCTTGTGTATCAGTATCAGAAATTGTTTCTGAATTTTGAGCAATTAACTGTGGAGCAGTCATTTGTTGTTGAGGAGTTGTATTAACCATTTGTTGAATCATATTTTGTAATTCAACAGCTTGTTGTGGATTAAAATTCAAATTAGGTTGAACATTATTAACCACAGGTTGTGCCATTGTATTTACATCATTAGCAACATATTGAGTAGTGGTTGGAATTTCAGTTGCTACTGTCGTAGCATTCTTTCCGCCTTTAACATCTTTAATGTTACCTTGTTCATCAAAGAATACATTATCTGGTTTGAAAATTTTGCCCCAACGAGCTACATCATAAGGTTCTGAATTATATGATGCTTCGAACAATTCCAACATTACGTTTTCTTGTTCTTTTGTAGGTCTTGATGGAATAAAGTTTTTCAAAACAAATGGTTTATTTTCACTTAACCATGCTTTTTCAACTTCTGTCAATGGTGATTCATTACTTGACCATTTAGAAGTAGAATAATCTTTAACTTCTTGTGGTTTACCGTTAATATTAGCAATTTTTTTCGTTACTTTAAGAATAAAATCTCTACCATGTTCCATATCAGATGGTGTATGTTCGATTTCATCATCAGTAATAAATGAATAAATTACATTAAACAAATCTTTATTAATTACAAATCTATAAAGTTTTGTTTCGTAACCTTCTGCTCTAATAAATCCTTGAAAAATATATCTTTCTGTTCTTCCAAATTTATTATATAATTTAGTTCCTTCTTCTGTTCCATCCCATAAAGGTTTAATTTTTTGATTGATTACATCATCAGAACTGTAATACAAATAATCTTCTGGAAGATTAGATAAATTAACATCACCCTTTTTGATATTAAATGCTGGAACACTAACAAATGTTCTATTATCCATAATAGTTCCATTTGCCAATTTAATAGAATCAAATCTTAATGTTCTTGTAGAACGAGTTCTCCAAAAGAAATCATTTGGTTCGCCGTCATCAACGAATCTGATTCTAATTTGGTCTCCAATATTTAATTTTGAAAATGAAAATATAGATGATGAATCGTAATTTGAATTTGATTTTTGTGATGAGCTAATTTTAGCTCTTAATTCTGCAATAGATAATGCCATTGTGTTCTCCTTAAATTTGTTTTCAATTAGTTTGTTTTCAATTAGTTTGTTTTCAAAATGTAGTTGGCAACTACATTATATATTTATCAAATAATTAGCCAAACATTTCGGCTTTACGCTGTCTCATACGTTCACGAGAAATAGCTTCTTTCATTTTTCTTCTTCTTTTTTCTGAATTAGATTCAAAAAATCTTTTTAATTTTAATTCTTTAAGTAATGGAGCTGTCTCATGTCTTAGACGATTTAATGCTTTGTTAATAGCATTTGTATCATTACCTTCAACATAAATGATAGTTCCAGATTTTTTTGGATTATATTTTTTCATTTTCCCTCACTTATTAAAGTTTATTTAATTTATTAAGAACTGATGGAACTTTATAATATAGTTTTTTCAATTCTTCCTTTATTTTAGGATTCTTTTTAATAAAATCCTTAAAATATTCTGTTTCAATAATAGATTCATTTTCGTCTATTGAATTTATTATTTGATTTAATAATACATCATTTGATGTAGTTGTATCAATATTATTTTTATTAATTTTATTTTCAATTTCATCTAATTTTTCAATCAAAACATCATTATTCAATGATTTTTTTATTGTATCAACTTTTTCAAGTATAGGTGTAAAATCGATAGTTTTATCAGATAATTGTTTTATTATTTGATTATTTTTTTCAATATTTTCTTTTAATTCTTTAATTTGTGTATCGTCATTTACTTCAATTATTTTTGATTGATAATTATTTAATATTTTTTTAATTTCATTAATATCTTCATTAGTATAATTATTTTTTGTTTGTATATTAAAAATAGGTTTATCTTCAATTTTTGAAATCCAATCAGATGTAATCATTAAATACATAGCCAATGTATCAAATACTGTCATAATCATTACAATAAAAATAATTACTGCTGTTTCATCATCAACATTAAATAATTTGGCATAATATTTTAAGTGTGCTAATGTTGGAACTTTTTGTTCCATTTCTAATTGTAATTTTGTTATTTCTTGATTTAATTTTGTTATTTCTTCTCTTTTTTTACGATTATCATCAAATAATCTATTTGTAATTTTTTGCTGTTCTTTTTGAAGATTGACCGCTTTCGTTACATATCCCATTTCAGTATATTTTAAATATGCTTTATCATCAAATTGATTTAATTGTTCTTCATTCATTTTTATAGAATTGTTTAAAATATCAATTTCTGATTGTTTTTGTTTTATTACCATTTCAATAGGAATAACTTCTTGTGCTTTAGCAGAATGAGCATTAGCAAAAAATCCATATACACCCATGGCTGATAATGACATTGCAATTAATAACATTAATATACCTGGAATTTTTTGATATAATTTTAATTTATCCCAAAAATGATGTAAATCATATAATAATATTACACGACCAACTTCAATAACTGTTGCAATACACATTGTTATTAAAGAAGCAGAAGCAAAAACTTTGCCCATACCAATTACGGTACAATATCCTGAAACAATAGATATTATTAATGAAATTACCATTGTTATTAAAGCTGACCATTTAATTGTTTTCATATTAACATCTCCAATAAAAAACACTTGTGAGTATATCACAAGTGTTTTTATTTATACAAAATATTTTTTATAATTAAGCAATAGTAATAATTCCTCTTGCAGATAATGCATCAATTAATGCTTCTAATGAAGTTTTAACTTGAGCAACTTCTTCTCCTGCTGGTTTAGAAACAGTAGCACTTGCTTTTGTGCCTGTCATAATTTTATCACCACTTGGAATAGCTGTTTTTAAAGCATATTTTCCATCAGCATCTGTTTTTGTATAAGCATCGGTAATTCCATAACCATTTAAAGTTGTTGATTTATTAGCTTTACCATCTAATGCAGAAGTTGTAGCATAGCCAGATAAACTTGCTTTTGTTGCATAAGTTGATGTAGCATTAGCTGTTGTTAAATAATCATCTAATGCACTTGTATCGGCTTTATCAGCCAATTCAGATTTTGTTGCATAAGTTGATGTAGCAGTTTCTGTTGTTACATAAGCACTTAAAGCACTTGGTTGAACAGCTGTATCTGCTTTTGTACCTTGTGCTTTTGTAGCATATTTGCCATCAGTTTCTGTTTTTGTATATGCATCAGTAATTCCATAACCAGCTAACGTGGTTTCTTTATCTGCTTTGCCATTAAGAGCTGTTTTATCTGCTTTTGCTTCTAATGCAGAAGTAGTAGCATAGCCAGATAAACTTGCTTTTGTAGCATAAGTTGATGAAGCAGTTTCTGTTGTTACATAAGCACTTAAAGCACTTGTATCTGCTTTATCAGCTAATTCAGATTTTGTTGCATATGTAGATGAAGCAGCTGTTTTACTTAAATAAGTTGATGTAGCATTAGCTGTTGTTAAATAATCATCTAATGTAGCTGGTTGAACAGCCGTATCTGCTTTTGTACCTTGTGCTTTTGTTGCATATTTTCCATCGGCTTCTGTTTTTGTGTATGCATCAGTAATGCCATAACCATTTAAAGTTGTTGATTTATTAGCTTTTCCAGATAATGCACTTGTATCAGCTTTATTTGCCAATGCTGAATTCATTGCTTCAGTTGTAGCATAAGCACTTAAAGCACTTGGTTGAACAGCTGTATCAGCTTTTGCACCTTGTGCTTTTGTTGCATACTCACCTTTTGCTTGAATTCCTAAATCATCTAATGATTTATTACCACTTAATTCAACAGAATTAATTCGTGGTTTTCCTGTTAATGCAGAATAATCAGTAGCTCCACCAGAAGAACCTTCTCCACCAACATATGATAATTCACTAAATGAATGTTCACCATCAAAAAGTTTTATTTTATTTGTATCGGTTTCATAAGCAATAACACCTTCTGACATTTTAGGATTTTCAGAAGCCCAATTACTACTTGTATCTTGAATAAAATATTTTACATTTAATTTTTTAGACATTTTTTAATCCTTTGTATTTTAATAATATTTATGCAATAACACCTCTTGTTCTTAATTGTGCCAAAATAGCATTAAGAGCTTCTATTAATGCTGAAATTTCAGTAACACTACCGCTATCTATATCTTGAACAGTTGGAGCTGTTCCAGACATTAATGAAGTTGCAGCTGGAATAGAAGTTTTATCAGCTTTTTTATCTAATTCAGTGGTCATATTTTCAGTTGTAGCATAAGTTGATGTAGCTTCTGTTTTACTTAAATATGTTGAAGAAACAGATGCTGTTGTAGCATAAGCACTTAAAGCACTTGTATCGGCTTTATTTGCTAATTTACCATTTATCTCTGTTTGTGTATATGCATCAGTAATTCCGTAACCAGCTAATGTTGTTGATTTATTAGCTTTTCCAGCTAATGATGATGTTAATTCTGATTTCAAAGCATATTGTGACAATGATTCAGTAGTTGCATAATTAGCCAAAGCACTTGTATCGGCTTTATCATCAAGTAAACCATTTAATACTTCTGTTGTTGTATAATTAGCCAAAGCACTTGTATCGGCTTTATTTGCTAATTCAGTTTTTAAAGCATATTTACCGTCTGATGTAACTTTTGTGTATGCATCTGTAATTCCATAACCAGCTAATGTTGTTTCTTTATCTGCTTTTGCTTCTAATGCAGAAGTTGTCGCATAGTCAGATAAACTTGCTTTTGTTGCATAAGTAGATGTGGCAGTTTCTGTTGTTACATAAGCACTTAAAGCACTTGGTTGAACAGCTGTATCTGCTTTTGAACCTTGTGCTTTTGTTGCATATTTGCCATCAGCTTCTGATTTTGTATATGCATCAGTAATGCCATAACCAGCTAATGTAGTTTCTTTATCTGCTTTTCCAGCTAATGCACTTGTATCAGCTTTATTACCTAATTCAACTTTTGTAGCATATGTTGAATTAGCTGTTTCGGTAGTAACATACGCTTCTAATGTAGCAGGTTGAACAGCTGTATCTGCTTTTGTACCTTGTGCTTTTGTTGCATATTTGCCATCTGCTTCTGTTTTTGTGTATGCATCTGTAATTCCATAACCATTTAAAGTTGTTGATTTATTTGCTTTTCCATTAAGAGCTGTTACATCGGCTTTTTCAGCTAATTCAGTTTTTGTAGCATATGTTTCATTTAATTCAGATTCTGTTATAAAACCTTTTTCGTTTAATTCAGTTTCTGTTACATATTCAGCTGGAACAGATGTTAAGAAATTACTATCATTTTGTAATTGAGAAACTTTTGTAGGTATAGCACTTGTATCAGCTTTATTTGCTAATTCAGATTTCAAAGCATATTCACCTTTTGCTTGAATACCTAAATCATCTAATGATTTATTACCACTTAATTCAACGGAATTTATTTGTGGTTTATTAGATAAAGCAGTATAATCGGTAGTTCCACCAGATGTTGTTGAACTTAAAGTTCCATCACCAGATATAGCTAATCCAGAACCAACTTTAATACCACCTAATTGACTTGAAGAAGCAATAGGTAATACATATTCAGATGGAATAACTGGTTTATCTTCTAAGTCATTATACTAATGAATCTTTATCTGCTTTAGCATTTAACATATCATTAACATCACTTGTAGTTGCATAACCTTTAGCTTTTAATTCAGTTTCTGTTACATATTCAGCTGGAACAGATGATAAAAATCCAGAATCATTTTCTAAATCTGATACTTTTGTTGGTATTGATGTAGAAGATGGTAAAGCATTAACATCTTCGGCAGTTAAAACAATATTAGCATTCAATGGTTTTAAATTAATAGTTCTTGCTGTTGGAACATATTGTTCTAACATTAATTGAATTTCTTCTTTTGTATTAAATTTATCAAGAGCTTCGTTTCTTTCCATATAATTTTTTGAAGCTAATTCTTCTTCATCAATATATTTTAATTCTTCAATTTCTTCTTTTGTATATACTGATTCTTTATCAGCTTTTTCTTCTAATGTTGTGTTAATAGAAGAAATTTCTTGTTTGATAGCTGTATCGTTATAAGATTCTCCTTTTAAATAAGGTAAATCTTTCCATGCGGTCATTCCATCACCAACTTTTATTTTATTAGTTGTTGTTTCATAACCAATTTCAGCCATATCTAAAATTGGATTAACTTCTAACCAATTTTCAGATGAATCATTTCTAATTTGTAATTTTGTTGCCATAATTTTATCCTTAAATATTATAATTTATAATAATATTTATTGAATAAAAAAATAGCACTTATCTTTTTAATAAGTGCTATTTTAATTATCTTTCATTCATAGGAACTTCAGAATTTTCATAAACAAATCTTGCATAAGTAACAGTAGCATTTTTAATTTCAAAAGTAACGGTTTGACCTTTTGAAACAGGTAAATATAATCTTAAATTATCACCTATTCTATTAGCATTCATATGTATTGGTAATGCTGTTATATACATACCGATAAAACCATCGGCAGCAGAACTTGCACCAGATATACCTATATAACCATTATATAATACTTCATATGTTCCGTTATTTGTAACACTTGATGATATATCAATATATTTTGAACTTGGTTTATTTAATCCAGGACCAGAAATTTGATACCATGGTGTCCAACTTGATTGTTCATCATCATATGTATTTAAATTTCTTGCATATATATATTGTCCAGAACCAAAGTTTGATTCAGGTCTGCCACTAAAATGTGCATATTGCCAAGTTGCTTCTTTTAAATAAGAATCCATTAAAAATTGTTGATGAACATCGATAAACCATTCACCACGAACAGAAGTATTAACAGGACAATTTAATGTATCTCTTGAATTAGCATCTATTGATACTTTATATAATCCAGTTTCATGTATGGAATTAAAATCTGTATCAGCAGATAATGTTATAATATTTAATTTTTTATCTAATTCAGCATTAACATATTCATTAGTAGCATATTCACCTTTTGCTTGAATACCTAATTCTTCAAGTGTTTTATTACCATTTAATTCTATTGAATTAATTTGAGGTTTATTTAATAATGCAGTATAATTGGTATTATCTACGTTTCCTGCTATTATTTTATTACCTTGTCTTATACTCATTATTTTACTCCTTCGTCGTAAACAAAGATGAATGAATATTCATCTTCTATTGTACCTTTATATGTTACCCTAAGAGCGTCTCCCTTTTTACAAGGAATGAATATATAATGACCAATTTGTCCATTGACATTAGCTTCTACACTTCTTATTCTTAATTGACTAGTTAAATTAATGAAATCAAGTGAACTAAAATTTTCAGAAGCTGAAGTAGCTCTTAGAGTTACCGATGCAGTATACCACCCATTAGCTGGAGCTGTATAAACAGTACCACTAGCTTCTAGAGTTAATTCTTCATATCTGGTGCTAGGCTTTCCTTGAGTGCTTACCCACTCTGTATCGTTTCTATCAACAGCTTGGAACACGTTCTTAGGACTGAATGAGGTTATGCGACTGTTTTCACAAGTAAACGAAGCACAAATCATTGATTCTTGGATAGACCAATTAGTTGTTTGATTTCCTACATACATAAAGTTTTTGGGAACTAAATAATAGACAGACCAACCAGTTAAAGAGGTATAACTTGGAAGGGCATTAACTTCTTTATATAAACTTAAATCTACAATACCTAGTCCAATTTTGATTATTTGCAGTACGAACTCGCCAGTAGTAGTATCAGCAAGTGTATATACAAGAACATTGTTGATAACTTGTTTAATATTGTTCAAACTACCATCAGTATTTCTGCCGTTAGGTATTAATCCCTCTACACCCGGTAAAGCAAAGATAGTGCTACCTATATAGCCAAAGCCGTTAAATGTTTCAACAGTTTTATCAGAATAAATGATTGCGATTGGCAACGAGCATACTGTAATATCCCCAGAATCAGCTTTAAACTTAACTTCTTTGGTTGTAGTGTTGTACCATAGATAGCTTGAATTAGATGGCTCTGTATCTTGGCTGAAAGATAAAGATGGCGGAACAGCTTTAATTGTGTTATCTTCACCATACACTAAAAGATATTCAGTAGCAACAGAAGCAATATCAAGAGTAACATCAGAAGAAACTGTAAAGAAACTACTATCAGCCTTGTAAGGTTTACTTCCTGATTTTAATGTTAATACCGTGTCTGATGTTTCTATCTTAATATCTTGTGGAATTTTAGTTAAGCAATTTGTAATTTGATTTGTATTTAATTTTTTATCTAATTCAGCATTAACATATTCATTAGTAGCATAATCACCACTTGCTTGAATACCTAATTCTTCAAGTGTTTTATTACCATTTAATTCTATTGAATTAATTTGAGGTTTATTTTCTAATTCTTCATAATTTGTTGTACCACTTGGAGACATATTATAATCATCGGTAATAATATATGTTATATCATCACTATATTCTGGTAGTGAATTATATTCACTCAAAGTTCCTTTCCATAATTTAGCATTAACATAATTATCAGATAATACAACATTATCAGGAACGTTAATTGTTGCTGAAATAGTATCATCAACAATAGATATACCTTCACCAGCTGTTAATACATTTTGTTTAGATAATAATTTATCAGATAAATTTTTAACTGTTATTACAGATGATTCACTTAATCCTTCATTTAATTCTTCAACAGAAGCTAATTTAACAATACCTTTTGTTGTATCATTACTTTCTGGTAATGTTGACCAAAAAGCAGATGTTCCATTTGTTGATAAAAATGTTCCTTGTTTATCAGCTTGTGCAGGTAATGAATCTTTTTCAGCTATTTTAACATCAACTTCTTCTTTTGTATAAGCATCAGTAATTCCATACCCAGCTAACGATGTTGATTTTAAAGCATATGGAGTTAAATCAATAGTTTCAGATAACTTATCCCATTTATCTCCGTCCCAAGCATAATTAGCACCTGTATCTTCAACATTATAAACATCACCGATTACATTATTTTCTAATGGTAAATGGTCTATTGTTGGAACACTACCTTTAAATTTATAAACAGATGATAATCTAGCTTCAACTTCTTCTTTTGTATAAGCATCAGTAATTCCATACCCAGCTAATGTATCAGCTTTATCAGCTTTTAAATTTAAAGCTGATTGTGTTGCTTTTGAAGTTGCTAAATCCAAATCTTCGGCAGTTTGACCTTCAATTAATGTTATACCGCCGATTGATGGTTTGTGTTCCAAATCATTATAATTTATTATTGCTGTTTTAACTGATAGTGTACCATCTGTTTCTGATATATTTAATCCAGAACCAACTTTAATACCACCTAATTGACTTGAAGAAGCAATAGGTAATACATATTCAGATGGAATAACTGGTTTATCTTCTAAGTCATTATATTGCAACTGTTGCTAAATTAGGTTTGTTAATAATAACAGCATTACCTTCTTCTGCCAACCAATCTGATTGAACATTTGGAACTGTATTAGTAATAACATTATTTTCAATAGATATACCATAACCTGTTGTTAAATTATCTTGTTTTTCATTTAATGCTGTTTGCATAGCTATTGAAATAGGTTTATTAATATCAGAAGTATTGTTTACATTTCCTAATCCTATTTGTTCTTTTGTTACTTTATGAGGATTTAATGTATTTGAAATGTGAGAAATTAAATCTGATGCTTCTGCTTTACTTGAAATATCAGATTTTAAAGCATATTCATCTAATGTATCAGTTAAATCATTTTTTAATACATAATTGTCTAATGAATTTATTGATGCTTTTGTGTCAACTTCTTCTTTTAATAATTCTAAATCTTCCTTAATAGGTTGGTCATCATAATTAGAAACATTAGCTAATCTTTCTAATTCTGATATAGATATTAATGAATATCCATCAATTTTATCAACTTTTTTATCTAATTCTTCATTTAATTTATCAACAGATACTATATCACCGGTAATATCAGACCAAACAATTTCACCTTGTAATACTTTTAAGTATTTTCCTTCTTGGTCTTCAATAGCTGGTATTTTTAATAAATTATTAAAAAATGTATCAACATCAGATTTAGAATATGTATTATCAATGTCAGCTTTTAAAGCTAAACCATTAACAACATCTTCATATGAAGCATAATTTCCGATTGGTTGAATACCTAAATCAATTAAAGAAACATTTCCATTTAATTCAATATTATTAATTTGAGGTTTATTAATAATATCATAATAATTTATGGTGTCAGCAAAATACTCTAAGTTAGAATATGTATCTACACCATTACCTATTTTTATTTTAGTTTTACCATTATCTAAATATTCAATACCCATTTCACCTTTAGCTAATATAGGATTGATTTCATACCAATTTTGTGTAGTATCACGTCTAATTTGTATTTGAACTGCCATAATTAACCTTTAAATTAATTTTTTAATATTTCTTCAACTGTAATTAATGCTTCTGCTGTTGCATAACTATCACAAGGACCTTCAACAACTAATTCTTTTAATTGCCATCCTAAAGGATTACCAGATGGTGTTTTTGTATTATCAAAATAATTTGCAATAACATTAAAATCTTCAACTAATGCTTTAGCAATTAATCTTTTAATAGCTTTTGTTCCAATAAAGAATACTCTACCATCTCTTAATTTAACTATTTCTTCTTCATCGGCATATTCTGAACTATCAACTTGAACCATTAAACCATCAGCTTGTGTATATACTAATTTGAAATTCATTTTTGTTGGAGGAGTTATATGATTTGCTCCTTCAGTAGTTACTTCAACCAATGTATCTAAACCTCTTTGTAAATTTAAACACATTTGATTAAATCTTACCAATCCACGGGCTTTAATTTTGTATTGTTCCAATGTTTCACTTTCGATAGGTTGTGTCATTATATCAAAATCTGAATAATCTGATACTTTTAAATTATCTAAAAATCCTTTTCGAGTATCAGAAGAACCAGCGGCGTTTGCTATACTAACTTTATAAATTTTTGTTCCTTGAATCATTTTATTTCCTTATAAAAATATTTTTATAAAAATATTTATTAGATTCAGAATTATTATGCTTGTTCTAAATTTTCTACTCTTGATGTTAATTCAGTTATTGAAGTTTGCAAGTTTGCAACTTGAGTAATTAAATCCGAAATTGCTTGTGCAACACTTATTACACCATCACTATTAATAGTAATTGTATCTTCATCTATTTTAACACCACCTAAAGCCGTTGTAGTAGCGATTGGTAAAACGTATTCAGAAGGAATAGTTGGCAATCCTGACAAATCGTTGTATAAACCGCTGGTCGCAACGGTTGCCAATGAAGTTGTCAAAGTATAATTTGTCAAATTGTTTACAGAATTTGTGATAAATCCTGAATCGTTATCTAAATCGCTAACTTTTGTTGGAATGGTTGGCTGATTACTTAAATCATTATATGAACCGCTTGTTGCTACATTAGCTAAATTCGATGTCAAAGTATAATTTGTCAAATTGTTTACAGAATTTGTAACAAATCCACTATCATTGGTTAAATCACTAACTTTTGTTGGAATAGTTGGCAATCCTGACAAATCGTTGTATAAACCGCTGGTCGCAACGGTTGCTAAAGACGATGTTAAAGGATAATTAACTAAATCATTAACTTGATTTGTGATAAAACCTGAATCATTAGTTAAGTCCGAAGTATTTTCTGGTAATTCTGATTTAAGAGCATAATCACCAGTTGGTTGAATACCTAAATCTGCCAATGATTTATTGCCTGTTAATTCTATTGAATTAATTTGTGGTTTATTACTTAAATCATTATATGAACCGCTTGTTGCTACATTAGCTAAATCAGTTGTATTCGCTTTCAAATTTAAAGCGTTTTGAACTGCAGTTGAAATGGGTTTATCAGCGTCAGAAGTATTATCAACATTACTTAATCCGACTTGAGCTTTTGTAACATTATGTGGGTTTTCAGTATTTGTTGTATGAGTTGTTAAATTTGTTTGGATTGTTTGTTCAGCATTTTGAGCTCTTGTTGATTCCAATGATAAATCAGCAGCTAATTCTCCTTCTGCCTTTTTAGCTCTAATTTCTTCATTAACAATATCCTCATTCAAAGTATGTTCGGCAGCAGTAGCTCTATCTATTTCATTATCAATTTTTGTATCCAATGTTTGTTCAGCAGAAGTAGCTCTATCTGTTTCATTATCAATTTTTGTATCCAATGTTTGTTCGGCTTGTGTTGCACGATTAACTTCTGCATCAATTTTATCATCAATGTTATCAATATTTTCTTGTAAAGTCTGCTCTGCTTGTTGTGCTCTAGTAATTTCATTATCAATTTTTGTATGAAGATTATCAGTAACTGGTTTTAATGTTGCAGGAGTAACAGGTTTAACAGTATCAGTACCTGTATTAACCTCTGTTTGTGTTGCTATTTCAACAACACCCATACGAGATGTTGTTGCTTCATAAACATTAATAGTATCAGTCATTTTATCGGCTTCGGATTTTGTTAAATAAACATTTTTACCAGCCTTTATAGTTCTCTGAATATCAAAATCTTCTAAAGTTTTTGCATTAATAAGCTCAACACCGTTAATAGATGGTTTATTATATGTCAAATTATAATCAATAATAGCAGTATTAAATTCTGCTGAAATAACATTGTTTTCAATTTTTATATTTTTACCAGCAGTTAATTCATCTTGTTTTGAATCTATTGCATTAGCAACTGTTATACCATTATGGTCAATATCTTTAGATGTTAAAATTACATTGCCTATTTTACCATTAACGGAAGTAACAGCATCGGAATTATCAATTTTTTGCCAAGAATTATCAGTAGCAATTATCCAATCACCTGTTTCAAATGACAATCCAAATCTTTCTCCACCTTGTGATACAACCCAATATTGTCCTTTTTTTGATGGAACTAATGGTAATTGTGGATTATTATTTTTAGCATCCCAAACTCCTTGAAATTGTAAATTTCCTAATAAAGAATCATCAATTTCTTCTAATGGGACTTTACCATTTTCATTTAAGTGTGCATAATTTCCGGCAGGTTGAATACCATAATCAGCTAATGATTTATCACCCTCAACTACTACTTTGTTAATTAAAGGTTTATTAATTAATTCATTATAATCAATATAATTTGTATATTGGAATAATTTTACCATACTATTATCCTTGCAAAATACCTAAATCTTCTAAAACTTCTATACCTGTAAGGATAATATCTGTTGCTTCACCACGACAATATATATATGATGGAATAACTTCAAAAGAAGCAAAACCAGAAACATTATGGTTAACTACTGGTAAACACATTTCATCAATTAAAGTTGGAGCTATATCAGCATTTAAGCCATATATATTGACTTTACCATTAACCATAATGTTTGGTTCAATTTGTTGGTTGGCAACTAAACTATTTAATTTTCTTACTCTATATAGTCTATTTGGAACTATTCTAAATTGATATTGTTCAAGCATATATATCCTTTAAGTATATCTAATGATATTTACTTAATTTTTCTTATACTTGGATTCAAGTTTTTAATATTTTTATTAAAAATAATATTATATGCTCTATCAATAATTTTACTATATTTTGCAATATTTTTATTATTATGAATAATTCCTTCTTTTAAAGACATATATGAATGCTTACCAATTTGAATTGTTAATTGTCTTTTATCAATCCATTTTGGTCTTTTAGAATCATATAGCAATGGTGTTACAACATAATGTTGTAATTTGAATTCTTTTGCTAATTGTCTATGTATTGGATTATTATATAGTTCTAAAGCCAAACGCTGTGCTTTTTCCCATGCAATTTTTTCACCATACAATTTAACATTTGGCTTTGGTATAATATTACCATTTGTCCAACAAAATTGCCATCTGTCAAATATAATATTGCAGAGATTATGCTCATTTTTCACCAAAGTTAGAGGATAATTACCACTTTCATATCTATTAAAAACAACATATGTAGTAGCAATTTGGTCTTTCACCGATGAACCACGAGCTTCGTGGTACATATTTAAAGCAAGGCATACCACATCTTCCTGCTTATCTTTCCTCAACTTCTTTACTTCGGTTAATATTAAATCTTCTTTTTCAAGAGTATTTAATATTGTTATTTTCTTTTGTGTTTGCAGGTCACTTATCTGAACATTACTTTCCATTTTTGTTACTGCTTTTGTCTGACTAGCAGATTGAGCGGTATATGAAAAGATACATAAAGATAAAACAACAAACCCAATAAATTTCAATATTCTCATATAACCTTTTTAAGTTGTTGTAAATCTATTTACCATTTTTATATTAAAAAAATCATATTGTCAATATATAAAATAATTCATCAAAAGGGTAAATATTATTATAATTTACTCTAAAGTATAGGAAAACCATGGAAAATTCAATCAATTTTTTACATCCAATCGATATGTTAAAATCTTCCACTGATGGAAAATTATATAAAAAAATTGAAAACAGTTGGAAAGAAATATCTAATGTTTTATATAAAAGTGAAAAAAAATTACCTACACCTGAATTAGGTAATAAAGGCGATTATTATGCAAAATATTATAGAAAATATAATTTCTTTTTATATTCAGAAGATTTTACACAAAATGCTTGGAATAAAGTTAATTGTAATTTAAATAAAGAATCAACCATAATGTTTCCTTATAATGCTTCAACAAAATTAACTGCTACAACAGAAGTATCACAACATGGTTTAGAATACTTATTTTATAATGAATTAAGAACTCCATATACATTTAGTTTATATGTTAGAAAAAACGAAATTAGACATATATCTTTAATTTTATCTGAACAAGATGATAATTATGGATATAGAATGAAAGCCAATTTAATTAACAATACTGTTTCGCATGAGCAATTTGGAGAAACATCGGATATTAGTAATGGCTCTGCCAATATTGAAGAAATAGATGAAAATGTTGTCAGAATTTGGGTAACCGCTCAATTTAAAACTACATTGATATTAAAAGCATCTATTAAATTATTAGATGAAGATGAAAATTATGAATTTTCAGTTCCTAATGAAACATATGGATTATTCATAAATGGTGCTCAATTAGTCCAATCATTAAAACCTGAAAGTTATATTTTATCTAATGGTAAATATGCTACTGCATTAATGTTGGAAGATTTATATTGTAAAAATGAATCTTGGAAAAAAACAAGTAACAAAGTAATTTATTTAAACAATGGTTTAAATAATTCTTACGGTGATAATGGTGATATTGCTTGTTTAGATGCTATAATAACATTTAAACCTTTAATATTAGCTGGTTCATCCGATAATATTAATCGTTGGCATAGACCAGTTGGAACTTTACATTATAATAAAAATAAAGATAAATGGTATGTTACAACAAAACGTGGTGATTATTCTTTAGAATTTTTAAAACCAAAACCAAGATATAAAGAAGCTGCCATGGCTATATCATTAAACCAACAAATATATCAAACATATGATAGATATGGTCGTCCATCTTTATTTAAAGGATTTAATACAGGTGGTAATTATAATTTCTGGATTAGAAATACTGGAAAAACACGATTATAATTTATTTAGATAATTCAAGTAATTTCATAAATCTATTTTTATAATCTAAATCAGATTTAGATAATGATTCATCACTTTTTGATAGAAATTCATCAAAAATATAAGTTAAATAATTTTTTATTTCTTTATCTGGGTTTTTTATTTCTTTACCAGTATATCCATCATTAATTGACGGAATACTTAATTCACCAGCTTTTGTTTTTAAATCATAACATAAAAAATTATCTATAGTTATTTTGAGAGGTTCTTTAAATTTAAATATTTTATCTTTATATTTAAATTTTTTTATTGTATATGTTTTCATTCATTTAATCCAAATGTAAAATTTTTCTTTTAATTCTTTTTTCAGAAAGGTTTTTTAATTTTATCCCTTCAAAACCTTGTAAAATAGAATAATCATTATTGGATAAATGATACTTACAATAATCAAATTGGTCAAAAATATTTTGATAATAAATTGAAATTGGCAACATGGGTTCATTTTTCCACCAATTTTCTGCCAATCTTATAAATCTTTCTCTATCCATCGCTTTAAGTTTATCTAAATAATAATAAGATACATAATTTTTAGATACTGATTGAATTAAACATACAAATTTTTCATCTGTTTTTTTATTATATATTTCTGTCAAATATGGATATTTTAAATTCATTGTATTTCCTTATTTTTTATAAAAATATTTATACTTGACATTTTTGATTTTTTGAATATAATAAATTTATACTTAATATTTTAGG
This sequence comes from uncultured bacterium, assembly GCA_949292245.1. Classification (GTDB taxonomy): domain Bacteria; phylum Bacillota_I; class Bacilli_A; order RF39; family UBA660; genus Onthocola_B. Next base: position 78,209 of record CASEYV010000001.1, read on the forward strand.
AGATTTATAATGACCATCGGTAAGATTCTTCATGAAATGCTTGAACAAATTCGTTTTAGTAAACAAAATAAGTTTTTAACGATTAATATGGAAGATATAGCTTTACATGAAGCTCAAATTAAATTATCAAAATTTTTAGAAACTGCTTCTGAAAAAGATAAAATAGAAGCATATAAATATGCTCATTTCTTATTAAATAAATGGGCTGAAGAAGGAGAGATATACAAATATTTTGATAATAAAACTAAAACTGGTTTTATTATTCAACCATCTGAATCAACTAACATGGTTTTACCAGAACAATATACTCTTGATATTCTTGACGAATGTGAAGATATTATAGCATAATAAGGAGAATAAAATTGAGTTCAATAACACTTGGTAATGTTAATTATAATATTTCATTAACAACACAATCTAATGCTGAATTAGGGGAAGGAAATCGTGGAAGAATTTGGTATGAAAAATTAACAATGTATATTGATAAAAATTTACCAGAAGAACTAAAAATTCAAACATTATATCATGAACTTGCCCATGGAATTTGTGAAGAAACATCTTTTAATAGTATGTTAATGGATAAACTTGGTGAAAATGGATATGAAATTTTTATTGATTCGTTAGGTAAAACAATATATAATATGATTCATATGAATAATATGAATCTAATTGAAGATTATATTAAAAAATCAAAATAATAAGAATAATTTAGAAACGGATGCCAAAAGAGATAGAATTGCCTTTCTATCTCTTTTGTTATATTTATTCAAATAAATATCTTTATAATATAAGGAATAGTAATGCAGGTTGTTAATTTATATATTAAAAAAAACGTATATTATAATTTAGCTTCAATAAAGTATGGAGATAAAATGAATTTACCAATGTATAATAAAGATATTAAATTATTTAAAGGTATTGAGAACAAAATTCAATTTTCAATAAGAGACCATGATAGAAAAGCATACCCATTAAGAGATAAAGAAATATTCTTAAATATAATTAATCAAAAATTAAACACCAAAATAACTAAAAAATTTTGGTGTTTAGATGCATACAAAGGTTTATATGAAGTTATTTTTTCTGAATCAGAAATGAGAGATTTTGAACCATCAACATATACAGCAACAGTATATGCAAAAGATTTAGAAGGTAACGAAGATTTATTATATTCAGGAACTGATTGGAATCCAGTTTTCCATATAGAAGTTGTTGATGGTGTTATGGATGTATTTAAACCATCTATTAAATTAAATCCACAAGAATTTTTACATAATTTTTATATCAATAAAGAAGATGGACAACGATATGATTATTATGTTTCATCAAGATTAAAAGCCGATGAAACTCAATATCATACCGCTTCAATAACTGTAGAAGATTATTTCTTAGGTAAAATAACAATGGAAGGTTCTATGGAACCAAATCCATTAGATACTGAATCAGATTGGTTTGTAATTGATGAAAAAGAATATACAGATGAAAATAAAGTAAAAGAAGAAACATTTCAATTCAATAATGAATTAAATTGCTTATGGGTAAGATTTAAATATACTTTAAAATCTGCTAATTTCCGTGGCAATATTTCAGAAATATTGTATAGAAATTAGTATTAAGCAAAAGCAATTTCTTTGATTTCTTTTTTAACAGCAAAACGAACTTTTTTGTGGTAATGTTTAACCATTTTTTAACAGATTTGTTATCACCAGAACGGCGGTAATCATCTTTGAATTCTTCATCAGGTTTAACATCAATAATTTTATAGCCTTTAACCATTGTTTTATCTTTCATATAATTGATTTCAACTTATGAATAGATAATATATCAAATAAATTTATTGTCAACTAAAAAATTAATTAAATTTACTCATAGCTACAATAATTGATAGAGCATAAGCTATGGCATGAGATTTTTTGTATTGGTAACCGTTATTTTCTTTTAACCATATTTTATCTATAATAGATTCCCAACCATTTTTCAAAACATCGTCTATTAAATATTTTTTTCCTGGACGAATAATGGCTATAAACATCGCAAGTTTTTCAACAGAATCAATTAAAGGTAATTGATTTAATAATGTATAATAATTATTAATATGTGGTAATTTCTCAACAATTTCTTTTTTATATAATAAACCCCAATTTGGTTCTTTATTTAAACTATCAATAATTTCATTACGAGAATTAAAATCATCATAAACAGTATTATGTAAGAAATCTATTTTAATATATCCTAAATCTTCTTCTGCGTGTTTATAATCTATTGAAGCTAAACCAGATATTCTATCTTGTGGAATATCACACATATATATTCCAACACCATGCGGAAATATACCTTTTTCATTTATTTTTGAAGCAGGTATATGATGTAGTTTTTCTAACATATCTTCTCTTGATTTTTGTGATATATCTATATCCAAATCTGGTATAATATATGTCATATCAATTTCCTAATGATAAATTAATACCTTGGAATTGGTCGTCCATTAATAATGCTCTAACTTCAACCCATTGCGAATCATCAAGTTTTTCACGAGCATTAAATCCACAATGATTGAGATATTTATAACTAATATTTCCGTATTTTAAAGATAAAAATAAACGATTTGAAGAAATATTGTCAAGTGTTAGATTTAAAGCATCTAAATAATCGGCACTTCTTTTTATAGCAATAGCTTCTGGTTCTTTATGAATAAATTCATATAACCAACAATGATATACACGACTGTCTTTCCAAGAATCTATTTTAATATCATGATTTTTCAAAAATGAAATATATTCAAATAAATTTATAACATTTACTTCTAATACCCATTTTGTAAAATCTATAATTTTATTATAGAATGTATCATTTATAAATGCCATTTTTTTCTTTTCATCATTTTTTGGAATATTGATTCTAAATATATTAGATATCATAAGCCATACACGATATGCGACTTCATCAAACTCAACATATCGTCTTTTTTTCTCACACATATGATTTTGAAAACCTTTTTCGGTTTTTAATACTTTGTTACAAAAAATACATTTTGGCATTATTATACATCCTTATTATTATAAATAATTTATATAACATTTTTTAGGAAAAGTCAATTAAAATGGTGAAAAAAGGTAATACTATTAGATTTGGTAATAAAATATTTGTTATCGAAAATTTCGATTCTGATAATTTTTTATTAAAAGATAAAGAAACAAATATCATAAATTGGGTCAGTAAAAAAGAAGTAAAAGAAAATTTAGAACCAATAAATTTTTCTTCATCTATATTATTAGAATCAAATTGTCGTAAATCCTCATTTAATAATAATTATATCACAATCAATTTATATGAAAATAATAATAGTTCTACATTTGAAATAATTGACGGTAAAAATATATATACTAAAACATATGATTATAATAAAAATCGTGCTATATATGAATTTAATAAATTTTTTAAATATACCAATGAATTAACACCATTTAGATTAAAAAAATATGGTTTTTTGTTAAAAGAATCTGAAAAAGAACCTAAATTTAATGATGCTTTTTGGAAATGGTTTGGTAATAGTGTATATAAAAACAGTAGAGGTAATCCTTTAATTGCTTATCATAATTCTCCAAATAAATTTAATGAATTTGATATTAATAAAGTTGGTTCTCGTGATTTTGGATTTTATGGTTATGGTATTTATTTTTCAACACATAAAAGTATAGCTAGTCAATATGGAAAAAATCATTATGCTGTTTATTTAAAAATGGAAAATCCATTTATGTTTGACCGTGAACATTATAAATATTCTATCACTGAAGAAGCATATGCTATTGTTAAAAAATATGAAGAATACAATTTATTAACAGAAGATGAATTAAATATAGTTCATGAATTAGAAAATATTTTTAATAATACAAAAATTCAAGAAGAAAAAACAACAGTTATTGAAAATGGACGAACATATCCAACAACAGTTTATCATTTACAATATAAAGATAAAACATATTCAACAGACCCACATATGGTATTAGATGAAAAAGATGCTATGACTCAATTTATATATAATGATTTTGGTAATTTATTAAAATCATTAAAACAAATATATAATGTTTGTATGAGACAACGTAATAAACAATTTGCTCAAATGTTACAAAAAAATGGTTATGATAGTATTTGGGCTGGAACAGAAATAGTAGTATTTAATCCAAAGCAAATTAAATCTGTTAAAAATGTTGGAACATGGAATCCTGATTCAAATAATATATATGAATCAATGAATGTTATAGAAACAAAAGAATCTCCAATATATATTACAAATAATATGTATGATATTTTAAAATTACAGAAAAAAATGACATCATTAAGAGTTCTTATTGATGAACAAAAGAAAATATATATGATTGGTAATGCTTTATATCATATTCATGGAGAACTTTTTGATGAAGCTATTGAAGCAGGATATTATAATTTTAATAACGAAAGAGAAAAAGATATATATTGGGAAAATCTTCCAGCTATTATAATTGATACAGATGATTTTTTAAAACAAGAAAGAAAAGATGATTATTTTGATGGAATACTTCGTTGTAATGGTTTTGTTGTTTATTATAGAACTAATAATTATACAGAAAGCGATTTTACTAAAACAAAACTTTATAATTTATTAGTATCAAAATATAATGGTAAGCAAGAAATAAATGAAAATAAATTATCTATTGGGGATATAGTAAAGAGCAAATAGAAAAATTAAACCTTTGCGATAAATTAAAACAAATATATCCGAATGGTTATAAATTAGAAAACGAATGGTAAAAAGAGGAGCAAATGCTCCTCTTTTTATTCAATATTTATAAGTTTAATTTCTTCTTCTTTTTCTTTTTTATCTTTAAATTCAATAGTCAAAAGACCATTTTCCAATGAAGATTTGACAAATTCTAATGAATCACACATCTTCCATGAATTTTCAAATTCTCTCATTGCGATACCTTTATAGCAATATACTCTTCCTTCACCATCACAAAAAACTCCACTTCCTTCCATAGTAAAATCGTCTTTGCCCCTTTTTCCTTTTGAACCTTTAACAGTCAAGACATTAGTTTTTGTATTATATGTTATTTTTAACATATCTTTGGTATATCCAGCACAAGCTAACTGAATAAAAGTATGAACTTCTTTATGACAATCTGCTTCTTTACCATTGTCATTACAAACATTTACTTCTTCTGTAAAAATACTATATGGTGGGAAAGTTGTTTCTTTAAAAGAATTACTAAATTTATCTAAATCATCAAAAAAATCTGAAAATCCAATAAGATTACGTTTATTATTAAAGACATCAAAAAATGTCATCAAATTATTTGCCATAATTATCTCCTTATAAAAAGCAAGTTAAGTTCTTGTAAAAGACCTATTAAAGCATCTTTTACAAGAACTATTTATCATGCTTTTTATCAATTTTCAATATTATTTGACAAATATTTTATCATTTCTTCGTGATAAATTTCACCAAATTTTTTTCCAGAAAATTTAGAAAGTCTTTCTTGAACTTTTTCTGGTAAATCTTTTAAAGTTATGCCGTGCATAACATCAAAAATTTTTAACATTCTTTGTTCAATTTTTTGTCTTTCTATTTTTTCTTCATCTGAAACTGTTAATGCTCTACCATAACAATCACATCTAGTTACTTCAATGAAATCAATCAATCTTTGACGATTTTTGAAATTTAATGAAATAGCTTTAATCATATCGTATTGCTTTCTTAGCTTCATTTGATGAAATCTATGAGCATTCATATGATAACGACAAGATATTAAAGCAAAATCACGATATTCATTTGGAATTTTAACTCTATCACATAATTTTTCAATTACTGATAATCCATTAAATTCATGACCATGATGAGCTGGTAAAATATCTTGTGGAGTTAATGCTTTACCTAAATCATGACACAATACAGCAAATTTAACCATTGGAGATAATTGATTCCAATCAGCAACTCGCAAACACAACATTGTATGTTCAAAAGAATTACCTTCTGGATGATATTCCAATTTTTCTGGAGTATCAATTAAAGCATACAATTCTGGAAGAACAATTTTTAATGCTCCACTTTCTTGGAGATTTCTAATGAATTTTTCTGTTATACAATTAGATTGTAATGCTTTTTCAATTTCTTTCCATACTCTTTCTTCTGTTAAGTGTTCAATCATTTTATTTTCAACCATCGTTTGCAATAAATTCATAGTATTTCTTTCAATATTAAAATCTAATTGAGCTGAAAAACGGCAAGCTCTTAATAATCTTAATGGGTCTTCGATAAAAGTTTCATCACGAACAGCTCGTAATAATTTATTTTTTAAATCATCTTGACCATTAAAATAATCAATTACATTTCCATTTTCATCTAATGCCATAGCATTAATTGTAAAATCTCTACGAACTAAATCATCTTCCAAAGAAACATCAGATGAAAATTCAAATTCAAAATCAGTATGTTTATCACCAATTTTTCTTTCTTTTCTTGCTAAAGCATATTCTTCGTTTGTTTCTGGGTGTAAAAACACAGGAAAATCTTTACCTACTTGGTGAAAACCAAGAGATTCCATTTCGGAAATAGAAGAACCAACAACAACATAATCATTATCATGTGATGTTCTATCTAATAATTTATCTCTAACTGCCCCACCAACTAAATAAGTTTTCATTTAACAATCCTTTATAAAATATCTTTCATATATAAAAATCTTAAAATTTGTATTGAATATGGTTTATTTACTTCATTGATATTAATATCAAAATTAGAATATCTTAAAAATAAATTATTATTTTGTTGCTTAACTATAAAAGATTGATATTCATGAATTGGTTCTTTAATGCCAAATTCTACTAAAATCAAATCTCCGTCTTTTAATTTATTTTTATTATTTTCCCAATTTAACCATTTACTCATTTAATTCTCTTAAAAATAAAATACACTCATTTAAATATTATGAGTGTATTTTATCAGAAATTATTTTAATGTCAAGCATTTTTAATAAAATCTTCAACCATATCGGCTAATTTATCATAAGTTAAATCGCTAATATATTGCATAGCACAATCGTATTTGTTATCGATAGCTTTAAACATATAATTAGAGAACTTACAATTTTTTAATATGTATTGAGCTTTATCTTTTCTGCTTTCTAATGAATTGATGTAATCAATATTAGAGTTATATTCATCATCGATTGCGTTAATCAATGAGTGATATCCATCTAACATTCTTTGAATATTTAATTTATATTCAGAGAAATAATTTAAGAATTCATCAATTTCATTATTGACAATTAATATCATTGCTTTTTTAGGAGTTAAAATTCCTTGTCCTTTCAAATGATGCACTGCAACATAAGATGGAGATTTAACTTTAACTCTATTGAAATTTTTATCTACAACGACATATCCTTCTTCTGTATATGGTAATTCATTTGCTGCCAAAATACATTCATTTAATGATTTAAAACCATATTGTTTTGGAGTTTTAAATATTTTTGCCAAAGGATGGTCATAAATTAAAATTTCTTCTAATGATTTGTTATTTCTAACACCAATCAAGCATAAATTAATTCCTTCATAAGGAATAACAACTTTATTATATGGTGAAATTAATTCAAACATATAAGTATAGTTTTCTTCGAATAAATCTAACCATTTATCTTTTGAAATTGATTTTAATGGTTCAGCATTTTCAATTAATTCCTTATAATTAGAATATTTAAAATCTAAATTTTGAGCAACTTCGGCTTTTGAAGCATCGATAGTTCCATTAGTAGAAATCAACAAATCATTACCCAATCTAACTATTTTAATTAAAGAACCGTCAATTTTTTGAGTAATTTTAGCAGATTTCCAATCTATTTCTGGACAATATGATTCACCATAATTTCCAAATTTGTAGAATGGAACAGATACTGGTTCTAATGAATCAATATCAATAATCAATCCACGGCATTCTCTAACGATTTCATTATTAAAATCAGAAGAAATTTGGTTATATTTTAATAATGCTAAATTTCTACCATACATATTATCTTTAGATACAGATATACAATATGGAGATTGAGCTAAATCATCTTCCCAATTTTTATGTGATTTAATATATTCAATAACTTTTAACATTTCAATCTCCATTAAAAAAACTCATCTATTTAAGATGAGTTTAATATATCATAATTTATTTTAATGTCAACACATTTTATATATTTTCTTCTGAACTTTCTAAAATCAAATATTTACCTTCATTAAGACCTTTTTCATAAGATTCATTTTTGATTTTTTCTTCAATTCTTTCATCTATTTCATCTAATGAATGAATTAAATATTCTTTAATCAACTTTAATTCCGATAATGAACAATTATTAAGCTCATTATCATTGGTTTCATTCATAATACCACCAAATTCTTCACAGTCAGCATTGACAATAGAAATGTATGTTTTCAATGTTTTTATTGACATATTATTCTCCCAATATTTTTATTTGCTGATATATAGTTTCTTCAGCTTTTAAAATCATTTGCTTGTAAATTTTAAACATTATTGAAGAATCATCTTGAAACAATTCTTTCGCTCTCTTAATAAATTCTTCTTTTTCACCAAGATACTTTTTAGCAAATGAAGAATCTCTTTTAACAATATCATGACAGTTGTCAATAATATCAGCCAATTTAACAATTATAGAATCAATACTACCTTTTAAAGTATGTTCCATATCTATCATTTTTCTAATTTTGCGATTTCCATCTTCTGGTTTAGAAATGTTTGTTAAATATTCAACATTTTTACTATAATATTCTCCAAATAAACTTTCTATTTCTTCCAATGTAGCATCAGTATCTTCAACAGTATCATGTAGATAAGCCAATTCTTCTAAACGATAGATTATATCCAAATCCATAGGTTGAATATCAGAGCAAATTTTACTAATTATTTTAGCAACACTAATAGGGTGAGTAATATATGATTCACCTGTATATTTTCTTGTTTGACCTTTATGTTTTTCAGTCGCATAATCTAATATTTTATCGTGTTTAAAATCTCTATATTCACTACTCATTTTTTAATATCCAATCATTTGATAATATATATTCTGTTTTTAATCCGTAAATTGGTAAATCATTTAATCCATCATTTACAAATAATTGATTACCAACAAAATAAAAATAATTTGTAGTTAATGATGGAATATAACAATGATTTCCTTGCTTCATTTTTGGTAAAATTTCTTCAAATGTCATTTTTATTCCTAATTAATTATATCAGAATCTGAAATTGATGCGAAATCATATGTATATAATACATCAGGTTTTTTAATTGTCAATGGAAATGTTTTATGGTCACTATTTTGCATAATAGCTTCCATAAAATCTTTTTTAGTAGTTGCATTTTCTACTTCCAATACAACACTTTCCACATATTTAACTGTTCTATTGATTATTACTTTTCCCATCTTCAATTCCCAATAATTTTTTATAATTAATATCCATAACTTTGTTTGTTATTTCGGATTCTTCATAAAATCTGTCTTGACCATCAACAATTCCTAATGCCCACAATAATTGAATAAATCGTAATTGAGGACAAGCATCGACAATTTTAGATATTTTTTCTACAATTTGTTTATTTTCTTCAAGTCTTGACATATTTTTTCTCCATTATTGTAAATCTTCTTGTGATACCATTTTATTTCCCTTTATTTTTTAAGTCTTTTAATGCTTTATTATAAAGTTTATTAGCAATTAATTCATTTCTATAATGAAATTTATTCTTTTTAATTTTTTCAATTACATTATCAATATCAATTTTATCTGAACCTCTTTCTTTTTTAGATAATTCTTCATTAAGTTTTTCAACTTCTTCATATTCAAATTCGTCTTGCATATAAATCCTTATCTATGTAATTTAATATTATATTGTTCACAATCTTTTTTAAACATATCAAATGTTTCATCTTCACCAACTAAAAATAACCAAGAACAAGTATGTTCATTTCTGGTGCAATTAATCATACCATAATTATCCATAGTTGCATTATCGCATACTGTAATATCATATTTTTGTTTAGTTTTTGTATCCATTAAATCCAATAATTCTTTTTGAGCTTTAAATGGATATGTGCTATCCATAATATGACCTTGACACCATTCATCTGTATATTTAAACAAAAGATTCCAAATATCTTTATTTGAACCTTCTAAAACTACTGTCGTTCCAAAACCTTCACCTTCATTTATCCAATTTTGAAAGTATTGATTATCATTTTTATTATTGGAAGACATAAATTCTTTTACAAATTGAGCTGAAGCATGTGATGCTTGTGCCATGGCTTTTCCAGCATTCAAAGATGGTAAATCATTTCTCATAAAAATATATAAAACTTGTTTCATATCAATATCTCCTATATTGATGATAATAACAAATATATATTTTTAAGTCAATAGTTATTCGTATGTTTTTTTAAATTTGTGTTTAATTTTTTTAAATACTTTTTCTTGCTCTATTTCTAATCCAAGTTTTCTATATTCACCAGCTAAATCATCTGCAATATTATTATAGTATGATAATTTGGTTCCATCGTGAATATGACCTTTTATTTGCATAAATTTTACTTTTTTTCTTGTAAAATCTAAAAAATCATATATATAATTTAGGCAAGATGATTCAAATTCATCTTGCCCTTTATTTCTTTGTGAAATTTTTCTTAACGCAGTTGCAGAATCAGAAATAATTGTAATTGTTTTATCATCCATTCTATCTACAATTTTATTATTACAAATATATTGAATAGCCATAGCAATTGCAGCAATTTCCGCTACATTATTATCACGACATTTATTTGTATATGTTCCAAAAGTATGTTCTCTACCTTTATATAAAAGAACCGCACCAAATCCACTCATACGAGGTTTTAATGAGTGACTTCCATCAGTAAATATAATCATATTATTTCCTTTGGTGCTTCTATATAATTATTTATTTGTCTAATAATCCTAAAAATTTTTGGATATTTTTAATTTCATCCGATGTCATTGATTGATATTTTAAATCAAACTCATCATCTGATAAATTTTTATAAAAATTTCTAATTAAATTATAATTTTTATCATTTTTATTTTTAGATTGAGCTATCCATTGATGTTTAAATGATTTATTTAATCCACAAGTGCATAACAATTTAAATTGTAAATCTTTATATTTTGATAATTCCCAATAATGAGTATTAACATTATTATTAACTAATTTTGTTAATTGTATATGTTGTTTTTCTTGTCCATATATTGCCGACATCCAACGACATAATGTATAAGGTTGAATTTCTTTTTGTTGTTCTGACGATAAAGATTCAAAATATTGATAATTTTTATTATCAATATTTTTTAATACATCAAAAATATCATTTTTATAAGTTTTAGCCATTAATTATCTCCATATTTATATAATACACATTTTATTGGAGATTTTGCAAAAATATCTTCAATAATTTTATATACAATATTCCAATCACCACCAGCTAATCCACAACCTATTTTATAAGGTATAGCCACCGATAAATTATTATATTCGGCATATTCTTTTACTTGATTTAATGATAATTTTAATGATTCATAATCCGTTTGTAAACCAGTTCCATATGATAATTGACCAAAACAATTCATAACATATTTTGAATTATCAACATTTACAATTTGAGTATAACCCATTAAACTATTTGGAAATTTTTTATATAAATCACATAATATTTTATATTTGTCAAAAATTACAGGATATTTTTTTCTTAATTGTAGAGCTAAACCAGCTCCCATTACTCCTAAACAATTTGTTTGATGGACAATTATATTTTCCGAACAATTTAATATATTACCATTTATAATATCAATCATATTAACCCCACAATTTTAATATTTTATGCTTCTGAACTTTTTTCTGCTTCTTTTAATTTCTCCAAGTCACTTACTTTAATATATTTTTCTGGAATTGAAGCAATAAATTGATTTACATTATTTGCCATAGCATACGCATTTTCTGTATATGGATTTCCTTTTTGAATTTGTGCTATATTTTCAAAATCTACTTTCATTGCTTTTAATATATCCTCTGTTCCAATATGTAGCCAATTTAATCCCATTGTTGACATAGTTTCTAAATAAGTTTGATATGTTTCATCTATTTGTTTAATAGTGTCCAATGTATCTTCAATTATTTTAGAATCTTCTAATATTTTTTGTGCTTGTTCTTTTGTTTTATTAACCGCTTCAATATTATCATCAACAACTTTTTTAATTTCTTCATCCGGAATAACAATTTCAGCCATTTTTTTATTAGTTAAATCTATGTTTGGTGTTGTTTCACCTTCAAATTTTGATTTCAATTCATCTAAATTTATTTCTTTAACAGCTAAATAATATGCTTCAACCATATTAAATGGATTCATAATAGTTGCATAAACCATACCAGCTAAAGCCCCAATTAATTGGAAAGCTGTTGTGAATATATCTTTAACAGCACTCAAACCAACTATACTTAATGGTGTTGTTATACTTTCTAAAATTGACCCAACTGATTGAGCAGCATCTAATGCTCCTTTTATAGAGTCTAGCATTTGTTGAAATGGTATAGGACTACTTAAATTCATTTCTCCACCAGTTAACGGTGATAATTTACTAATCATAGGACCTAATTTATTAAACATAGTCACCATTTCATTTTGAGCGTTTAACCATTCATTATATGCCATACTTTGCAATGATGGATTATATCTAACCCAATTTGTTTGTTCTTCTTTAGATAATTGTTGATATTCTTCACCAGTAATTAATTTAATATTTTCAATATTATCAGTTACTAATTCACCACCTAAATCTTTTATTTGTTCATCTTTACCATTAACACTCATTTTAAACCTTTATTTAAATAATCCAGATTTTGTTCCATATCTATTAATAGTTAAGCATTGATTTCTTAATGAACCATCCTTATATGAAACATGAACCCAACCACTATTAGGGTCAGAAGCTAAATTATCAGCATATTCTAAAATTAATTGGTCAAATTGTAAATTTTCTTTTATCCACAATGCTAAATCGTAATTATTTACACCAGCTATTTCAATATCAGCAGCTTCGCCTTTACAGTGTTGAGAAGAAGTAGCACCGCCAATTATAGCGTTTAAAGTTCTACCTCTATATCCACTATTAACTATAACACGTTTATTATAATTTGTCCATATTGGTTCTAAAATATTTTCAGCCAACGCTCTTAATTTTGCAATTTCATCGTCTAATGGAACATTAGATATACCGTTTCTATAAGCCGTATCGGAATAACATAAATCAGCCAACGTAAAGTGTTCCGATAATTGCATTTGAGGTATAGTTGTATCTTTAGATACATCTGGTGGTATAGGTGTTATAGGAGCAATTTGATTAGAAACATAATTAGAAGATGATGATATAACCTCATAATTATAAGGTACAGGATTAATATTCAAAATTGGAAATGTTTCATTTCTATCATGAACTGCATATGGTTCATGCGAAGGCATAGAACTAACAATAGTATTTTCATTTTTACCTATAATTGTAGGTATAGATTTAACTTCTTCTATATTTGGTGATACAACATTAGCAGGCGGAACATCAGGTATAGGTTGTGCAACTGGAATAATTCCAGAATTTGTTGCATAATAAGCTGTTCCTTGTAAAGTTCCAGAAAAAACACCATTCATATTTGCAGAAGCGGAAGTCAATGTCTCAATATTACCAGTTTTGATTGCAATTTCAGGAGCTGAAATAATACTATTTGTTACTATTCTTGGTGCATCAATATTTATATTACCACTACTTTCAATAGAAAAATCTCCACTTGTTTTTAATACAAATCCTTCATCAGCTTCCATTCTAATTTTTTTCTTAGAACGTAAATTTATATCACCGTCACAAGCTATATCAGCACTTGTTTTCGCATAACCGTGAATTCTTCCGTCATCAGATATTTCAAACCAAGCTGAACCATCTCTATTAATAGCATATATATTACCATCATCAGATATCAATAATTGTGTTCCATTTCGTGTTCTTAATCTAAAACCAGCATTATATCTTTTTTCATCAACTCTTTGAGATGGCATTAAACCATCAGAACCTCTTAATTCTGTATTAGTACTGCCCATATTCCAATTTTGTTTATTATCTTCCTCTGACCAACCATCATCAATAGTAAAAGAATTTCCTAATGGTGTTAAAAATCCATAACACATACTTGGAGATTCACGCTTAGAACCAGCAGTGGATGGTCCTCTTAATTTATCGTCTTTTAAACCTTGTTCAGATAATGAATTTTTTAATGGTATATATTCGCATCTTCCTTCTTCTTTTTTTATTAAAGGAGTTCCACGATTAATATATGTTGATTGTTCTACTTTATCATTAAGCTCACATAATGGAGTTTTTTCATCATTAAAAAATTGACTTGGTATTCCAGGAACCATTGAATTAATTGAACTATTAATTGGACAAGAAAACCAAAATGGTGTAATATTTTCACCAGTAATATTTGGATAAAATATAAAAACTTTATTTCCAACAAATGGCATTGGAAACCATATACCAAAAGATTTTGGAGATGTCATATAATTATTAATTTCAGAAATAGAATAAGGAGATGTTCCAAAAAATGGGGAAGCATAAGAAGCAGTAATCCATCTTTTTTGGTCATCTCTTGGAATATCAGAGCCCATTATCCATACTTTTATTTCACCAGCTCTTGTAACATTTCTAGTGTCCATAACTTCTGCCATATAAATACGACCAGGGTCTAATGTTCTATTTCTTGAGCTAAATTCAGCATTTGTAAAATTATTATCTAAACGTGGCATTCTTAAACCTTTAATCTTGCGGTGTTAATAAATGCTTGATTTAAAACACCAGTTAATTCTTGTATAAATTTTCCTTCTTCAAAATAAGATACCGATTCAACAATTTGATATATTGAAGAAAAATCCGTAACACTTTCTAAATCATAAGTACCATCTAATTTTTGGTCTAATGCAGTATTCATTTTAAATGAAAAATGTTGAAAATCACTATATCCTATTGAATTATTAGGTTCATATAATGAGTTATCAGATGATACACCTAACCAAAATGGGTCTCCTAAAATTTTTATTTTTAATTCAACTAAATTTCCAGCTTGATGAATATTATTATATCCAACCTTAGCAACCTGTGAATCAAATTGAATATTTGATGTATCAGTTAACGGATTACTTTTTGAAAATGGGTCTGGTTTTTCCAATACATTTCTACCAGAAAGATATTTTTCTTTTGTATTATCTTCAATACAATAATATATATCATCTAAATATAATCTTCCATCCGCTGTTAAATTTCTTATGCCATCTAATGGTTTATTTGTAAAATTAATAACATAATTCAATTTTTCTTTATATAAAGTTTCTTGACGTATTGTTTCAGCATATTTAATTGCTATATTTGTATTATCTGTTTTAGCATCATTATTAAAAGAGTTTTGGTTTATTTCTAAAACATCATTTATTGGAATATTAGAATACCATAATTTATCAATACTTGAATTCATTTCAATTATTGAAGTATCATGACCATTAAATAACCATTCATATTTTTTTCTTAATGTATTTTTAGAATATAAATTTTGTAATTCTTTTAATTGCATATTTTGAATATTTTGTTCTTTATTTTGATTATTTTCTTTATAATTCATCATAAAAGTTTCTAAATAATTATTTTTATTAAATACTATATCTATATGTATTCTTTGAACTTCTTGACCATTAATATTACCCAAATATTCAGTTTTATACACGGGTCTGGCTGTATAATTTCTTAATTCAATCGTATTAAAACATAATATTTGAAATATTTCATCAAATGATGAATTATTATCTGGTCTTATCATACCTACATTATTATCATCTGTATTTTGAGGACTACTTTTAATATCTACCTTAACATCTTCAATATTTAATCCACCAGAAATTTTTTTTGGATTTTGTTGATAAGTAATTTCTGTTTGTGTTCTAATTTTTCTTTCATTTTCATCTATTGGAGTATAAGGATATTTCGGAACAATTATATCAGGATTTTGTTTATTATGTTCTTCAATAAGTTTATGTGCGTATGATGTTGTATCTCCATTTAACAAGTTATCTATTTTAATAAAATCACGATTTGGAAACATAGATATTAATGCTGGATTTTCTTTAAAAAATTTATCATTCATTAATCTTTCAATTTCTTCTTTAAATCCTTTCATAGTTCCAGATTTAGATTCAATCATACCCATATTAAATAATGAATTTATATTTTTATTAAATGAAGATTGTGGAACAGGTGACATAATAAAATTATACATTGTTCCAGAAACATCAACATTTGTTTTAACTTCTGAAATTAATACTTCATAGGTTAAAACTGTGTCTCCAATTATTTTAATAGGTTTACCAGAACTTTGTTCAAATCCAGAGAACCATATATCAACATGAAATGGTTGTAAAATATAACTTTCATATCCAACTAATTTAGATACAGCCGTAATTTTATTAATTAATGAACAACCATTAATTTCTTTAATTTTCATATCCATTTGATATGTAGTTGCTGATGAACTATTAGATACAGATGAATGAACAGTTTTTAATATTAACGATGTAATATCATAATTTGTTGATACACCTGTTTCTGCTATTATTATTTTACTTGAATCTGGTAAACGATAATTATTTGGTATAATGCCTTTAGCTCTATCTTGTGATAATTTATTTTGATACAAATGATTAATCATATAAAATCTAATATTATATGTTACATTATCGTAATATTCCAAAATATTTGGTTCATAATTTATTTTTTTTAACCATTTATTAATTTCATTAGTATTAAGATTAATCATATATTTCCTTTAAAAATAACTTAATAATCTTTCTTTTGTTGGTAATCTTAAAACCATACCTTCTTTTAAATCAAAAATTATATCTGAAATTTGATTTCGATTAAAATAAGCTAAAACCCAAGAAAGACGAGGACTACCATATAATGCTTTAGCTAAATTACCTGGTTTATTATTATATTCGCTTGTAACAATTAAAAAAATATCACTATCATCATATCCTATATCAATAGGATTATAATAATCTCGATAGTAATTATCAGATTTAGTATTACTATATAAACTATACTTATTAAATGAAACCATGCTATATCCTTACCATGTAAATCCAGATTTATCAAATTTATATTTTTTAGATGTTAAATTTTTTGAATCTATACCAGCATTTACTTTATCTACAACATCTTGTGAAATAAATACAGAAGATTTTCTATTCATAATTTCTTTAACTTTTTTATATGATGTGTCTGACATATTACCCAAACCTTCCGCCATAGTATCAGACCCAGCCATTCCAAGTGTATTAACACTTAAATATGAACCAAAAGCTAATTGAGCAGCACCTTTTGTTTTATCCCACCACGAATTTTCAACTGACCTCATCATATCAACTTCATAATAATTATTCATACTAAGGTCAATACCAGCAGGCTGTGGTTGATTTGTACAATCTATAACAGTTTCGGAACCATCAGATGACATAATATTAACACTTGGTTTTCCTTTATATAAATCAATATTATAGATTCCCATTTTATAATAATTTAAATCAAATTGTTTTTTATTTTTTAACATATTTGGTTGAACTTCCAACTGAATAGTAAAAATCATTTCTGTTGGCAACCAATTATTAAAATACCAAGCATTATATCTATTAGAAACCATAGATGTTGCTTCACTTTGTAATTCTTTTATTGAATTAGCTATACCATTAAGATATTTCATACCCTCTGAACCAGAAGCATTACCATCATAATTATCAATAAAATTACCATTAACATCTGAATATAATTTTCTATCAGAATATGCTAATGCACTAGAGTCTAAATTTATTCCTAATGAAACATAATCTTTATCTTTTGGTAATGAATAAGAAAATGATTTAACCACAACCGGAATATTATCCATAATTTGATTATAACCGTTTAAATACAAAATTGGTGGTGGCATACCAGCAACATTATTAGAATTAGCCACATTTCCTCTTTCGCCAAAATCGCATTTAGTTACTGCTCTTAAAAACCATAATGCTGATAACATATGTAAAGCATTCTCTCTTGTATCAGCCGTAAAAGTTGCTTCTATTTGATATGTTGGAGGAGGAGTATTTTTATAATGTAGTAATCTTAAATTTGAATGTGTTATATCTGTCGAATCATAATTAACTGAATGTGATACAGATATATTTGGTGTATAAGGAAATATCAATCCACATGATTTAGATAAACAACTATATAAAAATCCATAAACAGTTTGACCACTTGGCAATGCCGTTCTTCTTAAACCTAATACATATTGAACTCTTTGAGCAAACGATTCTGTACTTCCTAACGGAGAAACATTCAACGATACTCTTTTATCAGTTCTGGTTTTTTGAAAAGTATATTGATATGGTTTAGACACTCTTTTTGTAGTAGATTTAGATTTAGATTTACTAGAAGAATATGATGTTTTATTAGGTGATATTATATCACTTAATTTAATTGGTTCTGTAGGTTTGCACATAGGATTTGAACTAATTTCATATCTTTGAGTAATAGTATCTGGGCTTGAACCTATATAATTTCCAAGATAATCACTTTTTTTATAATTAGATGTTTTTGTTACATAATTATCTGCCATAAAAAATCCTTATAAATCTATAATTGTATTTATAAGGATTTTTTATATATTTTTTAAGAAATTTTTTTCGGTCTACCACGATTAGCAATTAATTTTATATTATTATCATTATCATATTTTACAGTGAATATTCTATTATTATATTTTGGAGTAACATCATTAAGAAAAATAAATCTCTTTCCTTCTTTTAATTCAATACCATCAATACAACCTTCTTT
This sequence comes from uncultured bacterium, assembly GCA_949292245.1. Taxonomy (GTDB): domain Bacteria; phylum Bacillota_I; class Bacilli_A; order RF39; family UBA660; genus Onthocola_B. The sequence continues at coordinate 97,208 of CASEYV010000001.1, forward strand.
TTTACCTATAACTTCATTAACAACATCTGTTTCAATATCAATTTCTTCTATTTTATTATTTTCGGACATATCATACGCTTCTAAAATCTTTTCAACTGGCATATTTTCTATTTTAGATATTAAAGTATGGGGAATAAAAAATGGTTCTCTATTATTAGGAATAATTTCCTGAAAAATAATATCTATCATAATTTTTTTATTTTTTGTATCATTAATTATTTTATTAACAAAACAATTTTTATTTTTTATCGCTGGTATATTCACCATAATAATTGAATTATTACTTAAAATATTTCTTTCACATAATTTTTTTGCTTGTTCATAAGTCAATATAGTCATTATAATTATTCCCCAAAATAAATTTTATTATCTTTTATTTTTAATAATATTTTTCCACCATTTTTATATTTTCCAAAAACAATATCTTTTGCTATCACATTTTTAATTTCATTAGTTATTATATGTTTCATAGGTCTAGCACCGTTATTGGAATTTTCAACCTTTTTAACGATATAATTTATTATATCATCATTATATTCAAAATCAATCATTTTTTTTGACAAAATAGATTTTAATTCGTCCAAAAATTTTATGCAAATTGTTTTTAATACATCTGATGACAAATTATTAAAAGTAATAGTTGAATCAATTCTATTTCTAAATTCAGGTAAAAATCTATCTTCATAATCTTGGTCAGATGGTGTATAATCATCATTACCAAAACCAATTCGTATTTTATGAGAATTATACGAACCGACATTTGATGTCATAATTAAATAAACATGCTCAAATGAAACTGATTTACCAGATGATGAAGTCAATTTACCATTATCCATTACTTGTAATAAAACATTATGTATTTTAGAATTAGCTTTTTCAATTTCATCTAATAATAAAATACAAGATGGATGTTCATCAATAGCATTAATTAATAAACCATTACCTGATTTACCATCTCCGAAACCTTTATATCCAGGAGGAGCACCTAGTAATTTAGACACACTATGTTCTTCCATATATTCAGACATATCAAATCTAACCAATGGAATATTCAAAATTTTTGACAATACTTTACATATTTCTGTTTTACCGACACCAGAAGAACCTTTAAACATCAAAGATATAGCCGTTTTATTTGTTTCTCTTAATCCAGATTTAGAAATAATAACAGCTTCACTGACTTTTTTTACAGCTTCATCTTGTCCAATAATTTCTTTTTTTATAGTATTTTCTAAATTTTTATAAATTTCTTCTTCTGATAAAGAAATATTATTTAAAGGTATGCCTAATAATATAGACAATACTTTATAAATCATATCTTCTGATATTTCTTTTTCATTGTGATATGTAGCATAAGCTCCGACTGTATCTAAAATATCAATCGCTTTTTCAGGAAAAAACTTATTATAAAAATATCTATTACAATAATCCATTATTAAATCAATTATTTTTTCTGAAAAAGTAACATTAAAATTATTTTCATATAATGATTTAATATTCATTATAATATTTTTAGTTTCATCAAATGATGGTTCTTTAACAGTAAATTTAAAAAAGTTTTTTACAAAATTGTCATCTTTTTCAATAAACCTACGATAATCTTCATTAGTTGTAATGCCAATAATTTTAATTTTACCATCACAAAGCATTGGCTTAAATAATGATGATAAATCATTTTGACTTGAATAATCACCATTTCCACACATAAAATGTATGTCATCAATAATTAAAACTACATTTTCTTTTTTATTTAAAATATTATGTAATGTTTTTACTCTATTTTCAATTTCACCTTTAACCATAATATTTGCAGTAAAAGATAAATTATCTAATAATAGAAATTCTTTATCAGTATATTTTTCACTGTAAATTTTTGCCAAGCCTTCTACTAACTTAGATTTACCAACACCATGATTACCAACAAGTATAATATTTGGTTTATCATGTCTTAATAAAATATATTGTAACAACTCTAATTCATCATCACGACCAATTAAAGGTTGCCATTCTTTCCCCTTTACTTTTTCAGTTAAATTAATTGTATATTGTGATAAAAATAATTGTTCTTTTTTATTTGAAGAACCATCTAATGTTTCATTTATAATTTCTGATACACGATTAGACATATTAGATGAATAAGATTGATAAATTTTTGTCAAAAATAATGGACTAACATTATTTGACAATAATATTTTTTGAGAAAAAGTTTCTTCCATAAACAAAAAAGATGCAATGACATTTGTTATAAATAAAACATCTTTATTTATAACAACATCTTCATTACATTTATGACATAGATTGCAATATCCTAAAAATACCAAAACATGTGGAGAAATTTCTATATTATCGCTTGAACTTTCTATATGTTCCATTAAAGGATAATTAGAAATAAAATCTTCTAATTCTTTTGTAATTTTTTTATAATCAATTTTATATTTTTTAAATAACTTTAAAAAATGTTCGTCTTTCATAACGACATATAAAACATGTTCCAAATGAACATATTTTGAACTATAATTTTGGGCCACTTTTTTTGATTCATTAATAAGTTCTTGTAATCTTTCAACAAAATCAATCATATTTTTCTCTCATTGCTTCAAAAATTTTTTTATCGTCTTTTTCAAGATTTACATTTTTTATTTTAAATTTAATATATAACGGATTTCTTTTCGAAATATTATATCTTTGAGGATAACCGGCATTTTCTATTTTTTTAGAAAACGATGAATTAAATAATTCATTTGGTTTTATTTTAATTTTATATTTTTCCCCCAATGATACTATTTCTTTTTCAAAACCAAGAATAACATCAAATAAATTAATTTCAACTATTTTCGTTATAATTAAATCTGAATATTTACTATCGTATTTTATAATTTCATCATTTTCTGGAATTATATTGACGTATATTTTATATAATACACCATTTTTATCTTCAATTTCAATACGATTTTTTTTATTATAAAATTTTTTTGATATTTTGATATCTATTCCATCACAATTTACTACACAACCTTGATATGCTTGTGTAGTTGTTATATCTATAACTTTATTATTGATTATTTTATTAATAAGACCTGATTGAATAGTAGTATCGTATAAAGATTTATATTTCATGAATAATTCAGCATTACCAGTTTCTTTATTATCTGGATGATATTTTTTAAATAATTGATTAAATGAATTTTTAAAATCTTTATAACTTTTAAAAAACATTATTATTCTCCTTTGTGAGAATAATAAATCATTTTTTATTGTTTGTCAATGTTTTTATTCATATTTTTCCATTGTAATCTTTCTTTATTAATTTCATCGACAAATTTTTCAAATAATAGTTTTTGTTCTCTATTAATTTCTTGATTTTTTAAATAACATTTAAAATTTTCTTCATCAAATCCGATAAAAATGTTCGAATCTTTGTTTTCAGGCATAGAAAATTTACAAGGAATATTTGATAAAATTAAAGGCGATTCAATTTGTGGTAAATCAGGATAAACATTTTTATAAACTATTTCTGTTCTTGTTGTTGAACAAGCACATAATGCAAAAGCTATTATTAAAAATATTATTTTTTTCATACTAATTCCTTAATAAACGTATTTTGAACCAACCGATAATAATTTATTATATTCATAATTTGTAGAACCGATAAATGTAGAACCATTATATTCTTCAATAATTATTGATTCAACTTTAATAGGTGCATTTCTTTTTAATCTAATTTCATCTTCATAATCAGCAACCATTCTTAAATAAATTGTTTGTTTCCAATCAACATTTTCCATAGTTGCTTCACCTTGAAAAACATAATCATATTTTTCATCTCCACCGTAATATGCTTCTGATGTATTAAAATTTTTTGCCCAACAATTACCAGTTCCATCTTTTTCAATAATAGATATTAAAGTTTGAATATCACCATTAAATGATATTCTTCTATATATATTATTATCGATAGCAAATTCTCTCAATAATTCATTTTTTTGCATTTCATAATAATCACTTAAAATATTATAATAAATTTGATGGGCTATTTCGTCACTATCATAATTATCAATTACATATTGAAATAATGTATGACTATCATCGGTTCCAAGTTTTTGAATTAATTTAGTTTTTAATCCATCATTTTTTGTTTCTAAATAATATCCGATATCATTTTCTTGAACTATTGAATCTAATTCACCATCATTAAAGCATAATTCTATAACTTCATCTTTTATTAAATCCCAATCAGTAAAATATTTAGCTTCTGCTAAAATACCAATTTCAGCTAAATTAAATATTTCATCTATTTGTTTATTAATAATATTATTTTTTTGATTATAAATCATATTATTCCTTTATGAATAAACACGAATATTATATCCAGATGGATAAATTTGTTTTAATACTTCTCCAAAATATTTTTTAGTTAAGGATATGGCTTCATTCTCATCTTCTGAAGGTGATATTTCAGCCCATAATTCAACTAATTTTGGACATAAAACACCAATAATATCTTTATCGGATAAACGTAAATCAACATTATCCATGACATCTCCATGAATCCAACGATTACCATTCCATACATATAAAATATTTTTTAATGGATTATATATAAATCTTAAATCATTTTTTTCTAATTCTGATTGAATCCAATTAATAGATGGATTTTTAATTATTCTCAAATTTTCAAATTTTTCAGAAGCACTATTATATGCTAAATCATCAAAACATACAGATTCTTGAAACTTTTGACGCATTTTTTCAACAGTTTCTTTTGGAACATTATGAACATTTTGATAATTTCCTTCACATACTTTTATTTCAACTTTATAGTTATATTCTTTTGCTAAATCAACATATGGTTGATAATCTTTAACTTTAATAAAAGTATTAGCTACAGCAATAGTAGGACGACCTTCTTGCATATATTTTTCAACAGTTTCTTTGCATTTTTGATGAGCCATATGCAATTTAGATGGATGCCATCTATATTCACCGTCTTCATACATAAATTGGTCAGCTTCAACAACATTATCGGTTAATTTATGTGCCAAAGTTGATTTTCCAGAGCCAGGAACACCACGAATTATGTATAAAATATTCATTATTGTATCTCCAAATTACATTTTATTGATGGATTTAAACTATTTTTAGCCATACAAACTTCATAATTATTAATTTTCATTAATATAATATCTTTATTTTCATTAAATTTCATTGAATCAATTTTTAAATTTGATTCAGAAATATATTTTAACGATTCTTTTTCATTTACACGCATTTGTTCTAATTGTTCTATAGTAACATTAGAAGCATGAGTTATACTTTCTATTCTTGATAATAACTCAGAATTTTCAGTTGTCAAGCAAATATTTTGTTCTTTTGCTTTTGATAATTCTGATGACATATATTTAAATCCACCATATATTCCATACCCTAAAGCTATTATTAATAAATACGGCAACAATTTTAAAAATATATTCATAAATCATCCTTCTTTTAATTTAACAACATAAATTCTTAATATATTATAAATTTGATATTTAATTGATTCATTTATTTTATTATTTGATTTAAGAGATTGTTTATTACAATTTAATCTCATAATTATTCTTCTCTTAACATTAAAATTTTATCTTTTTTAATTAAAAATATATTACTATCTGTTGTTATTACTTGATATCCAGGAAATGCACTTTCAATTAAATAAATTTCAGAATAATCTTTATTATTTAATGAATCGGATTCAGTAATAAATTTATTCAATTCTTCTTCTGAAATATATCTTTCTGGAATATATTGTCTTTTCCAACCATGGTCATTAATTGTAAATGATTGATATGATTCATTTTTTGCTTCTTTATTTTTTTCTTTATCTTTATTATTCAAATCTTCATCATTTATATCTTCAACAGATGAATTTCTTAATTTAGCCAATCTAACATATTTTTGAATATTATCCAAAGATAAAGTTGCTTTATCGTGCATACCAAAAGTTTTAAATTTCCAATCTTTATTATCAGTTAAATTATTAATTGAATCAATCATATCCATTAATAATTTAGGAAATGTAATATTTCTTTCAAATTCTACAAATAATATATATTTGTTATCTTCTGTTAATGAATCAGATATTTCAATATCACGAATTTCTATATAATAGATTTTTTCAATAAAATCTCTTAAATCTTCGGCAACTTCTTTTTCATTACAAAAAAATGCAACTGTTATATTATCATCGTCTAATTTAGAAGTATATTGGTCAATACTGATATAGTTAGAAACCAAATATTTTAAATCATTTATTCTTAATCCTTCATTTAAATTCATTATTGAGCTCCCATTTCATCATTATTAGATACAACACTTTCTAAATTATCATCTGTATCTTGGTCATCTTCTAATTTGTTTTGTATAGCTTCTAAATCATATACATTATTATTAATAATATGTTTATTTGGAATTAATATATCAACTAACCATATTTTTTCTTTTTTTAATTTTGGTCTTTGACGACCAGTTTTATTATCGACAACTACATCTTTTTCAGATTTTACATCAACCGGAAGCATTTCATATGATTTAGTATATTCTACTTTACAATCATATTTTGTTAAAATAACACCTGCTTTTGGGTCAGGACATTTATCTTCTTTTTTATCATCGCTTCTTGGAGATTTAATAACAATATTTGTAAAATATTTCATAAATTTTACATCAACTACTTCTGCATCCAACCAATTAGGAAAAGCATATATATGTAAAATATCAAAAAAATCATCAATGTTCATTAAAACATCTAAATAACTTTCATTCTTATAAAGTCTTTGAATAAATTGATATTGTTGTAATAAATATAGATTCATTTTATATCCTCGTATTTTAATATAAAAATATTTATCTTGTATATTTTCTTTTATTACCTCAAATTTTATAATTAAATATCTCAAAAATATAGATATAAATATTTTTATAAAGGATTATGATATGAAATATAAAACAAATATGTGTAATAATAAAAAATATGAAATTAATGATGATATTTTAATAAAAATAAAATCTTTAAATAAATTTCATAATAAAAACATTAAATTAAATTTAATGTCAGGTAGTTATAAAATCGCTGCTACTTATAAAATTAATAAATTAAAAAATGTTACATTATTTTTACCATCATTTATATCACAAATGTATTCGCCCAATATAATTGCCGAGGGATTTGATTTTGAAGAATTAAAATTTATTTTATCTTCTAAAAGATTAAATCACCCAATCAATATAAAAAATAATTTTTTAGAATTATTTGATAATGGCTTTTCTATTAAAAATAAAAATATTAAAATATTTCCATCATATTTCTTTAATCAAATAACTGGTTTATTTTTTGATTGTGAATAATAAAAAAGCTACTCAATGAGTAGCTTTTATAATATCAATGCACTTCCAGTTATTTCTTTTTTAAGAAAATATAAATCATCTTTATCATCAAAATGATAAATTTCTTCTGTCGTTGGTTTAATGGCAATTAATCTATTGTCATCATCTTCTGAAATAACGTAACCTTTATCTCCAAACATTTCAATATAAGATTTACCATCTTCTAATTTTATGTTATAAGGTTTCATAACTTCATTGATTTTTGATTCTAAGTCATTCAATATAGTTTTTTCTGCTTCATTCCAAAAAGTATTAACAGATTTAGCTACAATATCTCCGACAGCATTTTGAATATTTAAACAGAAATCATTGTCATTATAATATGCTTCTTTTCCTTCTGGAACTTCCATATCAAATTCGACTTCTCCTTGTTCATTCCATTCAATGTTACCAACTTTTGCTATGACATCTTTATATTTTTCATCTTTTAACTGAATAAAAATTGTATCTTTTTCAGTATTAATCATAATTTTATAATTTGATGTTGAATCTTGATTAATGTTCATCATCCAACTCCTTTTCTTCATCAACATTAATTAAATTATCATAAATTTCTTTAACATCTGTTCCGAATGTTATATCTTCAGATGCCCCTTTAAATATAATTTGAGAAACTTTAGCCCAAACTTTAAAATTAAAAGGATTAGCTTTTGGTCTATTCATTAATGGAGAAAATTCTAATTTTTCAACACTACAAGATTTATAAATATAATCAATTTTATTTGGATTGGACAATGATAATTCAATATCAAAGTTTGTTCTAAATAATAAATCATATACTTCTTTTTCTACTGAACCATCTTGTGTTGAACGCAATGTTATTTTAATATATTTGTTTAGATATTCTTCATCCATATCTGTTGTTAATATTTCTGGTAATTCAATAACAAAAATATTATTAGGTATCTTCGCCAAACTTTTGCCGTTTTCTAATTTAAATCTAACGCTAAAGTTATTATCCCAATTCAATTTTAGTTTTTCTATATCTTCTAACTTATTCATATCATTCCTTTAATCTTTCTTTTACAAAGATATTATGATATAAAATTATAAATTATTCAATATTATATTTTGGAAAAAATATACTTTCAAATTCTTTTATATGTTCTTGGGTATTCATATCTGAAAGTTCTTTTTTTATAATACATTTATATTCTGGATGTTTTTCAACAAAATTTGATAATATTTTGCTTGAAATATAATTTTTAAACATTATAGATGAAGCAGATTTCAAATAATCATAAATGATAGTTTTGACAAAATATTTGTAATATATTTCATCTTGGAAATCGACAACAATATCTAATGTATCTTTACCTGATTGAAACTCCTTGATTAAATTATCAACAGCATTATTTTCTTGTAATTTTATGTCCGCAATTTTAACATTAAACATTAATCATTCTCCATAGATATAATTAAAGAAGCATCTTTATTTCTTCTATCATTAAAAGAAGCATATTCTTTTTTAATTCTTTCATCAAACAATTCTTTACCATTTTCTAAACAAAATTCTTCTGGTGTTAAATAATGAGTTGTAGGTATATATTCTCCTCTGCACATAATTCCACACTCAATCACAATAAAATCAGAACCATCTGCAACATAAACAGAATCAAATTCTCCACCTTTAAGATTAAATTTTGAAACTAATTCATATGCTCTTTCATTAATTTTTTTATCTAATTCCATATATAATTTTAATTCCTCAACAGACAATTCAATCATTAATCTTCCTTTAAAATATTATTTAAATTTATATAAATTATATTATCAGGGTTTTTAGGATTAAGAAATCCTTGAATACTTCCTTTTAAAACAGAATTTAACCACCAATGTGGATAATTTGGGTCATTATATAATTCTTCAAAATATAATAACCCATTTTTCATATCTTCTTTCCAAGAAGTTACTTGTAAATTAAGAATTTTCTTTCCTAAAAAATATCCATTTCTTTCATCTACAAAACCTTCTCCATATGTTTCATAAAGATACATAGCTTCTTTTGCTTTATCACTAAAATCAATGTCTGCACTTGCAAATTCCTTTGCAAACATTTCATATAATGGTATCATTTTTTTAAATTTTTTACCAAGTTTCATCTTTAATTACCCATAGCAACAAGAACTAATGAATTAGCTTTAACTTCAACCTCTGATTCTCTTAATAATTTTTTTTCAAATTCATTAAATGCAGAATCATCAAATCTTACTAATTTTCCATTATTTTTTAAACAAAGTAATCTTCCATTAGCATCAAATTTTTTATCAGCAACAACGTGATAACCATTTTTAGTTTCAAATGTTTCAAGATAATCTTCCCCACATAATTTTTTTATAACATTTAAAACATTTTCATCTTTAGTATCAACATCAAACATCCATCTTTTTTCTCCATCAGAAGATTCAGAAACTTGGGAAGCAGATGGTATTAATTTATTAAGCATACGAACACTTACCGAAGCATTTTCACTCATGACAAAATGGTCTAAACATTCTGTAAGTTTATTTCTTGCATACATCATTGTTTTGACAGTGGATTTTCTGTCTGTTGTCATATACAAACGACATTTAAACATTTCAGTTACAGCTAACATATCCGGTAAGCATTTATCCAATGCTTCTTCACTATCAACCAACCATTGTCTAACAAAAACTTCCTGCTTTTCTGTATTTGTTAAAACTGGTTTTTCGTCTCCATCTTTATAATCTTTTGCTCTTATTAAAGCAACAAATTTATAATAAGATTTTTGGGGATTAAACACCATAACTTTTTTCAATTTAGAAGTATTATCAACTAACATACTTTATCTCCAAAAATTAAACCTATCCATTTAAGATAGGTTTAATATATACTAAATATTTTTAATTGTCAATGATTATTATTCATCATAATATTCATTCCTAAAAATAACATCGAAAAAATGAACACTCCAAAACAAGTTGTATTAATCATAAAAGTTAAAACTAACGATAAAATTGATAGAACAAATAATAAAAAATTAAAAATATGAAAAATACTAAAATTAAAAATATGAAAAATACTAAAATTAAAAAAATTAGTTTTATCTTTATATTTTTTATTATCGATTTTTATTCTATCATTCAAAAATACTTTATTTAACCATAAATTATACGAATCAGTTTGAGTATTACTTTTTATCAACCTAATAATATTTTTTAACTCATAAAAATTCAAATATTTAACAATGTTTTCATCGTCAGTAAGATTATTCTCATAACATTCTAATCTATAATTCATAGAAGATTCGAATAATTCACTTTCATCTTTAAAATCTTTTGTAAAATATTTTTTAACCAACTCGTTTCTATTTGCCATTTTTAAACTTACCTTTTTCAGTAAAAGGGGAGAAATCCCCTTTTATTATTTTACTTCAATATTTTTCAAGAATTCATCCATTTCCTCAACTGAATTAAAATCAGTAGTTTCAATGATAGGAATTTCTTTACGAATTAGTTGAGATTTTGTAGTTTCACGAACCAAATCGTCATCCAGTTCTTCCTTAATTTCAGTAATAGTAGTCGTATTATCAGAACCATTTGGAAGATGAATATCAGCCATAGTATTATTAATTTCTTTCATAGATTCGTAAGTTTTTTGTTTAGCTTCAATAATATCAATTTCATATTTCAATTTATTAACATCTTGTGTCAACAATTTAATATTTTCATTAATAGTTTTTTCAGCTTCCTCGTATGCCAATACAACTTTTTCTTGTTCTTTGAACAATGAATCTTTTGCTTTATAACTCATTGCCAATTCATTAAATTTAACTGTATCACTTTTTTCACGAGCCTTTTGTAAATCTTTGGTAAGTTTTTCTCTTTCTTTTGCCAATTTATCCATTTTATTCTTATGAACACTTTTTTCTTGGGCAATTCCAACTAACTTATCCCAATTAGTTTTAAGATTAGCATTACACTCGTTGAGTTTAACTTTCATCAACTGAACCCTAAACTCTTTACGAGTTTCTTTATTGAGTTTAATCAATCCAAAAGAAAGCAAACTCAAAATTGTAGCAAAAATATTTTTAATTCCATTAATCAAAGTTTTCATTTATATTCTCCAAATATTGTTATCTCATTTACATTTATTGTTATAATGTATTTAATTTTAATTGTCAACAACTAAATACAAAATCAATCCATTTTTTAAAATTAGGATATTTTTCATATCTATTTTCTTTTATAACTTTTAACATATTTAAAATATCTTTTTTATCATAGTTATATTTTTCAAATGGATATTTTATATCTGTTTTTTTATTTTTGTATCTTTTTAAACGATATTTTACAATTTCATTAAATATAATATCAAAATTTTTATCTTTAATATTATTGACCAAAGTAATTAACTCTATATCATCATTATTTAATGATTCAAAATCATCGTTTTGATAATACATTGCTTTTTGTCTATTATACAGAATATTTAATTTATATGCTTGCATTGAAGTTAATTGTATATCGACATTATCAAAATAAGTTGAAGTATTATTTTCATTATCAATAAAATATATGTCTTTAATACTCTCAAAATTATCAACAATAATGTAGCAATTATAATTTATACTAAAAAAAGCATATTTTTTATTTCTAATATCACTCCATTCATGCATGAAATTTAAAGTATCAATATGAACTTCATCCAGAATATCACTAATAACAGATTCAAATCGAGTATATATTTCAAGTTGCTTAAAATCGTTTTCTGACATTTCTTTATTCATATAATCCATATCCATATACGGGTTTACAAATTGTTTAAAATCAATGTGCATTAATTATACTCCGTAGTTTCACCTTTACGCAATTTATATGCTTCAGAAACCGATTTTACAAAGCATCTTCCTAAATCATCAACATATCTTTCATTAAGAGGTCTAATAACAACACCTTCTCTAATTTGGTCTTTATTAGTTCCCAATGTTGTTTTACCAGATGTCAATTCCATAACTTTATCATAAGAATATGGACCAACATAAAGAGATGGAACTCTTTCAATTCCAACTTCATCGGCAAATTGCTTGCATTCTTCAAAATTAAGGAATCTTCCTTGTCTTGGTTTTCCAACATAAACATCAAATAATCTATATCCAACTTTACCATTTGTCAAACCATATTTCAAATCTTGCATACCATATGTTTCACCAAACAAAGTAACCATATCATTTTCTTGATAAAGTTTTGAATTTACAACTTTTTCTTCGATATTATTTTCTTTAAATGCCCTAACATAATATGCGTTTTCATTAGAAGCATTATTTTTAAAGAATAAACCTTTATCTCCTTGACCCTTTGAAGCAATATAAATATCTTTATTTTCGCCAAATGTTTCATCATTTGAATTACCTTTTGCAAAAATAAATCTTGTTTGAGAATTGTGTACTAAAATATCATTAGCAAAAAAATTATGATTATATTCTACTTCAATATCATAACGTTTAGAATCATTTTTAATTTTCTTTATATTCTTTATTGTAAAAACCTTCATTTTCACCTCTTTCTATAAATTTTTTAATTATATCTTTAACTTTATCAAAATTTTCTTTAATATCTTTTTCCCAAACATATAAAACATCATATCCCAAATGTTTATATTCCTTAAATTTTTGATAATCTTTATCCCACAATAATTTCGCTTTATCATTATAACCCCAAAATCTTATTAAATCATTTGATTTGTAAATTTTTGGATTGGCGTGATAAATATCCCCATTAACTTCAATAATCTTATTGTTTATAACACAATCTGCATATTTAACTTTGTTATTACATAATATTTTTTTATTGTTTATAACATCATATCCTTCACTAATTAAAAAATCAAGAACTTTCTTTTCAACTTTTGAAATTTTTCGTAATTGTGTTTTTCCTTTATGATGAAATAATGAAATATGAGATTTAAATTTAATATCTTCTCTTTGAAAAATATTTGTTATCCCATAATCATCAAATAATTGTTGTTCCCATTTTTTACGACTTTCAGTATTTTTACAAAAATTATGTTCATAACCAAAATTTTTTAAACAAGTTTCTTTATATCTTTGTTTTCTTTCAGCTTCATTGCAAGATTCTTTAATAGTTCTTGTATCAATATTAAAAAATTTCATTTTTTTAATAATTGCTTTTGTATTAATGCCTGTTTGTTCGCTTATCCATTTGGCAGAATGTCTATTAACAATATATTCATTATATAAATATTCTTTTGTTAATATTTCATTTTTATATTTTTGATATTCATTACATTTTGCAAGATGTCCTTGCATAGAACCTTTATGTCCATCTTTTTTTATTTCAACTTTCTTATGACAATATTTACAAATTTCGGTGTGCATCTTTTCTCCTTATTTTTAAAATATTTATCAGAAAAGATGCACGATGTATCTTTTCAGTTATTATCAATTAATACAGTTTCTGTTCCATCTAAATCTTCAACTGCTCTATAAGCATTTAAGTTTTCACACCATACTAAATGATTTCCTGTTAATTTAATAATTGAACCATCTTCTAACTCAATTAAATACCAATTATCAATATTTTCTTGTATAGATGTTCCTAAAACAGGACGATATTCAATTTCTTTAGTATCTAAATTATAAGATTTTACCATATCATTTGTAATATCTTTTTCAACATATTCACCGATTTTTATTTTACCATATTTTAAAGAATCAATAATAGTATTATAATCTGCACATCCATGAACTTTTTCAGTCGCTTCAAAAATTTCACCATCAATAAAAGCATCCATATATTTTTGAATTGGTTCTACATCATATGGAACAACAATTTCAGTTCCACCATTAAAGATTTCACCACCCATACTAGCAGGAATTGGTTGTTCATATTTTGTAATACCAAGAAAATCGGCAACATTTTCACCTTCGACAGCAGGTAGCCAACTTATATATGAAGTTTTTTCTGAAATAATAAATTTTTGGTCATCAGAATAACCCCATTGTTTAGCACAACCATGACAACCCTCATCATATTCAGTTTCAGTCATAGCTGGATATAAAACACCTTCAGAAAAAATACCACGAAGTTTTAATGGTTTAACACGATTACCGTCTTTACCAGCTAAAATACCTTTATTTTTTTCAAAATCCCAAAAATTCATTCTTTTAAGCAACCATTCAGGAAGAACAGCATTTTCAGGAATATATACTACCAAATCGCCAACATTATAACGGTCTGAACCATCTTCTAATTTATTGGAAATACAAGTATATCCACCAATTTTATACAATGTTAGTCTATCAGCATTTGGGTGATTTTCTTTTTCATCAATTTTAACTACTTTACATTCAAAATTTGCCATTACTTTTCTCCAATAAAAAATACCATATTTTATAATATGGTATTTTATTAAATTTATTTAAAATTGTCAATAGTTATTTTTTACCAATCAATAGCCATATACAATTCAGCAATAGAATCTTCCATATATAAATTATATGAGGTAACAGCAAAACCATTGGACTTCAAATGATTAGCAACTCTTTCCAATACTTTTAAAACAGTTACCAAACGAACATTAAGCAACAAAGCATCCCATTTCTTATCCATGAAATCATATTCAAGTGAACCTTTACTTGCATTTGACTTAATATCAGAATAAATTGTTGTCAAAATTTTTTCAGCTGTTTTATTTACATTAATCAAACGAACCTTGCTTTCTTTTAAAGAATCAGCTGTAAATGAATTAGCAACATTTAATTTATTCTTCTTTGTATTGCAATCATTACAATCACAATCTTCAACAGTTTTACCACATCCACAACCACACATTTCTTCTGATTTCATTTTATCTCCTTTTACATCCAATGGACTATCAATAAGAATTTTTCTTTCTTTATTTTTAACCTTTTCCTCTGCATTTTTAATATTTTGATTCATTAAATCAGAAGCATATTTTAATCTGTCTTTAAAAGTATCTTCTTTTTTATCTTCATTTAATAAATCTTCAATCGACAATTCAGAATCCAAATCTAAATCCGAATCTGCAGTTTCATCAGTTGAATTTAATTTCTGTAAAGCAACATGTAGCATATCTTTCATCAAATCGCCAAGCATTTCAACATCATTTTTTAACATTTATTTTCTCCTAATCAATATAAAATTCATTTTCATGTGAATATT
This sequence comes from uncultured bacterium, assembly GCA_949292245.1. GTDB lineage: Bacteria > Bacillota_I > Bacilli_A > RF39 > UBA660 > Onthocola_B. The sequence continues at coordinate 112,798 of CASEYV010000001.1, forward strand.
TAATGTTTAAATAACAAAATAATAAGTAAGCAAAATTTTCTGGCTTTAAATTTAATTTTAAAAAGTCAGTATCAATAAAAACTTTATCCAAAACAGATGATTTATTATTAAACCAATATTTCTTTTTAACTTTATTTGTTTGTTCATCATATACCAAAGATGAATATACTTCCAATTTATATTTTTTTAACAAACTAAATGCTATTGGTTTTTTATCTGTATCGCTCATATATGTTTCACTCATAATTGTTTTCCTCGTTTATTAATACATAATAACTATATTTTTTTATTAAGTCAATAATCATTTTGATTAAGAGTAATAAAAATACAAAATAATAAAAAACTACATACAATCAATAATCCCATAATATATTTGATAGCAAACAATTTACATCCTTTTTTTACATATTTTAATTATAAATAATAATATATTATAATAAAAAAGGCAAATATAAAATGATTGAAAATATCGTGTTTAGTAAATTATATAAAAATAAAAGATATTTAAAAAAACTTTATGAACATTCTGAATCATATGAAGAAATTAAACAACAACTTTTAAATGGAGAACTTATAAATAACGAACCATTACAAAATTTTTTATATAATGTTGGAAATACTTTATTGTTTAATGAAACAGATGAAGAATTATCATTATTAACCGGTATTGAATATCGTAGTGCAGATGAAAGAATAGATTCTTTAAATATGACTTTAAATGAATTTAAAAAATTTATTTATGATGACTATTCAAATTATATTAATAAACAACCACAAATTCGTAATAACCAAATTATATTTTTTAATTTATTTAAAAGTGAATTTGAAAATAAAAAAGCCAAATTTTGTCGTTACAGATTATTTAAAAGAATAACTATTAATAAAAAAACCGCTTCATCAAAAATAGATGCTATATTATGCTATGGAATATTTCAATATGCTTCACATGCAAATGATACCGAATATTTTAACAAATATATTAATAAAAGATTAAATGTTAGAAAAATTGGTTGTAATGGGAGAAAATATAATTTTTATTTAACACCAAATTTTTTTGAAAAAATAAAATATTTATTATTCTTACCAACTGAAACTAATATTTCTCAAAATATTCAAAAAAATACAACTTATAAAAAAAGAGAAGTTCCAAATTTATGGAAATATAATGTTGAAACTACTGATGATACAGACTCAAAACCTTCTTCAGAAGTATCCATGCACATAAAATCATATAAAAATATGGACGGTGTTTTACCATTTATATATACAAATGAAGCTGTTACCGATGATAAAGCAAGAAAATATTATGATGTTTGTAATATGGTTGAAAATAATATTACAACGCTAGAAGATAAATTACTGGATAATCTTTCTTCGACTATAAAATATAATAAAAAAAATATTAATATAACAAATGATATGAAAGTAGATATTCATGATGAATATAAAAATAACATAGAAACAATAGATAATATTAATTATATTAAAGACTTTAATTACTCTTTAAATGGGACAACATCTTTACAAGATGCACGACATATGAGAAAAATTGCTATTAATGTGTGTGATGTTTATTTAAGAGCAATGGCTGATGCTAAAAAACATATTTTTGATAAAGATTATAAAAATTCAAAAGGATTAAATTATAATATACATTTATATTTAACAGAAATATTATCTCCATTAGTTGTCGTTGCTAATAAATGCGAATGGAACGAATTAAATGAAAATGAAGGATTTAAAATTTTTCGTAAATATGTTAATTTACCAAATAATGAAAATTTTATTAATGAAGCATATATCAATTATCCAACTGAATCTAATTTCCCATTAGCTGATTCAGCTATTTATATAAATGGATATCGATTATATGTATCAACTAAAGCTGGATTAAATGGATTAGGGGCAAGTGCTTCAATAAAATCATTAAAACAATTTTTATATAATCCTAATAATGGAGAAATGACAGGATTAGCCAAAGAAATGGAACAAGAATTTAATGAACAATTTAATTTATTTAAAATTTTTTTAGATAAAAGCATACAGCAATTTAATTGGAAAGAAATAGAAAAAATAACACACAATCAAGTTTCAACTAGATATGAATTAAAAAAATATTTAGAATTAAATAAAGATATTTTTACAAAAATAATTATGAATATTTTGCAAGCAGCATCTTTTCAATTTGTTCAAGTTAATTGTAAAGCATCTAGTACAACCGAAGATTTCCATTTTAATTATAGAGTTCAATATCCGGCTATATTTAAAGGAAATGTAGATATAGAATTACCATCTGAAGATAAAAATTCTGGTGCGGTTAAATTCCATATTGTTGAATCAAATAAGTAAATAAAGTTGTTTTAAAAATAAAATAAAATATTTTTTATTATTTTCTTTATCTTGTTTATAAAAATTATAATAATCTTTAAATATTGCCGATTGGCGAGCCAACTTTACCCATGAAGTTGGCTTTTTTATATTGTTTAATAAAAAATCTTTACTATAAGAGCATTTTAATTCTGAAGCTGATAATTCAGCCAATTTATCCATTTTAATAATTAAATAATCATTGAAATCATGTGTTTCATCATCTTGAACTATACTTTCTATTTGTTCAATTATTTCATTAAGATATTCGGTATAATTAGAATAATTACCGGATAAAATATTTTTTATTTTATCATAACACAAATATATTTGAATTTTTTCTTTTTTATCATCAAATATTTTTTCAATTAAATTATTATCATTTTTTGGTAATAAAATCACAACATTAAATGATTTATTAAATTTAACATCAATATATTTTGATAATTCTTTTCTAATGTAATTAACAAATCTTCTTAAATTCAATGAATTAAATCCAGTATTATAAAATTTCATATGTATATCATTATCAATTTTTGATATGAAATTTTCATACTCTGAAATATCATTTAAATAATAAGAAGATATTTTCATTGATTGTCCTTTATATATTTTTATTTACTATTTAATATTTCATTTAAAACATATTCACCAAGTTCTGGTTTAACACAATTTCTTAAAACTTGTCGTTTATTGCTTATTCTACTATTCGCAACAATTTCATAATTATCAAAATCACTTATTTTATTTTTTGTTCTAATAGCATCTTTAGCAAATTCTTTTTCTCGTATTGGTTTATTACTCCAAAACAAATGTCTTTGTAATAAAACAGTTGGTTCTACTAATGGTTTATAGTATGGAACAACATTTTCAACACACCAATCGCCTTTAAAATAAGTTTTTAAAAATATTATAATAGAATATAAACCCATATCTGGTAATATTGGAGCAAAACCTTTTCCCAATACACCAACATTATGTCTATATTGACCGTGAGACTGGCAAGGTGGTGAAGCCCATATAAAATCAAACTCACTATAATGCTTTTCTAAATATTCTAACGCATCTCCAACTATCATAGTATCATTAGGATATAATTTAGAATAAACTTCAGCAATTTTTTCATCTAATTCAACAGATGTTATTTCATGCCCTTTCCATAATGCTCTATTACCACCAATACCAGAATATAAATTTAATATTTTCATATCGTTTCTTCCTCAATGGTTGTAAAACCTTGTTCTTTAATTATTTTTAATAATTCTGATGCTTGATTTATTAGTAATTCATTATGTGTAACCAACATAATATTTTTATCACCATAATTTTGTAAAACATTAACCATGTTTTCAACACCAGATGTATCTAATCCCATTCTATCAATTACTTCATCAATAGCCAATAAATTTATATGGCAATCATTAAGTGCTTCCCAAGCATCTCTAAATGCTAATGTCAAAGCCGATGATATTCTACCCATTTCACCAGATGATACATAACCGTATTCAATATCCATCAATGATATACTTATTGACATATCGTTATTAAAAGAAACAGAATGTAAAGAACCTAATTTTTGTAAATAGTATTCAATTTTAGCATTTAAAAATTCCAATGATTTATCAAGAATAGTTTTTCTAATAAATGAATTAGGACTATTTAACAATTTTAATAAAAATTCTTGATGGTTTAAATCATCAATTAATTTATTCAATGTTGATTCATCTACTTCAATAATATTTCCTTTTAACATTTCAATAGATTTTTCTTGTTGTTCAAATGGATTTGATAATAATTGTTGATTATACAAATCTAAATTTGATTTAGTCGTTTTAACTTTTAAAACATGATTCATTATTTCTTCATAAGAATTATAATAAGTAGATGGCTTTTCTCCTAAATCAACAATATTAATTTTTTCTAATTCTTTAAGTAAATTATTCTTTTTGTTTTCATTATCTTGCAATTCCAATACATTTTGTTTAACATTATTTTCATCTTTTAATAATTGACTTAAAGATTCATATCTACTTGTTTTAAAAGTAAATGTTTGTTCGGAAAAATTAGATATAATACTATTTAATTCCAATATTTGTAAATCAACTTGATGTAAATGTTGACTTAATTCTTTTATTTTTTCTTGAATACCATTTTTCCATAAATTATATTTTTCAACATTCATTGGACTTCCACATGTTGGACAGACAGATGGATTAGTATTGTCTATCAAATCTTGATTTTTCTTAATATCAGAACTAATATTATCAAATTCTTTTAATAATAATTGTAATTTTTGTTTATTGATATTATGCTCATTTTCAATTTTTTGATATTCTAACTGTTTTTTATGTTGTAATTCATTATATTCTAAAATTTCTTTTTCTTTTTCAAAATCAATATCTTGAATTTTTTGAAATTCTCCAATTAAGCGTTTAATATTAATATCATAATTTTGAATTTGAACCATCAAAGAATCTTTAAGTTGCTGATTTTGTTTATTCACCCCCTCTAATTCTAAGTATTTTTCAAGCAACTTAAAGTTCTCCATTTCTTGGTCAATATTAATTTTACTTAATTGACTCAATTCATATTCAGTTTGACTGATTTTATTTTTAATATCTTCATACCAAGCATTTTTAGCATTATTCATATCTTCATATTGCTTATTAATACTAGATAATAAATTATCATTTTGAGTTTTTATTGTTGTAATTTTAAACTGTTCGTTATTTAATTCATTTTTAGTATTTTTAATCAATTCTTTCAATGAATTAATTTTTTTACTAATGACATCAATACCTAAAATTTTTTCAATAATATTTTTTTGATTTGTTGTTGATTGGTCTAAAAATACAGGCACTTTACAAGATAAGCATACAATTTGATTATATACATCTTCATTCATACCCAAAACTTTTTCTATTTCTTTTTGTGTTTCTCTTGAATCCCCTTGTGATTCATCAATAATTATATCATCACCATTTTTTAAAAATTTTAAAATAGATGGAGAACGTCCACGAATAATTTCATAATTAACATCATTTTTTTTAAATTTTAAAGAAACAACCATGTTTTTCTTATTAATATTATTAATAAGATTACCTAAATTAACTTTATTTCCAATAGATTTTCCAAATAAAGCGTAATGTATAGCTTCAAATATTGATGATTTGCCTGCTCCATTTCTATCTGAATTTGAATCCGATTTATCTTTATTTAATCCAACAATAATTTCATATTGCTTATTATTTAATTCGATAGTTTGTGGTATATTTCCAAAACTTAAAAAATTTCTAATAGATATTGATTGAAATTCTAAATTCATATATTCCTCACTATTTTGTTTTTTTATATTCTTTTATGGCTAACAAATAAGATATTATTTCTTCTTCTGTATAATCATTTTTTAATAATTGGCAAATTATATCCCAATCTTCTCTTTTAATATTTAAAAGTTTGGTTATATTCATTTCTTCTAAAACTTGCCATACTTCATCGTCTGTAAGAGATTTATTTTCCATATTATATTCCTTTTAATATAATAGTATTATTCAATATTTTCAATATTATCTTTGAGATATTTGTATAATCTCATAACCGAAATTCTTTTTGCTGAAATTGAATTTACATATTCTCTAATTTTATTAAATTCTAATAATTCAATCATTTTATTTTTAATTTCTGGCTTATGACAATAAAAATAAACTTCTTGTGCATATTGACCAACATATTCAGGAACTTTTCCCAATGAACCATTACCCCAATTACACATAGCATAATCATAATTTGGATTTATTTCTTTATTTTTTTCTGTTTGATAATCACCATTTTTTCTTCTATGTTCAATAATTGTAATATCTTTTAAGGTATAATCAGGTTTTGGATTTAATTGTCCATTTTTCGGTCTAACATATATATTAAAACAACAATGTAAATCTCTATCACTGTATTTAATAACACCCAAATCTTCTGAATAAATCAAATCAAAATCATACATTTGAAGATTATTGTTATATTGAGAAATAGGTTGAATAAATGCTATATAATCCCCTATTTGACAGCATTTTTTAAAAAATTTAACCGATAAAGCATTAGAATTACCAAAAGGTGGATTACCAATACATAATCTACCTTTTTTATATTCAATATTTTCTTCTAAAAAATTAGCTTTTATAATATTATCATTTTCAGGTTCAATATCATAAGCTGTACATTTTATTTGATTACTAAATGAACCATTACCAGCCGATGGTTCAATCACATCTGTGATATCAGTAATACCATTTAATGTTAATTGATATATAGTTGTTTGTATCAATTTTAAAGCTAAATCATTTGGTGTATAATATTTGTCGTTTTTAATCTTCATAATTTTTCCATAATGTTTCAATAGCAGAAGAACCAGAATTTGGACTCTCAAAAGATGTTTTTGTAAATTTACCATCTAATATTTTATAAATTTCATTATCATATCCAGATAACAACACTTTTCCTTTAAAGTCAAGTAATTTTTCACACAATTCTTTATGTTGTTCATCAGTCATTTCACATTCATATGTTTGATTTGATAATCTAGTTTCTTTAACATACGGTGGGTCTAAATACATAAACACATTTTCTTTATTATATTTTTCAAGCAAGTCAAAAATATCACGATGTTCAATAATAACTGATGATAATCTGTTATGAATTTCTGGTAATTTATCTATCATTGACAGATAATCAGATGTTGATTTACTCATATTTCTTCTTGAAATCAATGTCGTAGAGAATCCACCAACACCATTAAATGATGTTCTATTAACATATATAAAATAATATGCTCTATCTTCCAATGATATATCAGATTTTTTAAGCAATTCCTTATATTCAGCTCTTAATTGAGAAGAATAAAATGATAAGTCCAATTTTTCTTTAAGTCGAAAAAACATATCCTTATCAGATAAAACTTTAAATAATGAATAAACATTTTCTCCTAAATCATTATATATTTCAATACTTGATGGACTTTTTTTAAATAATATAGAAGCACCACCACCAAATCCTTCCACATATATATCATATTCTTTAGGAAAGTGATTTAATATAATATCTGTCATATAACTTTTACCACCATAATACTTAATTGGACTTTTCATTTCGATACCCCTATTAACTTTTACCAAACACTTCATTTAATTGTCTATTAACTCTATAAAATGTTGTACATTTAGGAATATCTTTTAGCCTTCTAGCTCCGATATAGGACATTGTAGAACGAACACCACCTAAAATTTCTTGAATGACAATTTCAGCAGAACCTTTATATGGAATTTCTACTACTTTACCTTCAGAAGCTCTATAATTAGCCATACCACCAAAATGCTTTTCTTGAGCATATTCAGAAGACATACCATAAAATAATTTGAATTTTTTAACTTCAAATTTTGGTTCATATGGGTCATAATCTATAAAATCAGTATCATATGGAGCATTTGCATCTTCCCATTCATACTCATTTGTTCTAAACATTTTTGTAGTCAATTCGCCATCGGCTTCATCTGTTCCAGCAAGCATACCACCAATCATTACAAAATCAGCCCCTGCTCCAAATGCTTTTGCAACATCACCTGCACAAGTACAACCACCATCGGCACAAACTAATCCACCAACACCATGGGCAGCATCAGCACATTCTAATATTGCCGATAATTGTGGTCGTCCTACACCTGTTAATTTTCTTGTTGTACATACAGAGCCAGGTCCAATACCAACTTTAACAATATCAGCACCATTTAAAATTAAATCTTGTGTCATATCACCTGTAACAACATTTCCAACCATAATTACAATATTAGGATAATTTTGTCTTATTTTTCTAACATATTCCAATAATTTTGGAATATAACCATTGGCAATATCAATACATAAATTATTGCATAAATTTTTATCTAAAATTTTAGTTACTTTGACATAATCTTCATCTTTAATACCAGATGTTATAAAAATATAATCATTTCCACAAAGTTTATCATCATAAGTTTTTGCTTGTGCACCATTATCTGTCAAAAAATCATACAATTCTTCATAAGTATAATGTTTTTGTAAACAGCAAAAGCATTTATTTTTCTGTAAAACTTTTGCCATTTCAAAAGTTCCTGTTGTTGCCATATTTGATGCCATAATACCGCAAGATGTTATATTCTTTGTTGCATATTTAAATTTATATGGTCTATAAACATCTGCTTCACTTCTTGAATTTAATGTTGTTCTTTTTGGTCTGAACAATACATCACAAAAATCAAGTTCAACATTATCTTTGATTTGAGTCATATTCATCTCCATTAATAATTTGTTATTAAAACTTCATCACTATCATTAACTTTATTAGTTCTTTGATAATTACAATTTCCATATTTTGAATTTAAATGATATATATTATATCTGTTTTCTGACCAATTTTTCAATATATCATTGGATAATCCATTATTTTCTAAAACATTTGATAATGCCCATTTTACTTTTTTCTCGGTCAATTTATCTAAAATATTCAATAAATCCATTTCTTCTTTTATTGACCAACCATTATTAGAAGTTTTTTCATTATAGCAAGCATTTGAAATTAAATATGGTGGGTCTAAATAAACAAAATCATTATCTTGAAATTTTCTTTCATTAATTAAATAATTTATTAAATCTCTAAAATCAACCGAATAAAATATACAATTATATTCTTTAATTTTATTACAAAATTCTTTTAAATTATTTTGAATATTTGAATTATAAAATCTTTTTCCGATTGCAATATTAAATTCATTTTTTCTATTAAATCTAATTTGATTACTGAAAGCATTACAAATAAGTAAAAACAATTCATAACTATCAAGACTTTTATTATAATCATTTCTTAATTGAATATAAGACTGTTTTTTATATTCTTTTTCTTCGTCCGTCATTTGTTCCCAAATTAAATTTTTGAAATCATATTTAAATTCTAATTTTTTAATTTCTTCATTTATTTTTTCAAATGATTCCTTATAAAATAATTCAATTAATGACGATACTTGTCTTAAAATATCATTATAAACCAAATTATTGGCATTAACATTTACTCCAACATTAAAGCCACCACCAAAAACATCATAAAAAGTATTAATATTTTGTGGAAACAACGGTAAAATTTGAGGTAATAATTTTGTTTTACCGCCTACATAATTTAAAGGACATTTAATCATATTGAGCCAATTCCCTGTATATATTAATTAATTTATTATTATCAATTTCTTCACCATTCATAGATGATATTAATTCTACAATATAATCGGAAATATTACCAATATTATAACACTTGTTATTTTTTTCATCTTTACCAGCAAGAATAATATCATCAATAATTTCTGAAGAATATATCAAACATTGTTTAACATTTTTCAATGATTCCAACTTCTCTTTTACTTGATTTAATTCTACTTGTTTAAGATTCATATCATTTATCAATTTAATGTGCATATTATTTTCTATATTTAAATTTTGTAATTTACTTATTTTTATAGACGTATATTTTGGAGCATCTTTCCATTCATAATAAGTAACTTCATTTGTATCGGTGTCCAAAAGAGCAAAACCTTTATTATGCCAATCATCAACATCAGAAAAATCATGTGAAAAACAATTTCCAATATATGTAATATTATTTTTTTCTTGACGCATATGAAAATGACCAGACAAAATTCTTTTTGGACCTTGATAATCAGATGGATTATATTCTCCATCATATTTTGATAATCTATTAAAAGAAAAAGATGGAATTTCAAAATGACCAAAAACATATTGTGGATTATATTGTTTAATCAAATCTGATAATTTTTCTTCTCCAATTAACCATGGACAATATAAAAAACCATCTCGATAATAAGGTTCATCAATAATGTGTATATGATTAAATTCACCTTTAATTGGTGGAATACTAAACACATCTCTACGGTCTTTATAATATAAATCGTGATTTCCTAATAAAAATTTTACATTTTTAGAACCTATATCTCCTAAAATTTCCAATCCTTTTATTCCATAATTTAATGTTTTAACATTAATAGAATTTCTATTATGAAACCAATCGCCTAAAAATATAGTGCAACCCATTTCAAAATTATATAATTCACTTAATTTATCAGATTCTTTTTTAACCCATTTCAAAAATTCAATACACTGTTCGTTAAATTCATCTGAATTTCCTTTAGCACCGAAATGTATATCTGTTAAAAGTATGTGTTTCATATATATCTCCAATTTATCTTCCAACATAGTATCATTTTAATAATTAAAATGTCAATAAATATCTACATAATATAAGGAAAAAATATGGCATTTAATACAACATTAGGATATACAACCATTAATGATGAATGGGAAACATTAACTGATAAAGAATTGGCTAAACACGATTTATTAATGAATCTTTATACAAGAAAAGGTGAATGTGATTGGAATCCAGAATTCGGAACGACTATTTTAGATAAAATGTTTCAACCAAAAACAGAACAATTACGTTTAGATATAATTGATGAATTAACAACAGTTTTTGAAAATGAACCAAGATTAACATTAAATAATATTGATACAGAACCATTGGATAAAGGTTGGATATTTTATTGTGAAATATCATATTTAAACGGTGTTCCAGAAGATTGGGATATTACAATAACAGAAAACGGTATTTCTTCTTCGTCAGAAGGAAATTATCCATTATAAGGAGTAATTATATGCAATCATCTATATTATTACCAAATATGAGCGGAAAAATTGATTTTATAGGTAATCCTGTAAAAGCTGTAGCATATAATTCTCATAAAACTAATAAAAGAAGTAATACAATCGGAATTTATACAACAAATTTTGTAGGAAGAATTTGGTTACAAGGTTCTTTAAAAGAAAATCCAGAAAACAAATTAGATTGGTTTATTATACCTTTAACCAAAGAAACACCTTATGTTGAATTTGATAATTATAAAGATGATATAACTGTAAATAGAGAAAATAAATTTTATAATATTAATGGTTCATATGTATGGTTAAGAGCAATTTTAGATAGAAAATCATATATTGATGTTTCTGATTCTCCTGTAAAACCATATGATATTCATACAAACTACACAATAACATCTGGAACGAATATAAATCCATATTATTCAAATGCTCCTTATATACCTGCAAAATTAAATCCTCAATATGACCCTGAATATTTTGAAGATTGGCAACCAAACTATAATTTAGCTTATAAAAGAACTGCTGTAAGTAATAAATTAGGTAATGTTGAAAAGGTTATATTATGTTATTAACAAAATTATTATTAACAAAATTATTATTAAAAAATAGTAATAAATTACAAAATTTATATGAAGTTTTTTCTTTTGATTTTTTGAATCAAAATCAATTAAAAAATTTAGCTAAACAAATAATAAAAAATATTAATAATAATACATTTATTGAAGATGGTGATTACGATATATACATTTCTCCGTTAAATATTCCAAATTCTGTTTTTGATATGATTGCCATTGATAATAATAAAGATGTAGATGATTTAAGTATTATGGAAATTTTAAATAGTCCTTATACAGAAAAATATTTAATAAAATATATTATCAATGAATTTAAAGAAATATTCAATTATTTAAAATCACTTGGAAATCCTTTAACATTATATAGATTTATTGATTTAAATTATAGTTCTGAAGAAAGAAATAAATTTATTGATAAAAATGATATGTTAAATCATATTTTATTAAATCAAAATATACATTTAGGACGTTCATGGACACCAAATTTTGATAGTGCTGAAGAATTTGGTCAAAATAATTATGATGTTCATGATGGTATAATATTACAAATTGAATGCTCACCCAATGTTATAAATTTACAACAAACATTAATATTAAGAAATTCATTTACATATTATAATTATGAAAATGAAATAGAATTAATAAAAAACTCACCAATTTTATTAAAAAGAATTTATAAATTAGATGATAAAGGTATATGGAGACCTAGAAATATTAATAAAAATTATAAAGTTTAATTACATTTTTTAATAATATCTTCTTTATATATAGTCAAAAATTCTTCTAAATCCGATACTATATATTTTTTATCTTGATAATAATATATAGCATGATTTCCTAAACGCTCATCGATATCTAATAATTCGGAATCTATAACAATAAAACTTCCAGCTCTATTAATTTTAAAAGCAATAAACCAGAAATTATTTTCATCAACAATGTCTAATTGTTGGTCAATCCAAGAATCTAAAATAGGTATTGGTTTATCAATTAAAAAATGATGAAATGGGAATTCTTTATAAAATTTACATTCAACACACATTTTTTTCATTTCATCAGGTGGTAATATATCAGCCATAAAAGATAATATTTGTGTATCTGAAAGATAAGATTTACGACTTTTATTTGTTCCTCCTACAAAAGCTCCAGAACCATTTTTATTTCTTTCAAAGTGATATCCAAAAATATCAGATAATATTTTGGCACATTCTCTTTCCCAGCCATTACCTTTTGATTTTGATTTGCTTGACATTATTTTTCCTTAAATTATTATATAAAATACTTATCATAATAATCCAAGATTTCTTTCGTGCATCACTTTAAATTCTATATTTCTTTTTTTACAATATTCAATAGCTGAAGCCCATTTCATTGAATTTTTAGCCACCATTAATTTATCATAACCATTTGAAGTTTCTTTTAAAGACGTTTCTTTTAAAGGCTTAATTTCTATTAAAACCTTTCTTAATTTTTTATCGTTATCAATATACTCTATATAAAAATCAGGTGTATAAAAACTCATACGATTTTTAATTGGGTCTTTATATAATATTCTTATAACTTCACTACCCCATCTGATAATAGCATCCGTAGAATCGCACCATTCAGCAAACTGCTTTTCCCAACCACTTCTATAAACAATAGGTTGAGGTTCATCTGTTTCCATAATATTAATAACTTTTAAAGGTTTTTTTGGAATAAAAAAACCTTGTTTCCATTTTTTATTATGAGGTTTTTGATGATTTGATAATTTTTCAGCAATAAGATTAACATATTGTTTATATCTTATTGCTGCATATTGTAAATCTATATTATTTTTAGATTCTATTACATCCATTTAAAATCCCATCTTTTTAGGATTATTTATATTTAATTACCAATTATATCCTCGTATAATTCTAATTCACATTTTGAAGTATCTATATCATCACATAACATTATACAATCTGGATAAAATGATTCTTCATGTGTTTCTGGATTAACAATTCTGTTATCCCAATCTGAACTTTTTCCTAATGGCATAACTAATAAATTTTTCTTTGGTAACTTTGGAACAAAATGTTCAATAGCTGTTTGATTTACTGATTTAATAGAAATATTAACAATTTTTGGTATTCCTATATAAAAAGGATTAAATATAGCTGTTTGATGTTCAAAATGTAGTAATTCTTCCACTGGAACTAATTGACATATAAAATCATGGTCATTTGTAATCATTATTCGCCAATTTAATGGGATTTCTAAACTATATTTGTTTCCAACATTTAATTCTACAGTTGGATATCTATATAATATATATGTAGTTATTTTTTTAAAATAAAAATCCATATCTTCTTTATCAGCATAATCAAAAACACACATTTTTGAATCAATTAATTTATTTGTTGGTTGATTCAAATTAAATGGTTTATTTTCTGGCAAAAGTATTTCCATTAATATTCCTTTTTATTTCCAATTTTCAATATTTAATACTTTATAAGGAAATTTTTTATCCTCATAATAATGTATTCTATCATTAAAATGTTTTTTAGAAAATTTGGTGCTTGAACATATATCATAAATATCAACATGTTTTTTATCTACACCAATTCTCAATCCTCTACCTATTGATTGAATAACACGAACAAAAGATTTACCAATATCTAATAATACTAAATTAAATAATCTTGGTATATCCAAACCTGTTGAAGCTATTTGAGCTGTTGCGATTAAACATCTATTATTTTCTGTTTTAATAGAATCATATTCTTCAAATCTTTTTTTAGTTTTTATTGCTCCGCTTAAAAACACAGAATCTATACCTTGATTTTTTAATAATTTATCTAATTTTTCTCCTACGGCAATTCTATTTACTAACACTAATGTATTACCACATTGTTGAGTTATACCCGCTAATAAATTGGCTATAAAATTATTTCTATCGTCATTATTGTATAGATATTCAACTTCATCTTGATAAGACATAAATTGAGAATTATCAATTAAACGAACGCACTTAATGTTGCAATCCGCTAATATTCCTTTATCTTGTAATTCTTTTGAATCAAGATGATGAACTACATCACCTAATGATGTTAATAAAGCAAATTTATCACATTTATCTTTAGGAACTGTTCCTGTCAATCCCCATTTAATAGGCAATTCTTTAAATGTTGTATTACATATTTTTTGTAAATGATATGATTTACATTGATGACATTCATCAAATAAAATACCAACTACATTTTCTTTTAATTTTAATATTTCGTTGGCTGATAATTTTTGTTCTGAACTACCACGCTCCATAGAATTTATAGTTTGCCAAGTGCAAACTAATACTTTATGGTCAAATTCTCTTAATCCTAAACCAACAATACCGACATCTAAACCCAAATCTTTAAATACTTGAGCTGTTTGAACTGTTAAATCTTTACTTGGTTCAATAATTATAAATCTACCGTATTCAGTAACTTTTTTTGCTAATGCAACAGAAATTAATGTTTTACCTGCACCTGTTGCTGCTTCAATAATAGCTCGTGGATTTTGTAAGCACTTATTAACTATATCGACTTGGTGGTCAAACATAATAACAGATTGACCTTCAAATCGATGACCTTTACCCCATTTTTCTGATGATAAAAAGTTTTCATCTATTAAATCAAACTGTGGTGTTTCCAATAAATTATCCGGTTTTATAATTTCTACCTCATATTTTGACATATCAATTAAATTGAATATTTGTGGTAATAAATTAACAAATGTCTGTCCGGTTAATGTATAATAATTAGTATAACCATCCCAATGACCTAATTTATATTGAGGAGTAAATCTTGCTGTCGGAACAAAAACTCTAAATGTATCATAACATATTTTTCTATCTATTTCATTCAATCCTTGAATTGAACAATTCACATAATCTTTATATGTTATTACTAATTTTGACATAATATCTCCAATAATATATTTCCTTATTTATATTACTATAAATGATATATTTAATTCAATAAATATTATTATAATTTATAAAATATTGAGGATTTATAATGGCTGAAATTTTTAAAAATTTTATTTCTGTATCAAAAACAGTTGGTGAAAAAATAATAGTTCCATCTGGAATAGTTGGTCAAAATACTGTTAATATATTATCTGGTGCTGAATCTATGGGTCAATTATTAAGAGAAGAAGATTCTACAGCCCAAGTTCACTCATTATATATAACACAAGCAAGTAATCCAAGAATAAAAGGAACAAATAGATATAACGAATCATTATTCAAACATATAGACTTAATGATTAAAGACGTTGATAATAGTGAAACAAAAGTTTATGCTGCATATGATATTCAAATAGTTCCTGGTTCATCATATTATATAGAAAAAAATATTACATTAACACCAACACAATATTTAGTTATAGATATTCCATCTGGTGTCGGAAATAATGATACCGATTTAAATATCAATGTTATAGCTTCAACAGTTTTATTTGTAGAAGATAAAGAAGAATAAAAAAAGAGGTTTAAACCTCTTTTTTTATTATTTTTAATATATTTTTTTCTATTTCTTTTTTTAGATTAACATCTTCCAATATATAATCAACATCATCATTTAATACATTATCATTTTCTGTCATACATAAATAAGATAAAAATTCAGCTGTTGAATTAAATATCATTTTATCATTATCAGTTTTTAAAATAATTTTTTTCTGTATAGTATCTGGTGATGGAAATAATTTAAAAACATTATTATACATAATTTTCCATACATCATTACTAAACATTTTATTATTCCTTAGCTGATGCTGATTGTTTAAGAGCTGCTACCAAATCACTGATACTTGAATTTAATGAATTAATTTTACTTTCCAAGTTGTCAATACGACTTTCCATAGAATTAATTTTAGCATCTTGAACTGCATTAATTGGTGTTTTAATACCATCTTCTGAAATATGGAATTTAGTTACTTCTTTATTATTTTTTTCAGCTTCATATTGATTGATAGCATTAACAATTTCTTTTGGTGTCATTGTCATATCACCTGGTAATTCAACCTTAACTCTATTTTCCTCAACAACACGAATTTGCTTCAATGCTCTCAAAACAGATAACATTGTTTGTTTTGGATAACTCATAAAGAATTTTCTATCAAGAATTTTCCAAATTTCTGGAACTCTTTGACATTCATCACTATTAACAACATTAAGAAGTTCTGAACGTAAATCGGCATCCAATTTATCATATGCAACAACAGAACAAGTATCTGGGTCTGTATCATTTTGAAGTGCAATCAAAACATATCTATCACCAGAAATTTCATCTTGAGCATAATGTTTTAATGGTTTTCCTGTTAAATTATTTAACATATTTTTCTCCTATAAAATAAATTTACTCTTTTATAATTTTATTTATAGGGCATTTTTTTGATTTTTTGATTTTAACACTTTTAAAAATAATTTTTTATTTATTATATTTTTTAATGATTATAGATTCAGTCAATAATTTTTGAATATTTGATTTATTAAATATTTGAACTAATTTTCTATATAATGGTGTTTTTTCTATTAATGTATTTCTTGCATAGATATATAATTCGTTATTAAAATTATACATATAATTATAGTTATCATCAGCAAATTCCATATCAGAGTTAGTATTTCCGCTCATAGCAAAATCTATTTCTTCAAATTGTTCCGCTCCATAATAACTATTATCATAACCATAATTATTAAAATATTCTTGTTTTAAATCTGTATGAATATAATCATATCCATCAGCACAAATATAAACTCCATTTGTAACATCATATACAACTCTTAATTTGTCAAAACCTTTGGCATAATTAATCAATTCATATACTGAAGCTGTTAAGCAAATAGGATTTTCATCATCATTTAATGGAATTAATGATTCTTTTAATGCTTTTGTAAAATTTTTTATTTTTCCATTATTCAATACTAACAATGGATAAAAATAAATTTTTCTTACTCTTGGATATCTTTTTTTAACTGTTTGTAAAATATTAAATTTACCAGAATTTATTTCTTTACCAAGTTCATTGAAAACTTCTAAATTATGAATGTCATCATCTATCATTCTAACAGCGGTAAATTCACCAGATTTAAGATATTTTAAAATAACATAACGCTTTCTTTCAGCAACTGACTTGATATTTGTTAAATTACCAGAGCGTTCAATATAAACATTTGGTATTTCGACATCAATACCATTACTTTTGAATGTTTTTAAAAATAATTCTTTATTATCAAAATCAGAGCGAGCTGTTAAAAATATTACTTTTTCGAATTTATTGTTTTTCTTAATAGAATCTATTATTTTTTGAATTTTATTAACGATTGGTTCAATAGGTTCTGATGTTTTATTAAATACTCGTGAATCTTGAAATTCACTAAAATCATATTTTTCTCCATGTTTTAAAACATCTGTATTAAATTGTTTATTGTCTAATACACGAACAACATTACCATCTTCATCTATTACTTTTACTTTAGCATAAGTATGAAAAGTGGTTTCATCAATATCAATAAATGATATTGAATGTCCCACTAATCTATTATCTGATTCAAAAATATTTTTCATAAAAATATTTATTAAATATCATAATTATCGCATATATCTTGAATCATATTTTTAACTTTAACAATATTATCCAAAATATTTTTGACTTCTGGGTCATCTAAAATATTTTTATTGTTAATTGAATCAATACTACTAACCGTAAAAGTAATATTATTTAAACTACCATCTTCATTTATTCCATTCGGATATATAATTTCAAATTCTTCATCATTAGTTAAGATAACTGGCATAATTAACCTCTAATCAAATCTACCATTTTCATAAACCATCAATAATATTGGAAATCTTAAAGAAATATTCCCATTTTGGTCAATAGTTTCTTCAAAATATTTAACTTTAATAGTTTTTCCAATAATATTTTCTGGATGTTCTTTCCATTCAATTCTTTGAGAATCAATTAATCCAGAACCAACTTTAACATCATAACCTTTATGTTCTATATGTAACGCAGAAACACAGTCAACATCTTTCATTGTTCCATCTATTAGCATTGGTTTAACACCAAGTTCAATAGATTTAACAATATATTCTGCATCAGAAAATTCTTTATACTTTAATAAATCAAAACTACGTTTTCCTTTATAAAAATCATCTTTACGAAGCATTAAACCTTCCCAATTATTTTCTAATGCTTTTTCTTTCATACTATCAAATATATCCTGTGAATCAATTTTAACTTGTTCAACTATTTTAATATGTTCAGAACATATCATATCTTTAAGTTCTAATAAATGATTATATCTATCACTAAATTTTCTTTTAGAAGTTTTACTATCAAATTCTTCTTGTGTTAAAACATCAAAAATATTATATCTAATATTTTGAATAGTATGATTTTTACGGCGAATTTGTTTCATAATTCCTTGAAAATCATCAGAACCATCTTCTGTAATTAAAGATAATTCTCCATCAAAAGCAAGACCTTTTAAACCAGTTATTTTATTAAATTCTTGTCTTAAAACATCCAATACCCAAAATTCTTCGCCTTGTCTTGAAAAAAATGAACAATCATTATTAATTTGAGCTATACATCTAATACCATCAAGTTTACGAGAAGCATACCAAGAATCTTCTGTCCAATTAAATCTATTGGAATCAAATTTTTCACCAAGTGATACATTAAATGTTGGAATTAAATCTGGAATAACTTTATTTAAAGTTTTAGCATCAATTCGGCATTTTAAATCTTTATCAATTACTCTAAGAATTATATCTTTCCAAGGCTCATAAACTTTAATAAAATTATTAACCATTTTAATTGCATCATGACCTGTAACAATTCTATTATTTAAAGCCCATAATAGACTAAAAAAATCATAACTGTCATTAGTTATAATATCATCTACATCAATATCATCTACTAAATCTTCTCGTTTAAGAATATTTGCAGATGTTAAATAATATTTGTAATGATAATTATATACTGCATTCATTAATTTTGAAAACAATTTATTATTATTGTCATAAAACTCTTTAATAACATTTTGCTTATCTAAATTAGAATTTGTTTCATTACATTTATCTATAAAATTCTCTAAATATTGCAAAATTTTAGTTTGTGTATTTTCTTTCATAAAAAATTCTCCATATAAATTTATATGGAGATATTATATTTAATTTAAAAATATTTGTCAAGAATATAATTTATCTAATTGACCTAATACATTTTTAGATGCTTCCGCCCATGTATTTGAATAATGATTATCATTTTTTATATATTTAGAATACATATTTTTTTCATTATCATATAAATTATTTTCAAAATATCTTAATTCTAAATCTGTTAAATTAATATTATTTGTAAATTTCCATTTATTATGTAAAATTGGCATATATTTTTTTATTATACTATATATAAATTTTGTATAATTTAAAAATTCATCTATAAAAGCATTATTATAATGATTTAACGCAGATACCGCATAGGATTTATTGTTAAAATTATAATTTATGATATCCATTATATTATCTAAACATATTTTAGCATTAATTAAATCAAATTTATCGATTAATTGTTGAAAACATAATGAATAGAACATTAATTTAAAATAATTATTACTATTATATTTAAAATTTTTATTAATTAAGCATTTTTTAATAAAATCATTAGTTTCAACATATTCTAAACAAAATTGACCTATAAATTCATAAAATAATAAAAACATTTGTTCTCTTTTAGAATACATCATATGTTTAAATGCTTCTAAATTTGAAAATTCTATAATTTCATTAAATATTTTAGCTTCATATTCAAAAAAATCTTTGACCAAATGGAAATTCTTTTCTTTTTCAGTATATTCAATAATTTTTTCATAAATTAATTTAGAATAATACATACAATGTAAAAATTCGGAATATTTTTCTTTTTCTGGTAAAACATTGTTTCTATATAATCTTAAAAATTTCATATTTCTGGCATTGAAGTCTTTTGTTAAGGACATATTACCATCTTCCATTTCACATAACCAATATAATTTGGTTTCCATATCCATTTTATCAAAATCTTTTTCAAATTCACTCAAATCATCACTAAAAGATAATTTTAATTCTAAATGATATTCTTCAGGAGTATTTTTATATATATAATTTTGTAATTCTTTAATTATTTCATTACTATTTTCATAGTTATATATGATTTTTAAAAAATCAATGTCATTTTCTCCAAATATTTGCTTTGTAGCTTTTTCAGCCATAATTTTATAGTTTTCATCATCTTTAATTACATTATATATTCTTTCTGGCAAATAAAGTAACATTAATTTTCTCCTAAATTAAAATAATCATACATATCTATATTTATGTGTGTATTATAACAGTAATCTATATTACCAATGATATTATTAATAATACGATTTAATAATTGAGATTTATATTCTTCTGAAATATTATTAAATATTTCATCATATGTTGCTTTTAACTCCTTCATTTGATTACATAATACATAATTCACGGAATTATAATCATTTCTATTCTTTTTTCTTTCAAATAAGCAACCACCATTACAAAAACCTTTTAAATCACAGTGCTTACAATCATTATTATTAAAAACATTATTCTCGATATCTTGAATATTTTCAGATACTCCCTCTTGTAATACTCCATTTTTCATTAATAAAAATTCATTATTATGATGTGATATTGAACAAGGTGAAATATCACCATCTATTGTTAAAAATAATTCAGAGCCGATTCCACAACCAGCATTTTCACGAAAAAAATAATTATTTAATTCTTTAATAAAAGCAGATGGATAATATTTGTTGTTTTCATCTAATATATTATTAATAACTTGCTTATATTTTTCTTTAAAACTAAAATTATTAGTAGGTGTTTTATTCCAACACCAAGAATATATAAATCCATAATTTTTATATATATTTTGTAATAAAAGCAAATCATCTAATGATTTTTCAGAAGCTATAACTGTATGAAAACATATATTTTTTCTATAATTTGATAATTCTTCCAAATTTATATGCTCCAACACTTTAAATGGTTTATTATTAATTAAAACTCTTTCTTCCGAATAATTATCAAAAGATATAACAGTTTCATATAAAGGATATTTTTTAATTAATTCAATATGCTTATTATAATTAACACTCATTGATGTAATAACAGCTATATGTATTCCTTTATTACATAATTCATCATAATATTTTTCTAATATCTTTTCTATTAAATCAATTTTTAATAATGGTTCTCCACCAAAAAATGTTATCAATTTAATATATTTTGTTTTTAATATACCTTCTTCAAACAAATAATATAAATTTTCAATATCAAAATCTCTACTTTTACTGTAATTAACATAACAATATTTGCATCTCAAAGGACAATTATACGTTAAATTAATAAAAATTTCCGGTTTTTTATATCCATATTGTGATTTTTTTAAAAATCGACATATTGCTTTAATTTTTTCTGAAATCATTATAATCTTTCTTGGTTATTTGTTTTTATACCATTATCATAATCTATTTTCCACATATTATAATTATATATTATATTATATAATTTTTCCATTTGTTCTTTCGACAATGATTTTAAAAAAATGTCTGTTTCTTCATATATTGAGGAATATATATTACAAGTATGAGAACAAATATTACACTGCCAATCATTTTTAAAATTCATTATTCTTTCATAACGGCAACCACCATCACAAATAGATTTAAATTTACAATCTTTTTGACAATTTGATTTATATCTTAAATCTGTAATTATTTCTGTATCAACAAATGTATTTAAATTTCCTAATTTAAATCGTTCATCTTGCTGTGATAATATGGTGCAAGGATATATATCCCCATTTGGCTTAATAACAACATGTGTTCCAATATCACATGATATAACTGGTTGATTTTGAATAACATTTGTAATAGTTTTCATTAAAAATCTAGGTATAAAAATAGTTTCATTAAATAAATCATTCTTAATATCATTATATACTTTATTTAATTGTTCTTTTAAATTTATATGATAATCATCTTTAAATGATAATTGATGAGCTATTGTAAAATCTCCACCAAATTTATATTTGTTATGCAAATCTTTAAATATTTTATATGTATCGTAAAATGATTTAACCGAGATTTCATTTAAAACACATCTGCCTTCAAATATTCTTCCTTTTTTTAATTCATCAATTAAAGATTCATAAACTATATTATTTGATATATTACCATTTGCCATTTTTCTTGTTGTATCATTACCGTCCCAAGACACTTGAATATCAAAATTAGTTCTATTTGGTTCATAAACTTCTTCCATAAATTTATGAAAATTAACAGTTCCATTTGTAACAACTTGAAATTGGAAATATTCTTTATAATTTTCAACTATTTTTTTAATTAAATCTATTTTTACTAATGGTTCACCACCAAAAAATATTAACCTTGGTTTATTAGAACAAGTAAACATATTTTTTATTTTTTCTACCCATTCATATGGAAATTCATTCATTATATGTCTATTTTTTATATAGCAATATTCACATCTTAACGGACAAAATTCTGTAACCATTAAATAAGCATGATTTATAATAGGCGGTAATTTTACCATTTTCTAACTCCGTTGTAAGCAGGTGAATTAATACCTGTTTCTGTATGAAAAACAGCATTTTCTTCTAAATGAAGATTATCAAACATTTTAGAACCACGCATATATTCATCTTTTGGTATATACAATGAATCGTGTTTAAACAATGAACTTATTTGTGAAGCATATTCATCATATATTTGAGTTTCAATAGGTAATATTGAACATAAATTACAAAATCTTTTTGATAAACTTTTATTATGAACTAAATTAGAAGCTGGACATTCTGTGCATTGTAAATTACCACATTTTCTATGATTACATAAAGGCAAAACTAAAAATTCTTTTTCAAATTGTTTTAATTTTTCTTCGTTTATTCCGTCTGTTAAAGAACCAACTTTAAATGTTTTATGGTCACCAAAATATATACAAGGATATATATCGCCATTTATATCTATATGATAATTATTTCCTAATTTTGAACATAAAAAGAAATTTTTAGGCATTTTTCTTTTTGTATATATTAATTGCCAATTATAATAATATAATTCTTCACCTTTATTTGAATATTCCAAATACAATTTAGCTATTTCGGTTAATTGTTTTCTAAATTCATCTGCAAATTCTACACCGTGATAATTAGCTTCATGAATAAAGTAATATCCAAAATTAAAAACATTATTTTCTAAACAAAATTTATAACTTTCCGCCAAATCTGGTAATGTCATAGGTGTTATAGCTGGTGTAACACATATATCATGATTGTATTTTGTAGTGCCTAATTTTTTAATAACATTTTTAAAAAATTCATCGTCATATTTTCCTTTTGTTAATCTGGATTTTGAAGCACTATATATACCATCCCAAGAAATAGCCGTTTTATGAGGACATATTATTTTTCTATCACACCAATCATAAACAACATCCATATTTGTGCCGTTAGTTACAACACATAATTCAAATTTAACATCTCTAATTCTTTCAACTTTTTTAAAAACTTTAGCAACATTCATAAAACAATCTGGACGTAATGTTATTTCACCACCAGTTATCGTAACATCAACTCTATCTTCAAAAGGTAATATCATTAAAAGTTTTTCCAGATTTTCAAAATCTTGAAATTCTTGTGCATGATATTTATATTCACCTAATTGATGACAATTATGAACCAAAATATTATTTGCAATATATGTATGTTCAGTTGTTTCAATATTATATACATAGTCATTAAAATCAATTTCTTCAATTAATTCAACATTATCTATATTAATAGGAGAATAATTTTCAAAATTATTAGTTATATTAAATTTAGGTAATTTAACAGATTTTATTTTCTTTTCTTTTTTCTTAATTAATTTTTCAGCTGTTGTCCATTGATTTCTTCCATCTAAAATTGGATGTTCACCTGTAATTAATAATTTATTACCTAATTTAGTATTAATTTGATATAATTTTTCAACATATCTTGGATTAAAGACATGTGTAACTTTAGCTGTTTTTAACTTTCTTTGTTTATTTTTTTCAGAAATTTCATTGAATGCAACAATTTCATCACCAATTTTAATATCTTTAATTGGTTTAACTGTTAAATCACTCATTGTTATCTGTGTGTCACCAGATACACAATAACAACAATGTAAATTACATCCAGAATAGGCTTTTATTGATAATTTATTAATAGTTTCAAACATTGATATATCTTTAAATTAGTGTGTTCCACATTTTTGGTCATGACATTGTTTTGTATTACAAGCCTGACAAGATACTTGACATCTATTTTGACAAGCAACTTGGCAAGTATATATACATCTATCATTTGAATCAAACCAACCATCTCTTAATTTTAAGCATCTGTCCATTTTATCCAATAATTGTTCTAATTGTTGATAGTCTGCTTTTTTAACAACTTCTTCATTATTTAATGAGTAATTTCTATTTACATCAAAAGTAAATGTGTTTTTTTGATTGGCTTCAATAGAATCTGGCATATATTCATATATTGTTTCAGATGTTTTAGCTGGATTATCTAATAATTGTTGACCATTTTGTACATCATTTGGATTTGGTTTTAATTCAGAATATTTTTTAATACCACGAGCGGATAAATTTTCAGAAGTTTCGACACCAATATAATTAGGTTGGGTAACATTTATTTTTAAATCACCGGTTAAACCATAAAATGTAAATCCCCCTAATTCCATAGTATCACCATCTGTTCTTCTAGCTCTAGTAACGACTAAACGATAATATAAATATGGTGTATTATTATTAATATTAAATGTTCTTGTTCTATTTTGACCCCAATTATTATCTTCATTAAGATGAGTATCAATAACTGTCCATCTATTATTATCATTAGATGCTTGTATAGTCCAATCACAAGGTGTTTCCCAATCGTATCTTCTGTTATCTGCTCTCATTAAATATGATTTTAAAATTATATAATTTCCGATATTAAATGTTATTATAACTGGATTACTTGCTGAAGGATATCTTCCAAAATCAATAACCGAAGCATCGTTTCTAAATAATCTATATGTATTATTTCCTAATTCTCTACAATAAACATTTAATGAATTGCTATTGTTAGAATTTATATTTGTCGGACTATTATAAGGTTTATCATAAACCATTTCTGATTCTGATTCACCTGCTAATTTTCCATCAACAGAAGATATTGTTTCATTGACATAATATCTATCACCTGTCCATTCAACTACAAATTTTTTATATGGATTTGATTCATATGAAATTATAATGAAATTTCCAACTAAATTTGTTAAATTTTGGTCAGAATATAATTTAACTTCATCATCTTCTTTAAAAGTTTGATAAGAATCTGTCCAATAAACAGTTTCATTAACAATATCATTAGCAGTATTATATTCTCTATATAAAACTTTATATGACTTTATTCTTCTTCTTTGATATGTCGATGTTGTCCCATATTCTGATAATTTAAAATTGGTTGCTAATTGAGTATTTAAATTTCTCATACTTCTACGAATATTATTTTCATTTCCTAAGGTATGAATTAAATTACTTTCAACAGAAATATCTTGATTTACTTCACCTGGTAATCCAGAATATGTTTTTCTTTTAGTATCTCTTACATTTAATGGTATAGTATCATGCATAGCAATAGCCATACCTTTCCAGCCACCAACCCAACGACCGCCCCAATCAGGACCTTTACCAGACCATACTTTCCAAACACCATTCCAATTTAATGCTTTATTTCTAAAACTTCTTCTAATTTCATCATAGATAGAGCGTTTAATTACTTCACCAGTTGTTTCATTATAATTCATTGATTTTACCTTTATCCATATCCATTATTTCTTTATTAATATTTACCAACTGTTGAACTACCTTTTTTAAAACTTCGTTAAAATTAGGTAATATAATATCTTCCATATCTATAATTTTTTCATAAAAAGTTAATAGACTAACTGCATATTCTTGCGTAGTTGGATTTTTAGTTAATACTTCTTCAAATAAGTAATTTAATAATGAAATATTTTGAGCCAAAATATTTAAACGATGTGAACGAATATTGGAGCAATTTAATAAATTTAATTGATGTTCATATGCTACAGTAACTATAACAATGTTAATCATACATTGTATTTCATTCATTTTATTACCATTACCATTAACAGTTAAATTTTCAGATGGACAACCACCTTTACAGACACTTCTTGCAATACAATCATCACAATCATATGCACCACTAATTGTTCCATTATTAAATTCTATTTCTTTAATATCGTTATCATCAAAAATATTACCCATTACTAAATCACGATATTTATATGAAATAGCATGACGTTGATGACAAGGTAAAATATCACCATTAACTCCAATAGAACAAGATGTAAATGTTCCTGCTGAACAAACTTTTGTTTGATAATCATTAAGAGGTATCATTAAAACATTTTCAATATAATCTTCTATAAATTTAATTGTTATATTTTTCTTATTTTCATTGTCATTATAAATATCAAATAACCAATCCCATACTATATTTAAATTTTTATATAAATTCATTAATTGTTCTGCTGACCAAAAAACATCAGTAACAGGAACAGGAGCAATATTTACAATACCCATATCAACAATAGATTTTATTGAATTTAATAATTCATTTACATCTTCTGGTAAAATTGTCATACGAGCTTCAATTAAATAACCTAGGTGTCTATTAATTAATTTTTCAACATTTTCTTTAACTTTGTCATATGAATTACATCTATTTCTATCATGTATTTCTTTTATACCATCAATAGACACTAAAATACCCAATTCATATTCTTCAATAATATCAATCATATGTTCGTTTAAAATTGTTAAATTGGTTGTTACACCAAACGACATATTATATTTTTTATCCGAAGCATACTTCATAGCATGTTCTATTACTTCAAAATTAAGAAATGGTTCTCCACCAAAAAAATTAACAACAAATGGAAATTTACCGTCATTTGTTAAAAGATAATTCTCATAACATTTATCGAGTATTTTTTCAACATTTTCAATACTCATTTTTAAATCATTTTTATTATTTTCAAAACAATAAGGACATCTTAAATTACAATTATTAGTTATATTTAATGTGACATCTCTTAATTTAAAGTATTCATTAAATTTCATATAAAAATCCTTTTAATATTTTTGTAAAGTATATCATAAAAAAATAGATTAAACAATATTGTTTAATCTATTTTTATTTACTCACAAAAATTTTTAGTCATTTCTTGACAAATTTTATTAAGTCTATCGGAACATAAATTATAATTTGAGTTATGACCTATTTTATAATAATATTTTAAATCATTACCCAAATAATAAAAATGCTTATCATCATAACCAATAAGTAAAAATTGTTTTTTACTTTTTTTGTTTTCTATGAAATATTTTTTAGCAAAATTTAAAAAATCATTATATTTTTTATAATAGTCATCATTTTCATCTAAATCTTTAAATGTTGCTCCATTTCCAATAAACAATTTACCATTTTCACCAAAATAAATCGAACGTCTATTTGATGTATCGTAATCTAAAAATCTTTTAGGATTTAAATCCTTATCATATGAATATCTGGATAAAATATTTTTCCATTTATTATTGACTTTAATAGAAGATACTTCTATTTCATCTACCATCGTAAATCCAAATTTTTTAGCTAATGATGAATAAATTGAATCTATTACAGTATTATTATTTTGTAATAATACATAATCTTTATAATTTCTTTCAATAGCTTGATTTACTATATAATCTTTAAATCTCATAAAAACCTCATATAAAAAATGCTATATTAATTTTTAGTTAATATAGCATAAAAAATAATTTTGTCAACACATTTTTTATTTTATTTCATCTTTGTATTCTTCAAAGATATCATCAAAAAGAACTGGAATTTTAGAATGAAATTCATTCAATAACATCAACATAACTTCTCTTACAGATGGGTGTGCTGCTTTTGAACATCTCAATTTTAAAATATATCTCCACTCTCTCATATTTGCTTTAATATTAATTTCAGTTTTTAAACTATGTGGAAGAATCATTCGTAATTGGTCTGGTAAAGCCCCATTTTTAGCCATTTTCATATATGATTCTTCTATATTTTGCATAGTTTTAAACCAAATATCATATAATTCTGAATTTTCTTCTATATGACATGGCTTAATAAATGTTAATTCATTACCAAATTTTCCTTTAGAATAATTACAATATCTCGTAGATTCAACTGCAAAAGAACAATGTCTATGTCTAGTTATATCTTTCAAAACACCTGTATCTGTAATAATTTTAACATGAATATCAGCAAATTCTATCATGGCTGTATGACCCATATCAATTAATTTACTAATCATTTTAATTGCAGATGAAGTATCATCTGATATATTATTTTCCGTTTTATAACAAGTTCTTGCTGCCTTTTCAATTGTTTTTAATATTACATCTGAATTTATATTAGATATAATTTCAACACTTGGCTTTACAATTTTTACCATATTTTTCTCCTAAATTATTAACTATTTTTAAACATATATCATATAAATATTTTTCATTTCTATTATTTTTTAAAAAATTTAAATCTTTATGAACCCATTGAACATTATCTTCAACATATCCTTTAGAGCTATCTATTCTATCTAATGAAGCTGTTTGATTTTTATGATTATTTTTATATTGTTTTTCCAAAACAATATCTAAACCAGACAATGCACATTTTTTATTCTGTTTTAAATATAAATCCCATAAAAAATCTATTGATACATTAAAATCTAAATTTCTTAACCTTGCTCCCTTTTTACAAGCATTATAATAAGTACCACTTAAATCCCCAACACCAGAATAAAGTGCTTCATAATTTTTACAACCACAAGAAATAATTTTATTATGAGTTAAGCTATATGAATCTACTAATCTTTCTTTACCACATTCACATTTACATAACCACATTGTTTTGTCTTTTCTGGTGTTAAATTCACTCCAATGACAATAACGAATGACTGTTAAATAACCAAATTTCATATTTGTTAAATCTTTTCTTTTATATTTTCTTTTTATTCGTGATATATTATTTTCATTCAACCATCTCCATAATGTTTGTTTTGAAACAAAATATTTTTCACATAACTTTTTAATTCCATAAGAAAAATATTCATTATATAATTCATCACGACTAATAGGACATTTTTTCATATTATTACCTCATTATCCACATAACTTATGTTTATATTTATATATTTATATATTGAGGTCATTTATTTCCCTTTAAATTATAATTTTCAAATACTTTATAATCTTTATAACCAAAATCTTTACAAAACTCAATAGCTTCATCTATTGTTGTAAAAATTCTCCAATCATCATAAAGCATATAATGTGAGCATCCATATACAATATTTTCATTATCCAACTCTAAAATAAAAGCATAACCTTTATTATCAGATTGTTTTGAACATAATTGCAAAGGGAATTTCACATAATATGCTTTATCTAATTTTTTAATCTGACTTACTCTTAATTGACTTAATTTCATCGATATCCTTTAGTCAAATGAAATTACGCTATCCAAAAGAAAACTTCTCCATTCTTTTTTATCAGTATCAATACAACGAATCTGATTCTTATCATAATACATATCACTATATCCATAATCAGATACTTCCTCAATAACATCTGGTTTCAAAGTGGCATTCATAACACGTTTTGTTCCATCTTTCTTTACAAAAGTTACCGTGTGAACTCCTTCTTTCAACATTGAAATCACATTATCTCTATCCATATCTTTAATCCTCTTTAAAATGTTATAATCAATTTACATATTTTTTATAGCATTTTAATTTATAATTGTCAAGTGACATATCGTAAAATATGTTCATCATCACAATATCTCTGAAAGTCAATGTTTTCAATGAGTAATATATATAAAATAAGTAATATATTTTCTTCTTTAAAAGTTTTTTTGTTAATTGAGTTATAGTAATGATTTAATAAATTAAATAATTCATTACTATTTTTTATATTAAATGATTTGCATGACCCTAGCATCCAATTTCTTGTTCTGTTTCTATAAGAAATTTCTTTAAGTGATAATGCTCTTAAAATAGCTTTTTTTAGGTATTGAAGTGATGTTTTAGCTAAAGGTGATGTAAGACTCAAATCTATGATAGATTGCTCTTGGATGGCTTTTAAATGAGAATCTGGTAATTGAAAACCTATTTTCTCGTTAATTCCTTTTACGAAGGATTTTTGATGATTTAAGTCATAAAACATTTTACCTATAATCTCTTTAGCGATATATGGTATTTGTTTATTGAGTATTTCTATTTTTTCATCAGAAAGATTTTTAATGTTAGCATTGTGTTTATTTCTTTCTTCAATGTAGTATTGAATGAATTTTTTTGTTATGTATGACTTAAATTTATCACTATCTAAGAATTTTAGTGTGATTTCTGGTAAGTTATTTATATTAGAGATATATCCATTAAATCTACTAAATGAAGTTATTTTATCTGGACATTTGTCATAGAATTTTTTAATATTGTTTTTTAGTTTATCGTATGACCAATTATTCAAATCTTTCGAGGATTTGTTTTGTGTTCTTATTATTTCAACTGTTTCGTCTAATGAAAAACCTTGAATTTTACAAAATGGGACTAATTTAGACATCGTTTCATATCTTTTACCATTTTCAATTTCATAGAAATTAAGGTTTTTGAATTTATTATTAATGGTTTTGTTATCTCTTAATATAATATTTCTTTTGATATTCCAATAGTTTTCATACTTATTAAAGTTTTCTTCAGAAGTATGAAGTTTTTTAATGAAATTATTAATATATTCGGAATTACAAACATCAAAATTTAAGTTGTTTAAATAAGAATCGAATGTTTCTTCCCATAAATCAGATGGTATAAATTCATCATAATTAAGTATATTTTCATCTTTTTTTATAGCAACATATTCGTATGATAATGGGAATCTTAAAATATTGTTAATGAAATTACATTCAATTCTAATGTCATTATTGTTTAATTCTTTCATAAATTCAGAATAAAATTCTGTATTAGTAATTTTATGTGGTAATTTTAGTGCTGTGTGGATTCCACCTGTGAAAGCATTTTGTTCAATATATAATAAATCTTTTACTTTTAAATTGGTAAAATCTAAAAATAATGTAAGTGTTTCTAATGCAGAACGGTCTTTATAATTATCAATATCAATTAATAAAATATCCGAACCAATTTTTTGTGTTGAACCGAATGTTTTACCATCTACCATATACATGTTTGACAATGATAGATTGTGGTTTCTTAATTCATTTTTTTCAAAATTGGATAATTTATAATAAAATTTTATTTTTCTATTATTTGAAAAACAAGATAAAAAGTGGGATTTTAACATATCTTCGGTGAAGATTGCTTTTACTTCTCGTTGTTCATAACAATGTTCAGATGAATTCCAATAATTGATTGATATTTTCTTATTGTTAGATGTAATCCATTTAAAATCTTTGTAATCTTGGGAAAAGTAACGTTTACCCCATCTGTAATTTGGAGTTGTAATATCTAAATTATATGATAAAATATCAAGGAAATTAAAAAAAGAAAGACCTTGAACATCTTTGAAAAATGATAGCTTGTGGGGCACCATCATTTTATTGAAAGCGTCAAGGTCTTGAAAGTATTTATCAGATAAGTATGTAAACATTTAATTTCCCACAAAATATATTTTAATGAATTATACAATTTGTTTGATGTATTTTACAATATTTATTTATTAACCTAAAAATGGCATTAATGTTACATCGCCACCAGGAACAAAATTGTTTAATTCTTTTGTTAATTCTTCTTTCATAGCTTTTGATTCTTGTTTTAAAGCATCACCATCTTGTGATACTGAACCATTTGGGCCAGGAAGATTACCAAAACGACTTCTTATTCTTCCTAATATTTCCATAGCTTCAGCTAAAGCCCAGTTTTCAATCCATAAAGAAGCAAATCTATCTTGTAATACTTCATACTCTGCTCTATCAACGTATGAATGTAATAATATAATTTCATCGTCAGAACGAGGATTTTCTGCTATTACTAATTTATGTGTATTAGGATTAAATGAATAATTCATATACATACCAAACATTTTTCCGGCTGTTTTTAAATAATTGTTGTGTAATTCATATGTAACTAAACCACCTGTTCTTACACCATTAATTGCACCTGCCATATAAACATTTGTCCAAGCCATAGCAAACGGGTCCATATTTTGACCACCCGTTGAACCAAAAGCTCTACCATAACCACGTCTGTATATTTGTTGAATTTCAATAATTTCATCTGGAAGAATATACTCTTTTTGATTTTTTTTCAAAGTTAATAAAACTAATGATTCTTCAACATAAGCATCGCCACGTTGTATTAATTTAGCTTCAGCTAAATCTATACATTTTTGTAATTGTTCATCGGTTAATTCAACATCAATCATACCTGAACCAAGTCTTGTTAATATAGAATTAACCATATTTTGTCTAACTTCAGTGATATTTGTATTCATTACATAAACTCCTAAATATATTATTATTTATATTGAAATTAGAATAGAAAATATATTATTATTGATAATAAAAAAGGATAAAAAATGATTATATCAGCAGGAGCTTTATTTAAATGCACAAAAACTGATAGATATTTTTTCTTATTAAGAAGTTCTACCAGTTCATACCCATCAAGATGGGGATTAGTTGGTGGAAAAGTTCATCACGATGAACTTATTTTAGAAGGTTTGACAAGGGAAATTTCCGAAGAAATTGGATTTGTTCCTCAAATAGATAAATGGGTAGCTTTTAATTGTTTTACATCAATGGATAAAAAGTTTTGTTATCATTCAATTTTGTTGTTGACACCTGATGAATTTATACCACAATTAAATCATGAAAATGATGGTTATGCTTGGGTAAAAATTGATAATCCACCAAAGCCTTTACACCCAAGACTTAGAGAAGTTATTACATCAAAAGTTTTAATTGATAGTATAAAAAATTTTAAATAGAAAAATGACTTAATTATCTAAGTTATTGATTTTACTTAATTTTTTAATTTTATAGATTAAAAAATTTTTTTGTTATTTGTAATAAATAATAATACATTTTTAGGAGAAAGTTCATGGTAAAAATTTTACAACCCATTACATCTACATGGTTAGATTATCCAGATAAAGAAGATAATAGTATTGTTGTAGTTATGATGGGTTGCGATAATGGTTGCCCTAAATGTCAGAATCCAGATTTTAAAAATCCACATTATAGTAATTTAACAAAAGATTATACTGTAGATGAATTAATCAAAGAATTAACTATATTATCAAAAAGATATCGAACAAATAAAATTGTTTTATCTGGTGGAGACCCATTATCTTGTTTTAATATTGAGTTTACTAAAAATTTTTTAAAAAATAGTCCTTTTGATGTATGTGTTTATACGGGACATACAATCGAATATGTTAAAGAACATAATATACAAGGATTTAAATTTATAAAATGTGGTTTATTTGACGAAACAAAATTTCAAGAGTCAAAAAAAACAGATGAAAAAATGATTTTTGCTTCTAAAAATCAAAAATTATTTGACTCTAATTATTGTTGTTTAAGTCAAGATGGTATATACTATTTTTAATTAATATATAAAATTTAAGGAGAAATGAATGTCTGACAATATGACAAAGAAAAGAATATTGAATGTTAAAAGTCCAACTATTGTAGATTCATATTATGAAGATGAAGATTTCCAAAAAGAATTAGATAAAGTATCTGATGATATTTTAATTAATGCTGAAACTAATAGAACAATTAAAAATATTAGAAAAACATTAGCATCAGCATTAAAGAAAAAATATGGTTTTACAAATGGGGAATTAAAAGAATTAACTTCAAAAATTTTGAAAATTCACGGTTTGGAAGCATCTAATTTTGATGCTTTGTCAAGTTTTGCAAAAATTTTAGAATCAAGAGTTAACGATGTTTCTATTGATGATAACTCAAATAAAAATGAAAAAACTATTGCTGGTGTTAATAATGAAATTACAGCAGCTTTTAGAAAATTAGTTGGTTACCATATGTTATATGGTGTAATGAAAGATTTGTATGGACAAGCTGAAGCTAAAGTTCTTTCTGGTGATTTGTATGATTTTTCATTGGGTTTATCAGATTCAACAAATATTCTTATTCCATATTGTTGGGCGTTAGATGCTTCTAAAATCGTATTAGAAGGTAGAAAATTTGGTCAATTACCATCAGCACCAGTTCATAGAGTTGATTCATATATTTCAGCTTTGGACGAAACAACTCATCAAATGTCATCTCACTTGGCAGGAGCTATCGCTGTCGGCACATTTTTCTTGGATATTGCACACATTTTAATTTATAAACAACGTGTCCCTTTTGAAAAAATTAAAACAGATGCTGTTATGAGAAAACATATTGAAAATTGTTTTCAAACTTTTGTACATTCTGTTAATCACTTATCAAGAAATGGTGTAGAATCTCCATTTACTAACATTTCTTTGTTTGATAGAGTTAAATTAAAAGGTTTAGTTGGTCCTGAAAACTATGGTTGGTATTTTGCTAATAAGAAAGAAGTAGCATTAGATAATGGTTTAGAAGATAAAATGTCAGCTGAACAATGGCAAGAATTTGTTATTAATTATATTATTGAATTACAAGAAATTTATGCTAAATTCCATGAAAAAGGTGACCCATTAAATAATGGTATTCCATATAGATTTCCTGTTACAACTATGAATATTTCTAAAGATGATGATGATAAAGTATTGGATGAAAAATTCTTTGATTTTGTTTGTCAAAGAGATATTACTAGATTTAATATTTTTACATCTAAAGGTACAAAAGTTGCAAGTTGTTGTTTTTCAGGAGACCAACCAATTCTTGTTCGTAATGCTAAAGATGTATATTTGACAACATTTAAAGATTGGAAAAATACAACACCTTATGCTGTTTATAAAGATAATTGGAAAGTATTTCATAATGGTTCTTGGGTTGAAGCTAATGAAGTTGTTTTACCATCAAGACAAATGTATAAAGTTACAACAACAAATAATAAAACAATAATTGTTTCTGATAACCATTTACATGTAACATATAATGGAGAAATTCCAACATCTAAATTAACAACTGATGATTATTTAATGTTTAACACTAAACCATTACAATCATATCCTGAAAAAGATGAAGGCTTAACATATAAAGATGGATATTTAATTGGTGCTTTTATTGGTGATGGTTCTTTTGGCGGAAATATTGAATTGGCTTCTGGTAATAAAGAAATCTATACAATTAATCTTTCATTAAATAAAAATTGTTACCAAGAAATTATTAATGATATTGGATTACATTCAACATATTCAATATTTGATGATAAAGAACTTGTTAGTGTCCGCATATGTTCAAAAGAGAAAGTTGCTTTTATAAAAAGATTTGTAAATGGATGTCATTCTGCTTATACAAAAGAATTAAATCCAAATGTTTTATTCCAATCACTTGAATTTAGAAAAGGTATTTTAGATGGTTGGTATGCAACTGATGGTGGTAATTCAAACAGATGTTATACTATTTCTCCAAAATTAAGAGATAGTATGGAACTTCTTATTACATCTTTGGGATATAATTCAACTATTTCTGTTTCAGATAGAACTGGTGAAGTTGCTTTTATTAATGAAGAAACAGGTAAAGAATACTATAAAAATTATCCTTTATGGTGTGTTCGTTGGTATGATTCATCTAATAAAAGAACAATGAAAGATGTTTATAAATGGAAAAACAATTCAATGTATTTCAAAATTAAATCTATTGAAAAAGTTGATTATAATGATGAAAATATATATTGTTTTGAAATGAAAAATAAAGATGAACCATATTTCACATTACCAAATGGTATTATTACTCATAACTGTCGTTTGATTAATGATGCTGAATTATTAGATATGGGTTCATCTGTAAACTCTTTTGGTGGTTCAACAGTATCTATGGGTTCACATCGTGTTGTTACAATTAACTTTGCAAGAATTGCATATGAAGCTAATTCTATGGAAGATTTTTATCACATTTTAGATAAAAGAATTAGAGGAGCAGCAAAAGTATTAAAAGCTCATAAAGTTCTTATCGGTAAGATGGAAGAAAAAGGTCTTGAACCATTTATTACCCGTGGTTGGATTCGTATGG
This sequence comes from uncultured bacterium, assembly GCA_949292245.1. Taxonomy (GTDB): domain Bacteria; phylum Bacillota_I; class Bacilli_A; order RF39; family UBA660; genus Onthocola_B. The sequence goes on from CASEYV010000001.1 coordinate 149,856, forward strand.
ATAGATTGTTTTCAACATTTGGTATTTTAGGTGTTGTTGAAGCTAAAAAAATATTAGAAACTAAATTTGCTGACCAAATTGAAGATGGTCAGGATGTAATGAAAGATTATTTAGTATATTTGAATAAACATTCGCAAGAATATGCTAAAGAATTAGGTTTATTCTCTAATATTGAACAAATTCCTGGTGAATCTTATGCTGTAAGATTGGCAACTGTTGATAATTTAATCTTTGATGAAGATATTATTGATGCCCCATTATATGCCAACCAATTTGTTCCTTTATGGGAAGATGCAACAATTTGGGAAAAATTAGAAGCAGATGGAAAATATAACCAATTATTGACTGGTGGTGGCATTGTTCACGCTCAATTAGGTTCAAAAACAACTCCATCACAAAATAGAAAAATTATTGAATATGCAATTAAATGTGGTTGTGAACACTTTGTATTAAACTCTGTATATTCAAAATGTCCGAAATGTGGAGCGGTTTACGACCATAAAGTTGCAAGTTGTTCAAAATGCGGACATAATGAACATATGGAATACTTTACCAGAATAGTGGGTTATTTTACAAGTGTTGATTCTTGGAATCCAACACGAAAAAATTGGGAATTTCAACGAAGAACATTTATTGATGATTCATTACATAATTAATAAAAAGGGCTTTTAAAAGCCCTTTTTATAATTTTGTTCTAACATATTTTAATATTATACCACCGGCAGTACCTCCACCATTTCCTCCACCTTGTCCCCAGTTATTTACTGTACTTATTGAAGCTCCGCCATAACCACTACCAAAACCACCAGAACCATTTTTACCGTTTAATAAAGATGCTGTATGTTGTAATGATTCATCAACAATTATTGTTCCGCCACCACCATGACCACCTGTTGAACCATTTGTTCCTTGATTACATGTAATCATTCTAATTTCTTTAAAATTCATAAAACTTGGTTGAGTATTAGAACCTACTGTAAAAGTAACTGATTGTTTTATTGGATTGTAAAAATCACCAATAAATCCTGCTCCTGAACCACCACCTTGTCCCCATATATAACCGCCGTATGCCCATTGTGTACCATTACCACCACCAGCAATTAAAATTAAATTGTAAACTCCTTTTGGTAATAGAATGTCAAATGTTAAAGGACCATTTTGATTTTTTAATATAGTATTTGGTTCGTATGGATTGGCAGTATATACTAAAGTAGAATTAAAGTATGCACTATCTATTTTTTGATTGTTTATATATAATTCTGATATTTCTTTGTTGTTAAAAAATAATGACATTAAATTATTCTGGTATACAATATAAAATACCATCCTCCATTGTTTCTGTCAATTCTGATACTAATTGAATTTTATTACTTAAGGTTGTATTAATTAAAGATATTTGATTATTTATATTTTCAATTTCATCAAGTAACCCATTGATTCTTTTTATATCTATTTTACTTATATCAGTCATATTTTCTCCTTTGAAGATATTTAATAAATATCTTCAAACTATTTTTTATATAATCTTTTAATAAATAATTTTATATAAAGAAATAAGGATTTAATAATGCTATTTAATGAATTAAATAAATCTCATATCAAAGGTCATTTAAGAATTTATGAAGAAGAAACAAATAAAGTTCTTTTTGATAAGCATAATGATATTCATCCAGAAAATTTCTCAATAGCTTTGGCTAATTCATTATCAAATAATGGCGGTTATATCCAAGAATTGGCTTTTGGTAATGGTGGTGTTCGTGTTAATGCTTCAAATGAATTTTTATATTCATCTCCACAAACAATTGGTAGAACAGCTTCATTATATAATGAAACTTATTTTAAAGTTGTTGACCAACATTCATCTGCAAATGTTGACCCAACAAGAAATTATATGACTGTATCTCATGTTAATGGTAATGTTTTTACAGATATATTAGTTCATTGCACTTTGGAAAAAAATGAACCAACAGGACAAAATATTATTAATAAAGATAATCAAGTTATATCTGAATATACTTTTTCGGAAGTTGGATTGAGAACAAGTTCAGGTGATTTAATTACTCATATTTGCCATTATCCTATAGCTAAATCTTCAAACATTACATTAATTTTTGATTATTTAATTAGAATTCAAATAGTATAAAAAATCCGCCGAATTTCGGCGGATTTTATTTTTAAAGAAAAGATTGAATTAATTTAGATGAAATAAGCGAAGTATCTAATGAAATTTGGCAATCATTAAGTAAATCCGCATTATTTTTCATAAGTAAATTATACAAATCTAAATTATCGATACCGTTTTTGTTAATTTTTCTTAAATATGTTAATAATAATTCACCAGCTTTTGCTTGACCAAATAATTCAACCAAATTTTTTGATGAAGCAATTTTAAATACTTCTGGATTGTATTTAATCATTTCTACCATTGCATTATATGTAAATGTTCTGATTGAACTTAGACCAAAGTTCTCAATAGCTTGTTTCATCATAAATTTCAATACTTCATCATTGTATTGTGGATTAGCCAACAAATGCTTAAATAAAGGTGTTAAAGAATTTCGTTGACCTAAATAATCCATGTTGTTTTTTACCAAATCAAGATTAATAAATTTTGACAAATTTGTAATATTAAAATGATTTAAAAGTTGTCCAAGAACATTGATGTTTTTAATGACAAATTTATTATCACTCATAGAATCAAGAAGAGTTCGTGGACTAAATGTGTAATTAGATAAGAATTTATCCAATACATCATCTTTTAGATGATTTAAAATTTCTGGATTATTAACAATTCTACTATATAATTTAGCGTAATTGTTTGTCTTAGTTTTTTCAACAAATTCTAATACTCTAAAGGACGGCAATGAAGCTCTAATAAAATCATCTCTTTTCAATCCATTTACTTCAACCATATCCAAACTGTCGTTTATTCTTTTAATCAAAGCAGTTAATTTTTTAATATAAAGAACGTTTTTCTTATGGTTATTAACATTTAGAAATGTTCTTGGTCCTCTCCATTCCAAAGTTCCTTGTGGATGGATTCTAAAAACTCTATATTTGTCATTATCGACTAATGTATCTGAAAATGTTGAAATATAGTTTCTGTCCAAATAATGTTTAGCATTTTCCAAATATCTATAACTTGCATAAGTTCTATTAAAGAAATTGGTTTTATTAAATTTAAGAAAATCTTTATAAGATTCATCGGCAACCATGGAGGCAATAGCCCACGAAATGTTTTCTTTATTAATACCTTCAAAAGAAATATGGGTATGCAAACCACATGTTCGGTTGATTTTAACATTTAATGATGGTAAAGAATCAAAAAAGTCTAAAACCATTTTCAAATTTTTTGGTGTGAATTGAATAACAGGTGAACTGTATTCAAAAGTGTCATAACCATAATCAGCTCTTAAAGAACCATCATGGTGCATATCACCTTGACCATTCAATCTTGTATTAAATTCCTTGGTTAATTGATAACGGTCAATAGCACTATAGTTGTATGTTCCTTCTAATTCAAATCCAAAATAAAATTGATTAAGTAATTTTTTATTAGACATATTTCAATTCCTCATATTTGTTAATTTATGTGAGTATATTATCACATAAATTATAAATGTCAACGATTTTTTTAAAAATTATTATCTATAATACTTGCATTCCAAAGAAATGGTTCGGTTACTCTTATACTCAATGGAATTTCTTCAAAATAATTGTTATTTTTTATTAGATGTTTGTTTTGTAGTTTTAACAGTATATTATTGATACATTTATCTTTTTTATTTACATCATCTTTGATTTTCTCTACATTGCATAATGTATTAATTATATAGTTGTATGTAACATCTTGAAAATATCCTTGTTTAAAAAGTTTTATAATATATTTGAAGTTAATATAACTATGAGTAAGTAATAATTTTACTAAAATAGATTTGCTTCTATTACTAAATTCGGCATTTTTTAAAATGTATGATATTTCATCAACATTAATATTTTCTCCAAATGATTTTATATGATTTTCAAGGATTGAAAATAATGTGTATTCATTAACATTTTCAAAATCTTGTATATCAATCAATTTAAAACATGCAGATAAAGAATAAATTATTTCGATTCTTTCGTTCAAAGAAAAATCCATATTTTTAAATTTATATAAATTATTATTGATGAAATTAATAATAATTTTCTTATTATCCGATGACCATTCTTTAGATAATTGGTTAATAAAATAATTAAAGAAAATTTTATTATTTATATCAAATAATAATGCTGGATTATTAATAAATTTACTATATAATCTTTGTGTAATATTATAAAGATTATAATTTATTTGAGATTTTTTACCAAATGTATTGACTAAACCATAAATTTGCTTTCTATTGGCAATTTTTGATTTTGGTGATATTGATATGTTTTCAATACAAGGGGTTTTAAGTTCTTTAATTTTTTTGAAAAATGATGCTTTTGATATACCATCTATGTAATTAGATGACATAATATCATTCATAATATGAATAATTTTATTAAGTTTGTTAATATACAAATCTATACCATTTGGCATCATTAAAAAGTTACGAGGACCTCTCCATTCCAAAGTTCCTTGTGGATGGATTCTTAAAACATTGTATTTAAAGTCATTAATATTAACAACAAGATTTTTGAAATCTTTGTTTTTAATGTTTTCATTTATTTTAAATAAGAAATCTTTATCGGCATATCTTTTACTGAAAAATTCAATATTATCCAAATAACAAAATTCATTAATCCAATCCACATTAGAAGCGATATTAGCTATAATCCAAATAGCATCTTCTTCTGACATACCAGGAAAAGAAATGTGTGTATGAAATCCGCATGTTTCGTTAATACCGAAATAATGCTTACTTAAGTCTTGAAAAAAGTTTTTGATTTTTAAAAGATTTCTTGGTCTGTATTTAAATACAGGAGAACTGTATTCAAAACTTTGATATCCTGATTCATAATTTTTTAATGAACCATCATAATGTGTTCTACCTGTTCTTGCATTGAAACAAGAATTGATGTAATTATTAACTTTATCGTAAAAAGTTGAATAATCACATTCACATAAATCATTACAATCTAATTCATCAAATGAATCGACATTTTCATAATCATTAATATCTTCAACATCATCAAAAGAAATGTATTCTGAAAGTTTTGCAAAACCTTCAAATTCGAATCCGAATCTAAAATCACTTACTAATTTTTTTGACATTTTTTAACCTCGTATAATGAATTTGTTTTGCTCATTATATATCAGTAAAAAATATTAATGTCAAGATATAAAATTTAATTTTGGTAAGAATATTTTGCAAACTCTGGACAAAGTTTAATAATATTATTAAGAATTTTTTTATTATTAAATTTCTTATATCTAAGAGGGATTATAAATGAATCAAATGGTGTATCTTTTTCATTTTCTATGAATAATTGTAATCGTTTAACAAAATATTGCCAATTCACTGCTCTATTATTTAATTTTGTTAAAATTAAAGGATTTTTATATATACTATCATAGATAGAATCATTGAAAACTTTATTTATATTTTCTTCTACATTTTCTAAACTAATTAATTTGAAAAAATTCTCTCTACTTATATTTGAAATATATTTACTATCCATTATTGTTGATATATCAGATACAATAATATATAAATGTTTAAAGAAATCTTTTATAATTTGTAAATTATTCTTATTTAAGAAGTTACGAGGTCCTCTCCATTCTAATGTTTTTTGAGGGTGTAATCTAATTAAACGAAATTTTTGTGATGATAAATTTTCGGATAATGTTTTCCAATCATTTTTTAGGAATGAATTTTTAATATCATTTAAATAATCGTTTGGTGAATATTTAGTAATAAAATTATAATCTATATTATAAGAATCTTTAAATTTTTCAAAATGTTTTCTTATATCATCGTTTATAGCTATATTACATATTATCCAAGCCATATCTTCAGTTGACATATTAGGAAAAGATAAATGAACATGAAATCCACAAGATTTATCAGTATATATTTTATATTTTCCATTCATTATTTCGTATAAGAATTTTATGGATTTTTGAATATTTAAAGGAGTAAATGTCATTACTGGTGTTGGAAATTCAAATCCACCTCTTAAATCATCAAGAGAGCTATCAAAATCTATTTCAATGTCGTTACCAAAATAATCAGCAAAATAATCCATCAAATCTGATTCTAAATTAGAAAAATTAACATGAGGTAAACCAAATTGTTGTTGGTCACCATAACCATCAAATGTATCTTCATCATAATATTCATCGGAAAAATATCCACCATCATCGTGTTCTAAATAATCATTGATGACATTTTTACCCATATATGCTTCTAATTCAAAACCAAATTTAAATTCACTATGTAATAATGTTTCTAATAATTTACTCATATTTTATCCATAATTTATATATACAAATATTTATTATTTACAATTTTATATACAAATAAATATTTGTATATATTTTATACGTTTTGGAGAAAAAATGAAATTTGAATTATTTGAATCTGGATTACAAAATATTAGACAATTAGCTAAAGAATATAATAAAGCTATAATTTATTTTCATATTGATTTGGACGGTGTTACATCTGCCATTGCAATGAGAGAATATTTGAAAAAATATGGAATTCAAACAATACAAGCTCAAAAAATACAATATGGTTCAATGGAATATGCAATTACTAAACCACAAACAAAAGATATATTACCTGTATTGGTTGATTTTGCTCATGGTAAAGCATTTATGAAAATTCATACCGACCATCATGATAAACAAATACAATATCAAGGAGCTTCAAATCAATTTAGACATTCTAAATCTAATGCCGAAACAATTTCAAGTGTTATATCTGTATCGGATATATTTTCAAAAGAAGATGTTAGAATTATAAACATGATAGATTCTGCTGGATATAAAGATGAAGGTGTTAATCCTTGGGATATGTTAAAAACTACTGTATCTGTTGATAAAAACGAATCATCTTGGAAAAATCACTTGAAAATGGGTATGGCTACTGGTAAATTGTTATTAGCATATAAAAATAGACCTAATTTTTTAGAAGATATTGTTTTAAATTGTGAACCATCATTAATTTCAATGTATAATTATATATTAAGAGTAATCAATCAACATATTGAAAATAAAGATAAAGGTTGGTTTTCTCCACAAACTATTGAACAAAATTCTCAAAATTATTTTGATAAACAATCAACCAGAACTATTAAAAACGGAACAGTTGAATCAATAAAAGGTATGAAAAATGGTGAATCTGTTTTAATTGATGATGTTATATTCCAAATAGGTGGTGGAGCTATGACAAAAACAGGTTCATTTGATAGATATACTGCGTTTAGATTATATCCAAATGCTAAGTATTTTATTATGTTATGGCATACTATTGGAATGATGCAAGTATCAAAAAATCCATGGAATAATTCAGATGACGATATTCATTTAGGTCATATTGTTTTAGATGATATTTTTCAAAGAAAATATAAAAGATTATTGGATAAACCTAAATATGATATTTCATTGTTAGCTATAAAAATGGCTTTTGAACAAAATATTACAGCTGAAAACGAAAAGAATGTTGCGGGTTTTGATTATGAAGAATTTAAAAATTTATTTGAAAGAGATTTTTCAAATATGTCGGATAAACAACAATATGTTATTAATAAATGGATGGGATTTAAGCCTTCGGCATTTATATACGGTAATAATGAGAAGAAAAATATAGAAATTGATAAAGCTATTAAATTTTTATCATATTTAAAAATACCTTTGACAGATATTATTGAAAAATCATCTGGTGGACATCCTGGTATTACAAATTTAAGTGGATTTGCATTTTTAGATGAACAACAAAAATTAAATTCTATATTAGCAAAAGGTGGAAATCCTTATTTAAAAGATAAAAATGAAGATGAAACAGATGATGTTAAAAGTAAATTTAAAAAGTTTAAATCTGATGATAAAGTTGATTCAACATCAACAAAGATTTTAAAATCTATAGCACAAGATGTTGTTAAAACATTAAATAATAGATAAAATAAAAAAGGCTCTTAATTAAGAGCCTTTTTTATTACAATATTTAAGTAATTTATTTAAAAATGAAATTTTGGATTCTAATAATTTGTTATTAGTATGAATTATATTAAATAAAGCAGATGATACTACGAAAGCTGATTTTGATTTATCATCTTGTAATTGTTCATATAATTCGGAAGCAATTTGTTTAATGTTTTTTGAATTACATTCATTTAAAGATGATTTAACATTAAGATTGTTTTCAATAATATCGTTTGATATAATAGATGATATTGGAGAAAAATGACGTAATTCATTTGTTAAAATTTTCATATCATTGTCTTTTTCTTCATTTAATATTTTTGTTTTGTAATAATTACTTTTAGCTTCTTCTATTGCCAAATATTTTAATGCTGAATGTTCAATACCCAATGTTTCGTTTAAATTTTTAAGATATTCTGTATAATCAATATTATCTTCAACTGATTCAAATATTTTTTCATTAAAACAATTTTCAGAAGATTTTAATTTTTCAACAGTTTCTTTAAATATTTTTTTGAATTTTGGAATATATGTTCTAATTGAATAGTTATCTTTATATTCAACGATAAATGAAGCTATATTATTATATTTTATAGTTTCAAATACTATATTTTTACATATTTGTGAATTTTTATCACCACCGTTGTTGATATATTGAGCTATTGATTTAATACCAGCTGATAATTTATCATTAAATGCGATTTTTTCACCTTTATAATTTTCAATTATGTAAGCATATTTTTGTTTAATTGGATTATGATTTTTTGTAAGCCATAAATCCAATAAATCTTTTTTAGAAACATTATAAGTTTCTAAAATTTTGTGTTTTTTAATTTCTTTTAATAAATCTAATCCTGATTTAGCGTTTTCAGATACTGAAATTAATTTATTATAAGCATTGATTAAATCTTCTTTATTTTCTTTAATTTTCGCTTTATAAACTTTAACATTTTCTAAAAAGAATAAAGTTTTATTTTCATTATTTGAAAATGGGATATTATTAATATATTGTTGTTTTACATATGAATTTATGTTATTAATATTATTAATATTTTCATAAAGTTTATTTAATGCGGAATCATTTAATGATTCAATAAATTCATTTAATTCTTTGTATGTTGAAATAGATAATAATTTTGATAATTCATTATTACTTAAAGAATTTAAATCTTTTAAATTTGAAATTTGATATAATGATTCTTTTAATATTTTTTCTGCATTTTGATTTTTTATTTCTTCTGACATATAAAAATCAGATGGTTTTTTAGTATTTTTAGCTGTTAAAATAATTGATTTAAATGCTTCTACTAATTCTTTTTTCATATTTAAAGATTCATTCATTTCTTCATCATCCTTATTATCGGTAATAATACTAGATTTTATTAAATTATATATTTTTCTTTGGTCTAAATTATCATACACTCTTATTTGAACAGATACACCATTTAATATAGCTAATTCACGCATACGTTGAATGATATTTTTCATTTTTTCATCAACATTTTTTTTATCTTTCCACAAATAAATGACAGGGTTGTCCTCTGTCATAAATTCAATCATCATATTTTCATTGTGAATATAACCCCATACTGCATCATCTATATCTAATGTAGTATTACCATCTTCATCGTAGAACTTTAAAGATAAATTAAAATCTGAACTATGTAAAATATTAACTATATCATTTTTTAATGAAGTGTATTTCATATGTATGCCTTATATATTATTATAAGAATATTTATTATAAACTATTAAAAAGAGTGAAACTAATAGTAAATATTTTTATAAATTAGTAAATGGAATGATGTATGAAAGTTAAATTACCACAAGGAACAGGTGCAATTAAAAAATCTAAGCCATATAGATTGATGACTGATAATCAAAAAATGGTTTATAATATGGTTTATGACTCGGTAAATGGACCTTTATTTTTTGCTGAAAATTGCTGTTATGTTAATAGAAACGGATTACAAAATTATGTTCCGTTTGATTATCAACGAGAAATGTTATTTAATATGCACAATTATAGCAACTTAATAAGTTTATTTTCAAGACAAAACGGAAAAACTATTACATCAGCGATATACATATTATGGTTTGCAATGAAATATTCATTAAAGGAAATATTAATTTGTGCTCAATCAAAAGATGCAGCGATGGAAAACTTATCAAAAATCAAACTTACATATGAATATTGTCCTGATTTTCTAAAAAAAGGTTTGGTTTCTGATAATAAATCTACACTTATATTTGATAATGGTTCAAGAATTATTGTAAGACCTTCAACGATTAAAGCTCCTCGTGGTCTTTCACCAGCTATTGTATATGTTGATGAGTTTGCTTTTATTGGACAACAAAAATCTTCTGATAATGCTTTGGAAATGCAAGAAGAATTTTATGGAGCATTATCTCCAACTTTATCAGCTTCAAAAGGTAAATTGTTTATTACATCTACACCAATATCAGAAACAGATTTATTTTATCGTTTGTGGAGTGGTGCTATTAAAAAAGTTGATGACCATGGTATGGATATATTACCTGATTATATTTTAAAAATAAATGGTGAATTATATAGAGATTTTCATTTATTTAAAACAAAAAGAGAAGCTGAAAAATATGCCAAAACTATTAGAACTGACACTAATAAAGTTGAAGTTGTAGAAAAATCTCCTAGCGGAAATAATAGTTTTCAATCTCAATTAGTTAAATGGGATGCTTGCCCGTTAAAAGATGAAGAATGGGCAAAAGCCGAATTAAAACGTGTTGGTGCTGAAAAATTTGCCAAAGAGTATAATTGCTTAAGTGGTGATAATGTTGTATCTCTTATGGACGAACAAGGAAATATAATCAAAACTAAATTGGAATTATTATATAATTTTTATTAAAAATATATAATTGATTACACCCTATATAATTTTCTTTCATCATAAATATATGTAAAGACTTTTATAAGGTTTTTAAAAGTTTATTTTTAAGAAAACAAATAATTATATAGGAGAAAAATATGTCAGAATTAGCAAAAAGTCATATTGAGATTATAGATGATTCTTCATATGGAGCTGGAAATTCTACTATTATTCCATTGTATGTTTTTGCAACAGAACAAGATAAAATAATAGATGAAACAACTGGTGAAATAGCCGTAGGAACAACAAAATCTGTTGCCAATGAAGTCGTATTGTTAACTTCTCGTAAAGATGTTACTGATACATATGGTATTCCTAAATATACAACTGTTGATGGAACACCACAACATGGCGATGAATTAAATGAAGTTGGTTTATACGGTTTATATGATGCATTAGGAAATTCTTCATTGGCATATGCTATTAGAGCAGATATTGACTTAAAACAATTGAAAGCATCTAAAGCAGAACCTACTGGAAAAGTAGCTAATCAAACATTATGGTTTGATTTAACAGACACTTCTTATGGTATGTTTAGAGCTAATGGTAATTCAAGACCAGCTGTAGCTTGGGATAGAATCGAAAATGTGTTATTACCAACATCATCTGATTTAGATGAATCTGGTAAACCAAAAGGAACATATGGAAATTCTGGTGATATTGCATTTACCTCAATAGATAATAAACAAGTTGCTTATGAAAATATTGCTTCTGAATGGTATGAAATTGGTTCAGAAGAATGGATTAAACAATTCCCATCATCAGCTCGTGGTCAAGCTGACGGAACATTTACATCAGGTGCTAAATTAACAATTAATGATGTAGAAGTAACATTAACTGGTACAACTGTTGGTGAAGCTGTTGAATCTATTAATAATAAAAGTATAGCTAATATTGTAGCATTAGAAGAAAACAAAGCATTAGTAATTCAAAATACACAAACATTATTAAAAATCGTTCAAGATGCAAATAAAGCATTAGAATCATTAGGATTTAAAGTTGATGGTGATAATGCAGTAATTGATACTGTATCTGTTTTCCATAAAACACACTCTCAAGTTCCTAACGGTAATGTTGCTGGTTCTATTTGGATTAAAACAACAGAACCTAACTTTGGTTCAAAATATGTTATGAAACAATATAATTCAACAACTGATTCTTGGACATCTATCACAATGCCTGTATATGGTTCATTGATTGAAGCTGAACAAGTTTTTGGTCCAGCATTAAATCCAAATTCATTAATTGTAAAATATGATGATGCTTCATTGGCTGAATCTAAAATTTTACAATTTGGTTCATTAGGATTAAAAATAACAGGTACAAAACCAAATCCAACAATTACTAATAGTCAAGCAATAACTCTTAGAACATTAGTTAATGGTGAAGTAAAAACATATTTGATTAGAGCATTTAGTGATACAGTTGAAAACTTTGCTAAAGCAATCAATAATGCAAAAATTCCAACAATCGTTGCTGATGTAACATCTGAAGGATATTTGAGAATTGTTTCTTCAACAGGTAATACTATTGATTTACAAGATGTTGAAGAAGGTAATATCTTAGATACTGTTGGTATTGCTTCTGGTGAATCAGGTAAATGGGTTGAACCAAATTATGAAGCAAGTCAATTTGAATTGACATCTAATGCTCCATATGGAACATATTGGTTTAATGATGAATTAAATGTTGATATTATGGTTAATAATGGTTCAAAATGGATGGGTTATAAGAATATGTATGAATGTGCTGAAATATTCAAAACATCTGAACAACCTGTTCAACATGAAGATGGTTCAGTTTTAGTTGAAAATGATTTATGGGTAAATACAGCTTCTGCAAATTATCCAGAAATTTATAGATATTATGACGGTGAATGGGAATTAGTAGATAATACTGACCAAACAACACCATTAGGTATTGTATTCGCAGATGCTCGTGAAAATGCAGGTCCATCATATAGTGGTTCATCACACGTTGAATTTTCAGAAGATTATAAAGATTTAGTAATTTCTGATTATGTTGACCCAAATTGTGTAAATCCATTGACATATCCAGCAGGTATGTTATTATTTAACACATTGTTCTCAACAAATAATGTTAAAGAATTTACAAATGAATATGGAAATGCTGTTAAAGAATTAGGTGAAACATTTAAAGTTGGTGAATCAGAAGAATTTACAACTCCTGGTTCATTAGCAAATCCTAAAACAACAAGATGGTCAACAATATCTGGTAATGATGTTGACGGTGCAGGATTATTTGGTAGAAAAGCTCAAAGAGCTATGGTAATTAGAGCTTTAGCAGAAGCAATTCAATCTAATGACGATATTCGTTCACAAGATTATGACTTCTTCTACGCAACTTGCCCAGGTTACCCTGAATTAGATGATGAATTAGTAGCATTAAATTCAGATAAAAAAGAAATGTTCTACATTGTTTCTGATACACCAGCTAGATTATCACCAAAAGCAAATGATATTATAGCTTGGGGTTCAAATAAAAATAATGCTACATCTCATGGTGAAGATGGTCGTGTAATTAGAAGTGCTTATATGACACGTCAATATCCACCAATGGGATTAACATCAAATGTTGACGGATTAGAAATAGCTGTTCCATCATCAATAGCCAAAATGAGAAACTTATTAACATTACCAAGAGGAATGTTCGCAGCAGGAACTCAATATGGTCAAGTTAAAAACTTAGCTTCTGTTGGTTATATTGATGCTGAAAATGAATATTCACCAATTACAGTAAAAACTGGTTTAGGTGAAGTTATAACAGCACAATCTATGAACCCAATTATGCCACAACGTAACACAGGATTGTTATTCTGGGGTGAAAATACAGAAAATAGTTATACTTCATCATTATCTGATGAACACGCTATCTTAACTATTTTAAGATTGAAACGTGAATTAGAAGAAGCATGCTTACCATTCTTCTTCCAACCAAATACCGAAGCATTGAGAAAAGATTTTGATGCTACATTGAGAAGTATATTCAATGATTATGTTGGTAGAGATGAATTGTATGACTATACATTAGTTACTGACCGTTCTGTAAATACAAATGAACGTATTGAAAGAAAAGAATTATGGGCTGAATGTGCAATCGAAATTGTTAAAGGTGTAGAACAAATCTATATCCCAATCAGAATTGTTAAAACAGGCTCAATATCTGGTGAATAACTGTAAAAATAATTAAAAAATAAACCGCTAAAACATTTTAGCGGTTTATTTTTATTGTAAATATATATTTGTTGATGTATAATTATGAAAAAATAAAGGAAATAATATGAAAATACCATTTGGATTAACATTATCTGGATTATTATTAAAAGGTAAAGATAGAGAAAGAGCTCGTATAGAATATGAGTTATCTGGTCGTGATAAAGAAATAAGTTTATTATTATTGGATTATGATAATACTGAATTACAAAAATTGACTGATTATCAAATAAAAAAATTAAATATTGATAAAAAATATAATTTAATTAATGAATTTGATTATGAAATTCAGTTAAATAATATAAATCCGTTGAATAAATCTGAAACAGAACAAAAAATATCTGAATTGGATATATATTTGAAATATGATAAAATAAACAATATAGAATATTGTAAACAAAAAAATGATATTTTAGGAAAACCTTGGGTTGCTATTAAAACCGATTATGATGAAAAAAATGACCCTGATAATTTAGAAATTGAAGTTGCTTATAATAAAACATTTATTGAAAAAATGCGTCAAAAAGGTTTGCCAGGTGATACTGATGAAGAAATAGCTGAACAATGGTTAAAATTGTTTATGATAGCTAATTTAGAAGAAGATGATTTGCGTATGGTTGATGATGAATATACCGAAGATTCAAAATCAATAGTAACTAAGAAAAAAATTGGTGATAATATGATAATTATGGGATAATTTTATATGAAAACTTTTTTAATAATTGATATTTATAATTTGTATTATAGAGCATTACATGCTATTAATTCTAAGGATTCTTTGGAATTACAAGAAGGATTGATGTTACATACTTTAATATATATGATAAAAAAAGCGTGTGATAAATTTAATCCATCACATTTGGTTGTATGTTCTGATGGTCATAAATCTTGGAGAAAAAAATATTATTCTGCTTATAAAATGAACAGAATTGAAAGATTACAAGATAGAACACCAGCAGAAGCTATGCGTGAAGAAAGATTAAAAAGTATTTTTGAAAATGAATTTTTACCATTTATAAAAGAAAAAACAAATATCTCATTTTTAGAATGTAATGAAGCAGAAGCTGATGATTTGATAGCAAGATTTATTAAATTACATAATAATGATTTAAATATCATATTAAGCACTGATAATGATTTTATACAACTATTATCCGATAATGTAATTATATATAATTCTATGGAAGATAGAATTGTATCTAATAAATGTATGATTTCATCTATTAATAATGTTCCAATTAAATTTTCTATTAAAGATGGTAAAATAAGTGTATCAAGAACCGATTGTTTATTTAAAAAAGGTGAAACTAATTTAGTTCCTATGGAAAATTGGGTTCAATATGCGTTATTTTCTAAATGTATTCGTGGAGATAAATCTGATAATATATTTTCAGCTTATCCTGGAATTAGAGAAAAATCTACAAAAAATACTGTTGGAATGTTAGATGCTTTTGCTGATATGGCTACAAAAGGTTATAATTGGCAAACTTTTATGAATTCTACTTGGGAAACTCCATTCGGAGAAAAGAAAATAGTTAAAGAATGCTATGAATTTAATAAAAGAATTATTGACTTAAATGAAATACCAGATGATATTAAAAATAATATAGATAAATCTATTAAAGAATCATTAAAAATAAATGGAATAAATCAGGTAGGATTTAATTTGGCAAAATTTTTGAATAGATGGAAATTAGAAAAATTATTAGAATCTATACAAAATTTTTCATCTTATTTTAGTAAGACTTATTGAGGTTAGAAATGGAAATTAAATTATATAATGATGATTGTATAAATGTTATGAAACAAATACCTGATGAAAGCATAGATATGATTTTATGTGATTTACCTTATGCTGAAACAGGCAATAAATGGGATAAAATGCTTGATTTAAAAGAAGTTTTTAAACAATATGAACGAATAATTAAAGAAGATGGTGCTATTGTTTTAACAGGAACATTTAAATTTGGTGTAACATTATATAATATAGCTCCTCATTTATATAAGTATGATTGGGTATGGGAAAAAGATAATGGGACAAATGCTCCAAATGTTAATCATCAACCATTTAGAATACATGAAATGGTATTTGTTTTTGGTAAGGGTAGAGTAACAAACGGAACTAGAATTCCAATGAAATATAATCCACAAAAAACAGATGGAACACCTTATTGTCAGAAATCTGGTCGAATGAGTGAAAATTGGAAAGGTGGATTAAAAAATATTGTTACTAATAATGCAAGTGGATTAAGACACCCAAAAACTATTCAAAAATTTGTTAGAGATAAAGGTGGTTTTCACCCAACACAAAAGCCTGTATCTATGATGGAATATTTTATCAAAACATATACAAATGAAGGTGATACAGTCTTGGATAATTGTATGGGTAGCGGTTCAACTGGTGTTGCTTGTATTAACACAAATAGAAATTTTATTGGTATTGAATTAGATGAAAAATATTTTCATATTGCAAGTAGGAGAATAAATGGGGATAATTAAATTATATAATGGTGATTGCTTAGAAGTAATGGATAAATTAATTTCTGATGGAATCAAAGTGGATGCTATTATTACTGACCCGCCATATTCTGTGACACGAAGTAAGTGGGATAAAATTATACCTTTTGAAGATATGTGGAATAAAATTAAGCTATTAAGAAAATTTGGTATTGCTATTGTATTATTTGGTAATGAACCTTTTAGTTCTTTATTACGATTAAGTAATATAGACGAATATAGATATGATTTTAAATGGGTTAAAAATCATCAAACAGGGTTTGCAAATTGTAATTATAGACCAATGAATAAATATGAAGATATTATTGTTTTTAGTGAATGTAATGCTTCATCTGGTGGAAAGTTAAACGCAATGAAATATAATCCACAAGGTTTAGTAAAAATTAATAAAATTAAAAAGAATACTTCTAAACGTCAAGGGTTAATATCCTATGCTAATAACAATATGGATAAAAATAATCAATTATTACAAGAAGGAAGTGAATATATACAAAGATATACTAATTATCCATCTAATGTTTTGCAATTTAATTGTGAAAGTAAATATGTTCATCCAACTCAAAAACCATTAGATTTAATGGAATATCTTGTTAAGACATATACAAATGAATGTGATACTGTATTAGATTTTACTATGGGAAGCGGAACAACAGGTGTTGCATGTAAAAATACTAATAGAAATTTCATAGGTATTGAAAAAGATGAAAAGTATTTTGATATTGCTAAAAATAGAATTAATAATTCGTAAAAAGGTAATTTATGTATAAAATTTTAACTAATAATGGTTGGAAAAAATTCGATGGTATTAAAAAAATCGATAATCAAGAAGTTATAAAATTAACTCTTGAAAATGATAATTTTATTGAATGCACAAATGACCATAAAATTTATATAAATTGCTTTGAATATGTTGAAGCTAAAACATTAAAAATAGGTGATTATGTTTATACTGATGATGGGTTAATAACCATAAAAAATATTGAAAATGTTGGTATAAAAGATGTATATGATATTTTAAATGTTGAGGATGGTAATAAATTTTTTGCTAATGATATTTTAGTTCATAATTGTGAGTTTATCGGTCAATCTAATTCATTGGTTGATTCTAATGTTATTAGAAATATGTTATTAGAGTTAGAATCGGTTACATATAAATTTTTAGTTGATAATGATATAAAATTTTATGATGATTTGAAGCCTTATAAAAAATATATTGTTACAATAGATACTTCTATGGGATTGGAAGAAGACTATTCTGCAATTCAAGTTTTTGAATTTCCTGGATTTATACAAATAGCAGAATGGCAAGCCGATAAATTAAATCAAAATTTACAAGTTGAAAAAATGAAAAACTTGACAGATTGGATGTATTCTGATATTAAAAGTAAAGGTAATTTACATCCAGAAATTTATTGGTCATTGGAAAACAATGGTTCTGGTGAAGGTTTTATATGTGCTTTACGAGAAAAAGGTGGAACAGAATATATTAAAAGAGCTAATTTGATTACAGAAACAGGTAATAAAAGAATTGGTTTTACAACAACATCAAGGACTAAACCAATGGCTTGCTCACAATTAAAAATATTATTAGAATCTAATCGTATGAAAATAAATTCTCGTAATTATGCTATTCAATTATCAAATTTTTCGGCTGATTCAGCTATGTCATATTCAGCAAAAGGTGAATCACACGATGACTTGATAACATCATCTTTAATAATGATAATGGTTTATTTACAAGAAAAAAATAGATTAGATTTAAATATGGAAATAATGAATTATAATAATATAAGGGCTCAATTAAAACCAGAAAATATTGAAGATTCTCCAATTATTTTTTCTATAAATTAATGCTTGACATTTAGTTTTTTTAGTGTATATTTCATATATAAGTTGATTATATGAAAGGAATAAATTATGAAAAAGGGTGATATTTTAGTTTATACAAGTTGGAATTTAAAATCTGAAATTTATAAAATTATTAAAATGACTGAAAAAACTGTTACTGTTGTTGAACTTGAAAAGGAAATTGTTGAAAAAGAACAGCAGACAGCTCTTTTTAGATGTAATAAAGTTATGCCGTCTGATAAAATGATTGGAGTACCTTTTCGCCGTAAAATTGGAGAAAATGAAACTGTTAAAGTAGGAAAAAATAAATATGCTAAAATTTGGGATGGTAAATTGATTTTTGACCGTTTTATATAAAAATGGAATTATAAAAATGTCTATTAAAGAATATATTAAAATACAATCAGATATATGTGAAAATATCATAATGAAAAATTTATTTTTGAAATTAAAAGATAAATTTTATCCTATTGTTTATGAAAATAATTATGATGATAACTATAAAATTGATGTTGATAAAAAAATAAATTCTAATAATGCTTTTAATAAAAGAAAAGTTAGAGTTTATTTAGATAATAACAAGACATCATTAGGATTAATTGATTCTGATGGATATGATATTAAAATAGTTAATAATGAAAAATTAGAATTTCAAATGATATGTGAAGGAATTAGTTATTATTATAATAAAACAATGGAAAGAATGTTTTATCGTGAAACTAATTCACGATTGATTCATGTAATTAATAAAGATAACTATAAAGAGCATAAATCTAATATAAACTTTATAAAAGATTATTGCTTTAATGATGGAGAAATGGTAAAGGTGTTGTAATTATGGAAAGAATGACGGTTAAAGAATATTATGATAATCCACAGCAATTTAAAGATGAAGTTTTGAGTATCAATGTTAGAAAATTGACTGAAATTTCTGATAAGGATTTGATTAAGAAATTAAAAAGATGGATTAAAGAATATTGGAAAGATGATGGTTCTATGTTTCTTTATGAATCACAGTATGCAAGATTACAAAATATATTAAAGGATAAAATTGATTAATGTCTATTAAAGAATATATTAAAATACAATCAAAAGAATGTAAGAATAAAATTCTTAAAGAAATTTTTTTAGATTTATATGATGTGTTTTTTTATGAAAATAAAAAAGCTAATAAAAATTATTATACCATTGAAACATTTTATGCAAAGGATAAATGTGCACCAAAAGTTGTAGCTGATAATATTAAAAATAAAAAAATATATATTTTACCTGACTATAATAAAGAAGATAAATCTGTTACAACAAAGAATATGCAAACAGGGTATAAATCTACAATATCCGAAGATATTGTAGCGGATAATGGTGATATATATGACTTTTATGCTGAATATCAATCGTATAAATTCTATAAATTTAAAGATGAATATTATATTCGATTAAATAATTCAAATGTTGTTTCAAAAATAAATGAATATAATTATAATAGATTTAAATCTATATTAGAATAAAATCAGAATTTGCAAATTCTGATTTTTTTGTATATACTATATTTGTATTTTAAATATTGTAAGGAGAAATTATGAAGAAATTTTTAACTGTGTTTGGTTTTTTGTTGGCATTATCAGCTTGTGCTGTACCTTGTGATAATTCTTATTATGGACGAGAAGAAACTTATACTGTTTCACAACCAGTTGAAGTAATTTATCGTAAAACAACTTATAGAACTGTTTATGAACCAAAAACTTATAAAGAAGTAACAACTGAAAGAAGACCATATAGAAAAGTTAATTGTTATAGAGTTAATCAACAAAATTATTGTAATTAATAATTTATATTATATAACATAAGGAAATAAATTTATGAGTAAAGTATTTGATTTAATTGAAAAAGAAAGAGTTAGACAAGAAGAAGAAATTTGTTTAATTGCTTCTGAAAATTATACATCAAAAAATGTTATGAAAGCAGTTGGTTCTATTTTAACTAACAAATATGCTGAAGGTTATCCTAATAAAAGATATTATGGTGGTTGTAAATTCGTTGATGAAATTGAGCAATATGCTATTGATAAAGCTAAAGAATTATTTAAATGTAATTGGGCAAATGTTCAACCTCATTCTGGTTCACAAGCAAACCAAGCAGTTTATTTAGCTTTATGTAAACCTGGTGATACAATTTTAGGTATGGACTTAAATGCGGGTGGACATTTAACCCACGGTTCAAAAGTATCTGCATCGGGAAAATTATATAATGCTGTATCTTATGGATTGGATGAAAATGGTATTATTAATTATAAAGAAATTGAAGATAAATTATATGCACATAATCCAAGAATTTTAATTGTTGGTGCATCAGCATATTCAAGAATTATTGATTTTGAAAGAATTAGAAAAATTGTTGATGATTATAATTATTGGATAACGAAGGTTGCCCCTGATAATGATGATGGGTCAAGTAGACCAGAAAATGATGTTATATGTTATTTAATGGTGGATATGGCACATATGGCTGGATTGGTTGCTACTGGATTACATCCATCTCCTTTGCCTTATGCTGATGTTGTAACTTCTACTACTCACAAAACATTAAGAGGAACAAGAGGTGGTATTATTTTATCAAATAATGAAGAACTTGGTAAAAAAATTGATAAAGCTGTCTTTCCAGGAATTCAAGGTGGTCCTTTGGAACATGTTATTGCAGGTAAAGCAATTTGTTTTGAAGAAGCATTACAACCAGAATTTAAACAATATCAAGAACAAGTTTTAAAGAATATTAAAGCTATGGAACAAGTTTTTAATGATAGAAAAGTTAAAATGGTTTCTAATGGTTCTGATAATCATTTGATTTTATTAGATTTAAGAGATAAAGGTATTTCTGGTAAACAATTAGAAGATGCTTTATCCGATATTGGTATCGTTGTTAATAAAAATGCTATTAAAGATGACCCAAGACCAAAAGTTGAAACATCTGGTATTAGATTAGGAACAGCTTGTATTACAACAAGAGGTGCAAATGAACAAGATGCTCAATGGATTGCTACTTTAATTTGTCATATAATTGATATTTTAACAAATGAATATGATTATGAAGGTTGTGAAATATTAAGATTTAATAGGGAAGATTTAAATGATTTAACTGAAAAAGAATTAGTTTTGCATCATATGAAATCAGAAATTAAAACTTGGTGCAATAATCACCCTATTTATAAGGATTAATAATGAAATTACATAATTCAGAATTTGAAGAATTTGAAGAAATGTCATTGGAAGAACTTCATAAAAGAGCTTATGAAAGTATTGATAGAGAAGATTATCCTTTTAATGATAATACTAAAGAATCACTAGAATCAGAAGAATTTTCTATTGGAATGTATATTGAAAATCCTTATGATTATGGTTCACCAGAATATCTTTCTGCTATGGAAAAAATAAATGCTAATAGAGAAAAATATCGAAAAAAGGTATTAGAACGTCAATACATTAAAAATTCTTTTAATAGAGAAAGATGAATTTGACAAATTTATTATAATAATATAAAATGGCTCTATAAATTTATAGAGCCATTTTTTTGAGGTTATTATGGATAGAGATTATGTATTAAAAAGTTATTTTAATAAAGTTTCGGAAGCTAAGAAACAAAATATACGAGAACTTCGTATGTCGGTTAAAGAATTAGATGATATTGGATATATATTGTATGAATTGTTATCTGAATATTATAATAAAACTATTGATATAGTAAAAAATTCTTCTCCATCAGTAGAAGAAGAATTTAAGATGGATGGTGGAACTTTTAAAAATTAGGAAATAACTTATGTATGTCGGAACTTATTTAGATTCAAGAAATAATTTATTGTATGTTAATGAAAGAATTAATGGACAACGAACAATAACAAGTTATCCATTGATTTTGGAGTATTATGTTCCGGATAATGATGGATATTATATGGGATATGATGATGTTAGATTGAAAAAAATATCATTAAAATCATATAATGAATATAGAAATCATAAGATTTCTTGTCAAGAATCTAATATTAAAACATACGAGTTAAATTTTAATTTAACTAATAAAGTTTTATATAAACAATATAAAGGTTGTTCTTCACCAGAATTACATAAATCTTATATTGATATTGAAGTAGATAGAAAAGGTTTTGAATATTTAACTGTAAAACAATTAGTTGATGAAGCATGTTGTCCAATTAACGCTATTTCTATATATAATGATTGGATGAATATTTTATTTACATTTATGTTAAAACCAGAAACATTAACATTTGAAGAAGCACAAAATATATGTAATAAGTTTGAAAATACATACTTATTTAATGACGAAAAAGATTTATTAAAAGCTATTATCGCTGTTTTAGAAGATACAGATGTAGCTACAGGATGGAACCTTTCATTTTTTGATACTCCGTATATAGTTAGAAGAATAACAAATGTATTGGGTGAAGAAGAAACTTCTAAATTGTGTTTGTTTAATCAAAAACCAAATTTAAAAGAAAAAGTTAATAAATTTAATGATAAGAATATTACTTATGAAATCCCAGGCAAATGGTTTGTGGATTATATGGAGTTGTATATTAAACATGAACAAGGCAGAAAAGAATCTTATTCATTAAATTCTATTGCTGAAATAGAACTTAAAGAACAAAAAGTTCAACATGACGAATCTTTGGAAGATATGTATCGTCAAAGATATGAAGATTTTATTAAATATAATAGACAAGATACTATGCTTGTTTATCGTATTGATAAAAAGAAAAATTATATTAATCTTCATAATGCACAAGCTCATGATATTTGTTGCTCTCTTGACCAAACAATGGGAACAGTAGGTTGGGTTGACCAAGCAATTATCAACGAAGCTCATAATAATAATTTACTTGTTCCAGATAGAATTGAAGGTAAAAATTCTGAATTTGATGGTGTAGTTCCACCAGGAGCATATTGTGCAGACCCAATCATAAAGGGCTTGGTTAGCGACATATTTAGTTTTGATATGAATTCACTATATCCAACAACAATTAGAACATTAAATTTAAGTCCAGAGACTATTTTTGGTCAAGTTGAATTATCCTTAACATTACCATATCTTTGGAACAGAATAAGAACAGAAAATTTATGGAAAAATGTTTCTAAACAAATACCAGATTGGGGAGCAGCTTGGGGTGGCTTGTGGTCTGTATTGGAATATGATGAAATTATGAAACAATCTGATACAGTATTAACATTGAAATTGGAATCTGGTGAAAGAGTAGATTTAACAGCTAAAGAAATATATGGCTTAGTATTTAATGATGATAACAATTTATGTATTTCAGCTACTGGAACTATTTATAGAACAGATAAACAAGGATTAATTGCATCTGTTTTAGGAAAATGGTATTCAGAAAGAAAGAAACTTAAAAAAGAATTGTTTAAATATGAAACAATGGCTTCAGGATTTATTGTTGACGATGCAGATTTGTTAAATTTATTAAAATCTACTAAAATAACATATATTGATAATGATGTTAAAGAATATGATTTTGAAAAAATAAAAGAATTATTAAATGTTGATAAATTTGATGAATTAGTAAAATTTATGGGAGAAAATCATTTATATTTAAATGATAATAATGTTATAGTTTCTGAATATGAATCATATTTTGAAGAAAGACAAGCATATTATGATTTGGCTCAATATGTTAAAAAAATTCAATTAAATAGTTCTTATGGAGCTTTATTAAATTCCGCTTCAACATTTTATGATTTTCGTATGGGTTCATCAACAACAATGTCGGGAAGAAAAGTTGTTCAACATTTGACTTCAAAAGCTAATGAATTGTTATGTGGTGTTTATGCTGATAAAGGATATTGTGCAGAATATAATGATACTGATTCAGTGTATTGCTATATAAACAATGATTATTTTAAGAAAGCACATCCAGATTTTGAATTTACAAAAGAAAATATTATCGCATTTTCAAATGATGTTGCTGATAAAATAAATGATTCTTTTCCAGAACATTTAATGAAAATATTCCATTGTAATGAAGAACGTGCTTCTTTACAAAAGGCAGCAAAAGAAGTAGTTGCCAGTCGTGGTATATTTGTTTCTAAAAAAAGATATGCTTTATTAGTATATGAACATGATGGATATAGAAAAGATATAGGCGATATCGGTGAAATGAAAATTATGGGATTACAAGTTAAAAGAAGTGATTGCCCGCAATTAGTTAGAAATTTACTAAAAGATATGTTAAAATCTTTGTTACAATATGGTAGTAAAGATAAATTGATTGATATATTAAAAGAGTTTGGTGAAAATAAATGGAAATTGTTAAAACCTTGGGAAAAAGGGACACCGAAGGCTTGTAATAAATTAACATATTATACTGAACAATATATTGCAACAAAAAAATGTTCTGTTGGTCAGGTTATGGCTTCTATTAATTGGAATATGTTAATTGATATTTATAAGGATAAAAGAACACCAAAAATTTTAGACGGTAATAAAATTATAGTTTGTAAATTGAAACCAAATAATGCTTTCAATATGAATAGTGTAGCTTTTCCTGTTGATTTAGCTATATTCCCAGAATGGTTTAAGTCATTACCATTTGATGAACAATCGATGAAAGATTCTGTAGTTGATAATACTATTGATACTATTTTTGGTGTATTGGGTTGGAAATTGTCATTAGAATCAGCATTAAATAAAGTTGATGATTTAGATGGATTTTTGACATTTGTATAAAATGGTGATAATATAATTAAAAATGGAGAATTAAATTGTTAAAAGAAACTTTATATGAAGCTGACAAATTATTTAATAAATTTGATTTGAATACTGTTGTTGTATATTCATCTTCTGATAATCATTGTTGTATGTCTTGCCATACAAATGATGATTTAGCATATTTATATGTTAAAAATAAATCAGAGGGATATACCGATAAAGAATTTTCTATACGTTCTTGGAATTCTATACATTCAATTTTGTCATCATTTAATAATGATGACACTTTGAATATAAAAGTCGAAAAAGATAGTGAATTTTATCCGAATGTATTTAAGATTTCTCAAAATAGAATTAAAATGACATATTTCTTACAAAATTATTCATTTTTATCAAATCAATCAGAATTATTAGATGAATATAAAAATAAAAAATTTGAACTTAATAAATTAACAGAAGGTAATGCTGATGATTTAGATGAATCATATGTTAAAGATATTACAAAATTAAGTTCATTAACAAATGAAAAATATTTTAGAATAGGTGGTTCTGATAATAATTATATATATTTTGGTGATGAAAATCAATCAATAGATAATGGTAAAATTGATATTGGTAATATAGGCGGATATAATCAATGGAAAAATGAAATGTATTTTTCTGTAGATTATTTTTCAGCTATGTATCGTTCTTTAATGGATTGTAATATTAAAATTAAATTTACTCCTCAACAAATTATTATGATTGGTGAGAATGATAATACTATTAAGGTGGGAATTTTAAGAGGTAAAAATATGTAATAAAAAAGAGAAGAAATTATTTCTTCTCTTTTATTTTTATTGTTTTTTATGAAATATATATTTTATTGCTGTTGATGGCATACCCATTCTATTATTAAATGTAACATAAACAGCTGGTTGTCCATATTTGTCTTCTCCATAGGTATCATCAATATCTGTAACTTTATATTCATTACCTTCTGAATCAACAAAAATATCATTTATTTTTATATTTTCTTCATTATATTCTTCGTTTATTTGAATACCAGAAATTCTTAATGTTTCGGCAATTTCTGAATCATATTCAGAATCATATGAATGTATTTTACGTTCTTCTGGTAAGTCGTCATTATATGTTGTATCACCATTACCATACATAATTTGAACTTCACCGCCATTTATTTCAACATTTGTTGTATCAAAAACATTCCCTTCACCATCTTCAGTAATTACTAATGATTCAGGGTCACATTTTGATAATAATTCAATTAATGTCTTAACTTTCATTTTAGTCCTCTGTATTAGTATGCTTTTTCATATCAAGTTCTTTAAAACCTTGTTGATATTTTTTAGCTTCATTTGATTGTAATGATTTAACTAAATCTTCGTTATATTTGTCACCATAATAATCTTCTGGATTGATATTGTCAAGTTCTTTATCATTTAATAATATAGGAATATAATCTTCATCTTTATATTCTAAATAATTATCATCTATTTTTTCCAATGGTGATTCGGCAGTTCTTACGATAACAAATGCTCTATCAATATTTAATTGTGTGCATATTTCATTTTTAATTTGATTTTCTGTAATAGGATATTCAAAATCCATATCCATTTTATAAATTGTTCCAAAAAATCCTTTTAATCTAGCAAAGGCAGTTGGAGCAGATGCTAATGGTAATGCTTCTGGATTTGTTCTTTTAATCATACCTTTAACTTTTAATATTGTATCTAAATTTTTAAAATCCATATCTTTAACATCAGCAGCTAATTTAATTCTAAATGAATATGTTTTTTTCATAGAATCTAATATTTTTTTTAAATCAATAGCCATTGTTAAAATCCTTTATTTTAATTATAAAAGTATTTATTTTAAATATAAGATATTCTCCACATACCGCTTCTATATTTTTTGTTAATGACATCATACCATATATTATAATCTTCATTATATGAATATAAATATTTGGCATCTGATAAATCTCTGACATAATATATAGCTGGTTGTTCTTTTGGGTTTAACATTAATGTCCAATACCCATCTTTATATTCTATAATACAATTTTCATCTATTTTTTCCAATGTATTACCATTTAAATCTTTTAATGTTCCCCATATAGATGTATTGTTACCAATAGATTCGTCTAATAAATATCTTTCACCATTTATATTTGATGGTTCATAATCATGTGGATTAATAATTGCATCTATTGGTTGTAAATTTTCTGATGGTAATAATTCTTGGTTAAAATTCCAAAATGCTTGTGTTGAATTTCTTTCGTTTATTTTTATTGGACCATAAATTGATTTCTTTTTATCAATATCATATGTAATTAAACAATGAACATATACATTTTCTTTATTTGTATTATAATTTATTCCGTAATATTTTAATAATTGATACCAATTTGTAATATTTTTATTTGGTTGTAATGTTAAAATATTGTTATCAGTAACGGTTATATAATTATTTGTTGGTGTATGAACTGTTCTAATAGAATCACCTTCACCCCAACTTAATGTATCTTCTACAACATTTCCTTCACCGATTTCGGTTATAATATTTTCAACTAAAGTATTATATGAAATTAAAGCAGGAGCATCTAAATTTGTATTAATTTCAAAAGTTAAATCCATGGCATCTAACTGTGATGAATCTAAATTAGAAGTTCCTTTAGAACTGTAATTTACACCTGTTAATGTAATAGCTGTTACTCTTGACCAATCTAATGGATTTTCAGAAGTTTGTAATTCTAATGTTGGTGAAAATAACATTCTTATTTGTTCAAATAATTGAAATTTATGAGTTTGCATTGTTGTTAAAATATATAATTTAAATACAATTCCTATTGGTAAAGGGTTTAATCTTTTAATTTCTTGTGAATTTCCCAATTCGTATTCATAATTTCCTAAATCTTCATTAAATTTTTTTTCATTAAAATCAGAAATATATTCATGATATGGAGAACCGCTTATTAAGTTATTATTTAAACGTAATTCACTAATAGTTAAAACCATTTTTGGAGATGATTCTATAACAGTATCTGTATTATTGTTTATTAAATTTAATGCTGATTTATCGGTGCTCATAAAAACACATGGGACACGTCTTAAATCTTCTTCTCCATTATCGTTTAAACCATTTGATATGTAAAAATTAGAAAATAATCTTTGTGTGTGTAAAATTAATGTTCTTATTTGTGCGTTATACCAGTAACCAACATTAGCTGTCATTATAAATCTCCATATATTTCTTTATGAATATATTTATATCTATTAATATATGAGTATAATAAACGTAAGATAAATAATTTTATATTAATAAAAGGAAAATTTGTTATGGATAAACAAAATAATAGTTTAGAACAAAAAAATTTTTTTAAAAAGTTTGATTTAAATGTTCAAAAATATGTTAAAGATGGGACTTCTTTGCCACAAGCTGTTTCACTTGTTTCAAAAGAATTTAATCTTAATCCTTATAAAATAATTAATGATTATTATCCAGAAATTAAACCAGAAGAATTAAATTCTTATAAAGATATTAAAACCGAGGAAGGTTCATTTGTAACATTGAAAAACGATTCAAATCAAAATCATTATGAAGTAATAAATATTAATAACAAAGATGCTATTGTCCTAAGAAATACAGACAATAATGAAGAAATTACAGCATCAGAAAGCGAAATAACACCTGTAATTACGGAGAATAAAATGAATAAACTTAATGAAGCACAATATAATATTTCAATCGATGGATTGGAAACACAAGATGCTGCTACATTATCACAAATGTTAAATTTAGCAAGTCAAGCTGAAAGTTCTAATGCTTCTATGATTGCACCTGATTCTTTACAAAGTGATATGGCAGTAAATCCTATGCCAATGGATATGGAAAGTGGTATGCCAATGGATATGGAAGAACCAGTTGTTGACGATATGAGTATGGAAGAACCAGTTGTTGACGATATGAGTATGGAAGAACCAGTTGTTGACGATATTGAATTTGACGAAGAATTACCAATGGGTGAAGAACCAATGGGTGAAGAACCAATGGGTGAAGAACCAATGGGTGAAGAACCAATGGATATGGAATCTCCTATTGACGATGCAATGAATTCTAATAATTTAGAAGATGGTGAAATGTCAATGGATGATATGATAGATAATAATATGTTTGATAATCCAATGGAAGAAGAATTTGATTATGATGCTTTAATTAAAGAAGCATTAGATTCAATAAAAGAATCAGAAGAAATTATACCTGCTGATGATTTTATAGATGATAATGGTGAATTAGAAGGACAACAAGTAGATTATGCTGAAGAAATATCTGAATCTGATGATTTTGATGATGAAATTTCAGAAGCATTAAGAATAGCTGGTGTTGAATTAACTGAAAAATTTGATAGTGATGAATCAATGGATAAAGGATTTGATGAAAATCAAGATGCCATTGCCATTAATAATGGAACATACGGTAAAGAATTTGAAAATGAATTATATGATTTAATAACTTCTGAAATGGGTGAAGATTTCTTCTCTGATGAAGAAGATGATGGATATGAAGCAAGAAACGCTATCGAAGATTTCGGTCGTGAATTAGATGGTTTTGATGAAAACAAAATTGACGAATACTATCAATCAATGAAAGAAATTTATCAAGAAAGAAATAATCCAAGTAATTTTGATGATGAAATTTCAGAAACATTAAGACTTGCTGGTGTTAAATTAGATGAAGAAGTAGCTGAAGAACCTACTGTATCAAATGTTGAAACTATTAATAAAGATTTAGAAGACCAAGAACCTGAATATCAAGAAGTTGATACAACAACTTTTGGTAAAGAAGCAAGCGAAGGTATGAAACAATCTATGACATTTGAATCTACTCTTGATAAAAATAAAATTAAATCAATATATGAAACTGCTAAATCTATGTATGCTAAAAAAGATACAAATGATTGGTTAAGTTTGGATAGAAGATATATTGAAAAACTTATCAAAGAAGGTGTTTGCTACGAAAAAGCGAGTAAAATAATTTTGGAAGCTAAAAAAGGTGCTTAATTAAGCACCTTTTTTATTAAGTATCGTTATATCATTTTAATATAAAGAAAATAATGACGAGTAAATTGGTAATAAATAATAATATTAGAATGTTATAAGGAATTTAATATGGCTATTACAAATTATGCACAAAGTTGGAAAGATGTTTATGACCAATATAAATCAGTAGTTAATTTTGTAGCAGGTGATTTTGATTCATTAAAAGATGTTATAAGAAAATATATTATATTACAAAATCCAGAAAATTATAATGATTGGGCTGAATCATCAGAAGTAGGTATGTTTGCCAATGGTTTAGCTTATTTAGGTGAATCTATACATTATAGAGTTGATTTAAATGCTCATGATATTTTTCCATCAACAACAGAAAGAAGACAATCATTATTAAATTTTGTTAAAATGTTGTCTTATTCTCCAAAAAGAAATATTTGTGCTAATGGTATAGCTAAATTAAATTCTATTTCAACAACACAAAGTGTTTATGATACATCTGGAAATTTATTAAAAGATACTGTTATTACTTGGAATGATTCATCTAACCCAGATTGGTTAGAACAATTTTTAACAGTTATGAATTCTGGTATGGTTTCAAATAATCCTTTTGGTAAACCATTAAAAAAAGAATATGTTGATGGTGTAACAACTCAATTATATGAATTAAATAATACAGTTAATAATAATGCTGTATATTCATTTACAGCCAGTGTAAATGCTAATACACAACAATTTGAAGTAGTAAATGCTGATATTGATACAACATTAGGGGTTATCTATGAAAGAACACCTATGCCAGAACAAGCATTTCATATTTTATATCGTAATGATGGAACTGGTAATAGTTCTAAAAATACAGGTTTCTTTGTATATTGGAAACAAGGTTCATTACAATCAGAATATAACAATTTTACTCAAAAAATAGAAAATAATTATTATGCAATAACTACAAATAACATTAATGAATATGATGTTTGGGTTCAAGAAGTTGATGGCTCAACAGGTTTGGTTAAAGAAAATTGGACAAAAATTGCTAATAATGAATATTTGGTTTATAATAACACCGATTCTACAATTAGAAATGTTTATAAAGTTGAAACAAGAGAAAATGATAATGTTATTGTAAGATTTTCAGATGGTAAATTTGGTAATATACCAGTAGGTGTATTTAGATTTTGGTATCGTGTTTCACAAGGAAATAGTAATTTATATATTAAACCATCTGATATTAAAAATGTATCTATTCGTATTCCTTATAAATCAAATAATACAACAGATGATAACATTTATTACTTAACATTAACATTTAGTGTTGAAGATATATCTCACATTAAACAATCGGTTCCACAAGAATCAATGGAATATATTAGAGAAAGAAGTCCTCAAGTTTATTCTACACAAAATAGAATGGTTACAGGACAAGATTATAATTATTTTCCAAAAAGTTTTGGACAACAATTAAGAGTTGTTAATGCTATTAATAGAACTTATGCTGGTAATTCAAGATATATTAAATTCAATGACCCAACGGGGGTATATCAAGATTTAAGTATATTAGCTGAAGATGGATATTTGTATAAACAAAATATTATTTATACAAATGAAATAGCTGACGATGATAACGTCTCATCAAGAGAAGTAATTATACGAGATATTTTACCATTATTAAATTCAACAAATTTAAATAATTTCTTTTATGATAATTATCCGTCTATATCAATAAATTATCAACCAGCGGGTGGTGGTGAACCACAAAAAATGAGATGGAAAGAATTATATTCTGAAGGAACTAATACTTCATATGGTGTGCTAGTTGATGAAGATGGTGTAACAATTCCATATAAAAATATTGTAAATCAAATTTTTAAAGGTAGCTTACTTAAATTTACAAGTCCAGAATATGATGGTGATATATGGGTAAATGTTTTGGATATTATTGTTAATAATAATGATGAAAGTTATACAGTTGTTATAAATGAAGTATTGGGAGATTCTTATAATTGGAGTGTTGTTGAATATAAATGGAGCTTGGAAGAAGGATATCAACCATTTATCACATCATTTCCTGCTTCATTATATACAGAAATGGAATTATTATTAGATGATAAAATATCTTTTGGTTTAACATATGATTATTCTTTAAGAACTTGGAGAGTAATTAATGGTGAAGAATTAGCTGACGATAGTATAGATTTTAATTATTCATCACCATATACAGATGATGGAAAATATCGTAATTGGATAATGAAAGTAAATTATTCATCACCTAAATCTTGGATATTTAAAGTAAGATATTTGGATTATATTTTTGGTTCAGAAAATAAAGTTTCATTTTTCTTTAATACCGATGAAAAAATTAATGGTAATTCTTTTTATACAAGAGATTATATTAAAATATTACAATTAAATTCCAAATCATCAGGTGATTTATTTAAAGAAGATTATTATTGGAAACCAAGTGAAACAATTAGATATAGTGATGGATATACTGATACTAGACAAGTTAAAGTATATGGCTATGATTCAGATAAAGATGGATTAAAAGATAATCCAGTTCAATTCCAAGAAATAACATCAAGTAATTTAAAGAATTTATATTTTATGGTTTCAGATGATGAATTAGATTATTTTAATAGTAGTGTAATTGAAATTCCGACATTGTGGGAACATACAACAACGTCTGCTATATATTTTTGTGAGTTAAGTGGAACTATATATCCAAAAGGAACAAAAATTCCACAAGATGTAACAATTACAAAAACAGTTAAATTATCAAATGGAAGAACAATTGTTGCTTCAACTAGTAATCCACATACTTTTGAAAAAGGTGAAATATTTGATTATGATGTTGTTGA
This sequence comes from uncultured bacterium, assembly GCA_949292245.1. Taxonomy (GTDB): domain Bacteria; phylum Bacillota_I; class Bacilli_A; order RF39; family UBA660; genus Onthocola_B. The sequence continues at coordinate 183,111 of CASEYV010000001.1, forward strand.
TGAAGGTAAAGTTGTAACTTGGAAATGGGCAAGTGATTTAGACCCAACTATATCATCTGTTGAAGATGAATTGATTGAATTTGATTCACAACCTGTTGCTTCTGAATTAGTAAAATGGAATACAACAGAAGAAACTTTGACAAGATATACAAAAGATGAATGGTATACCCGTAAAGGTATTGATAAATTGAAATTTATATGGCAACATTATGCTTCTTCATCATATATTATAGACCCTTGCCCAACAAATATTATAGATATATTTGCTTTAACAAATACATATTATAATAATATTCAAAATTGGTTATTAAATGGTAAAAAAGGAACATTTCCTAAATTACCATCATCTTATGAATTAAAATCAATTTTTGCTGAATTAGAAAATTATAATATGGTTTCTGATACTATTGTATGGCATCCAGTTAAATATAAATTATTGTTTGGTAATGAAGCCGATAATGAATATAAAGCTAATTTCAGAGTTATTAAAAATGAAAATAGTGTTATGAGTGATAATGAAATAAAACAACAAATAATCGAAGCTATTGATTCATATTTTTCTTCAATGAAAGCTGGTGAAAAATTCTTTTTCACACAATTATCAACATATATACATGAAAGATTGGGAACAAATATTGGAACTGTTTTAATTGTTCCATCATTTGCAGAAGATAAATTTGGTAATTTATTTGAAATTAATTGTGAAGAAGATGAAATATTATTATCTTCTGCAACTATTGATAATGTTCAAATAATTAGTAGAATTACAGATAATAATATTAGAATAGGTGAATAAATATTTTTAAATAGAATAGGAATAAGATATGTCATATAACATTAAAAAAACAAATGGAGAACCATTATTCGGAGAAACAGGATTACCAGAAAATCAAATTGATACTACAAGAACTCCTGTAGCATTAATTGGTAAATTGACACCAGATTATGGTAATTATCAATCAGAAAATTTTGTTCATATAACTGAAAATTTTGCTAATGATGTTTTTCCAGAAAATCCATTAAAAGGTCAATTTGCATATAATACAACAGATGATTGTGTATATGTCTGTGTTGATGATATATTAAAAACTTGGACTAAAATGTTGTCTATTAGATTTGAGCAACAAACAAATCCTCAAACTGGTGATATGTATTATGATATTGAAGAAAAGAAATTATACATATTTGATGAAACAGTTGGTGATTATGGAGATTGGGTATTAATTGGTCCAGATAACTTTAAAAATAAAAAGACAGATTCGGTTGTTTTAACAACTGATAGGGATATAAAATCAGCATATTATAATGTAAATTTAAATGTTGATGAAGCAAGTTTAGTAACATTAAAAATAGTTGCTAGAGAAAAAATGAATCCAGAAACAAATCCAGAATATGGTATTAGAGTTCCAGAATGTTCTTCTTGGGTATATCGCATGATGGCTAATTCTTATAAAATAGAAAATAATATAACAAAAACAGAAATTGTCGGTGACCCTAATTTTGAATTAATTGGTAGAACATCTGGTGAAGCATTAAATTGGGTTATTAATCCTGTAATATTTGAAAATATGCTTCAAATTAATGTTAGTGGTGTTGGAACAACTAATGAATTAATGACTCCAGAAATGGATAATGTTCAATGGGAAATTGATATTGAGATTGTAAAGGTATAATAATGACTTCTATTAATATTGACCATAAAAAAGGTATAATAAGCACAGAATCAGATGACATATTATATTTGTCAGATAAAGGTGCTATAAAAATAGGCGATGGAACATATTTAGATGAATTGGGAAACTCTCAAGAAATAGAAGCTCGTGAAGATTATATCGGAGCAATGAGATATAATTTTGATAGAGGTTGTTTACAAATTTGTGATGGTAAAAAATGGAAAGATGTTTTAGGTCAATATAAACAAACATCACATATTGTTTGGTCATTATTATTTTAGGCTCTATTAAACAATTTTGTTGAAATATGGCTTGTCCCTTTTACATATAACATTTTTAGACTTTTCAATGATATTCAATATGATAAATTATCAACTTAAATAATGAAAAGTTAAAGAAAAAATTATTTGATTCACAAATAACAAAAATCTCCTTATAAATACTTGTACGAATTTATAAGGAGATTTGTGAAATGATGAAAAGAATTTATGCAAAACTACAAAAATGCTATTATCAACGAAAACTTTTTAAAGATGTAATCATACTATATAAATTACATAGAAAAACTTTCTAAATTATCAATATTATCTAAAAAAGTTTGTTTTTCTTCTTGGGATATTTTTAACGGTTCATATTTTGTAATTGTATATTGAGAAAAAGTAATTTTATCCATTTCTAAAATCCTTTCATAAATTATTAAACAGAATTACATTATAGATTCTTATAAAATAATCTAGCAAGGATTTTATTTAGAGATTATATTTCAACAAAATTGTTTAATAGAGTCTAAAATTAAATAATTTTTTTATTAAATTTTTGTGATATAATACTTAAAAATGGAAGTAAAAGGATTATTATGAAATTTAATGAAAAAAGATATTTTTTAAAAAATTCTAATTTATTAGCCGAAGTTCATAATTCAAAATTAACATATTGCTGTTATGAAAAACCAGAATATGGAAATTATGATATTATATGTAAAGATTATTTACTAATAACTCCAAATATAATATTAAATTTTTTTCGCAAAAATCCAAATAGAGATTATATAATTGTTAGGGTTATGACTGATGAGCATGTTTTACCTTATTGTAAAAATGGAAAAGTAAATTTGCAAGAATTAAAAATGAAACCATTTAAACATTTTTTAATTTATAAATCTGATTTTGAACGAATATATTCTGAAACGGAAGCTAATTTAGATAAAATTGAACAATTAAATACTAAGATTTTAAATATTAAAGAACAGAAAAAAGATAATAATAGAAATATTAGATTAAATCGTTTAGAAAAAGATAAACAGATACCTTTTAAAGAAGATAATAAAAAATGTGATGAAGAAATATATAATATAACAAATGAAATAAAAAGATTGTCTGAAACTTTTTCTATTAATATTATGAAAAATGCCAAAGAAGTATTGCGTTCTCATTGGAATGGAAAAACTATTGAAAGTGGTCATTTTGATGTTTCACAAGGAAAATTAAGCGATGGTTTAGTTTATATGATAATTATGTTGGTTGACCAATTTGCTAAATCTGGTAATTGGTCTGGATATACATATTTAGATGATATGAAAGGAGCAGCATTGGTTCATTTATGCGACGTTGCTTTGAAATTTGAAGAATCTGAATCAACTAATGTATTTTCATATTTAACTCAAATAGCTTCAAATAAATTTACGGCTACTTTAAATAGTGAAAAATATCAAAGAAGAATAAAATCAAAAATGATGCAAGCAGTTGGTTATAATCCAACATTTGGTGAAATTGTTGATGAAGAATTTAAAAATATATATTATGATGATGAAGGTAATGAGATAGTTGATGATGATTCTGATGATTTAGAAGAATCATCTGATAATGAAACAACCGATGAAAATTATTGAGGTTCAATAATTTCTATACCATCATCTTCGTCATAATCATTTGAAGCATTTTCAACATTTTTTGTAGATGCTTCAAATTTTTTTACTTGTAATTCATGATTTAATTTTTTAAATTTGGCATCTATTTTTGCTAATCTTGCGTTTAATTTTATATTGAGAAAATTTTGGGCTGATGAAGAAATATCTCCAACCGATTTACCTGTTGTATTTAAAGCTATATCCATTAAATCTGTAAATGCTTGGTCAGCTTGATTCGCAATTTCATCTAATTCAAAAGAATCTTTATCTAATAATTCCGATTTAGTTAGATTTTTTAATTCCTCATTTTTTTGAACAATAAATTTTTTTTGTTCGATTGGTTCTAATTCTGTAATGATATTTTCTTTGTTGATTAATTCTAAAGCATTTTGAATATCAGAACATTCTTCTATTTCTTCATTACTTAAAATATTAAATTCTTTATCTAATTTTTTATTTGCCATAATAAGCCCTTAATTACTAATAATTAAAATATATAAATATTTATAAGATAAAATATAGGATTAAACGAATGGGAATATTAGATAGTATTACAAATAAGTTTTATAATTCAGATGTTGGGCGAGTTTTTTTAGATGATAATAGCTATGCTTCGACACCATATAATTCAAATTTTATACCAGAATATTTAACTACAACCGGACAAAAGAGATTTTCAACTAATTCAGCAATTCCAAATTTACCAAAATTGGAAACTATGTTTTTTGTATATTTTTCTTTGAATCCAGAAGCACAAGCTATGATTAACAAGAAAAAAGCATTAATAAATTTTTTAGTTAATGCTAATTCTTCTGATACATCAACATCAGATGTTCAATCCCAAAATTTAGCTTCAAGAATACAAAGTGGTATGACTTCTTTAATAAATGGAGCAGCTGATTATATAAATTCTGGGTTAAATTCAATAGCTAAATCATTTACAGGTAAAGATTTGACTTCTCAAGAAAATAAAAATCAAAAAATTCCGAACACAGAAAATTCAAAAACATTTGGGGATTATATACCAGATAAATTTTTATTGAATCAATTATCTTTTGAATTGTCTAAATTTGTAAAAACTATTGATAAACCATCTATTGATTTTGATATCAAAGAATATAATGAATATAATCGTAAAAGATTAGTATATGAAAAAATAAATTACGGTCCTGTTAAAATTACATTTTATGATGTTAAAGAAAATCCAGTTCAACAATTTTTCTTTGCATATTTAAAAATGATTAATAATAACTTTTTATGTAAAGATTATACACATTATAATAAAAAAATTGTTACCAATAAATTTGATACTGATATTACAGATTGGGGATTTAGTACTGATTCTAATTTTAGATTGATTGATAAAATTTCTATATGTGAATTTTATATGGATAAAATGATGGTATATACATTAGAAAACCCAGTAATTAAATCTATAAATTTTGGAACAAATAAAATGGGTTCATTTAATGCAAATGAAATTAATATAACATTTCAATATGAAGGATTTACCAACGATTTATTGGATATTGAACCATATAATACTCAATTTGATACTGATAAAACTAAATTAAAATCAATGATAAATTCTAATATTGATGCTAATATGGCTAATTTCTTAAATATGAGATATAAAGACGGTGCTTCAATGGGCATAGATACTGCCGTATCTTTTATTAAAGGTGTATTAGATGCTCCATCTGATGAAAGATGGGACAAAATTAAATCACAAACATTAGATACATTAAGAAAATTAGGATTTTCGGATGAAATTAATTTAACAAATTCATTATTGGAAGATATTGAAAATTATAAAAACTCTGAAGATAAAGCTAAATATTTGTTAAAATTAACTGATGACCCATCATCTATTTTGGGTCAAGTGTTAAATAACGGTAGCACTTCTTCCGCAGAAGGATTTTTAAAGATGTTTTTCTAAAAATTCATTCCATTTATTATTTGTAGATGTATCGTGCAATATTTTGATAATAAAATTAGCATCATTTAACATAATAGTATTAAATGATTTATTATCATATAATTTATTATCATAATAATATTTCCAATATTTGATATTATTATCATTTATACCTGTTTTATAATAATCGTAGAAAAAATCATCTAAAAATAATGACACTATGTTTGGAGATAAATCTTTATCATTACAAATTTTATCTCCATATCTTTCTTTTATGGATTTATCTTTATTAGAAGCAACAACAATCATATAAACTAAATAAGAGTCAAAAAAGTCTATCCATCTGTTTAATAATGATTTGTTTAATTTAGAAAACTCTATTTCCATTTCATTGGTTAATGCAGAACCTTTTAATCGTAAATTAGCATTTTTTAATTTATATATACAATTTAAAATGGCTATATTAAAAGAAGTGATATGATTAAATATTTTATTATTCATATAATATAATAATAATTCAAATCTTTCTTCTTTAGAAGTATTACAAAAATATATATCAGATAGTAATCCTAAATTATTGATATAATCTAAGAAATTTGTTGTTTTATCAAATTTTTGAGATTTATCGTAATCAAAAATATATACAGTTTTTGATTCTAAATCATCATCCATATCAGAATTTAATATAGGAGCAGTTACTAATTTAGTTGTCATTATTTTTAAACCAAGTTAATATTTCATCAGAATATAAGTATGTATTTTCTGGATAATTTAATTTTAAGTTACTAGATTCTGTATAATTTTTATATTTTAAAATATCACCGTCAAATTCTTGATATTTTAGTTCTCCGTTTGGAAACATAAAAATATTTTCATCATCTATATCATTATTTAATAATTTTGAAATTATTTTTTCTTTATTTTTTAATTTAAACGAAATGTTCAATTTAGATGATAAAATTAATTTATTAAATGTTGTTAAACAATCATTTTTAGTTATATCAAATTCTGAATTTTTATTTTTAAAATAAGGAATAAATTCTACACTTTTTAAATTTGGTAAAACTGATAATTTTTTTAATAAATTATTTGGGTGATATTTAAAAAGTAATGGAGATAATGTGATAGTTAAATTAAATTTTTTAGGAAATGTTAATAAATTGTTCCATACTTCCATTGCTCTTGAACGAGCCATAAAATCATATGATAAATTATATTCTATATCATCACGATAATTTTTAATATCATAAGCATACGATTCAATAGTAATGGGTTTATTAAATGTTTTTAATTTATTGATTAAATTATCAAAATATGATTTATTTAAATTCATTGGCTCACCACCAGAAATAATAATATTATCAATTTTATCAATAATAGATGGAAGTATCAAATCTATATTTGATAGGTCTAATAAATCATTAGATGATAATTTATCTTTATGTATGCAAAATTGACATGAAAAAGGGCATAAAAAAGATGGATAAATTATTAAATTTTTCATATATATCTCCTAAAGTAATATAAAATATTTACTTACAGAATTATTATATATGAGCATGTACAAAAATTTCAATAAGTTTTTCTGATTTATCGCATTTATTTTCTAATGAAATTCCTATTGTTGGTTTAAATAAAAGATAATCTAAAAATGTTTTCTTTTTAGCAACACCGTAAGATTTTGATGTTGTCAATTTATCAAATTTATTAATTTTTCCTTTAACACGACAAGGAACTTTTCCGCATAAAGCCACTGGTAAATAATCACCTTTATTTTCATTTAAAACAACACCAGGATTTGAAGATATTATACCAAAGAAGTTTCTATCATTGGCGACAGTTTTAGTAATTTCTTCTTCTCCACCAAATTTTACTAATGTGCCTTTTGGTAATACTTCTAAAGAAGAATGTTTATAATATTCTGCTAAATCGGCATAATAAGTAGCGTAAGCGGTACCTCTAATAACTTTATTAAAAGTTGTTACATCGTTAAATGTCCATTGACCAGAAATATCTTCATTTTGACTTCTGCGAGTATATTCTGGGTCTGATATGAAACCACTATGAGCCATAATTATTATCCTTTAAATTAAATAATACCTTTTTTGTATAAGTATTTATTCATTAATTATCAAATAATAAATAATTATATTAGTTATAAGGATTGATATGTCAGCTTTAGATAAAAATAAGATATTTTTTGGATTAATACATTATGTATTATCAGAACAAAATAATGTTGATTGGATATTAAAAACCAGTTTAGTAAATTTTACAGGTATTAATTCAACAGTTGATAATAAAAAATATAAACAAAATTCGGTAACTGATGATATTATTGAATATATATATCAAGTTAAACCATACCATGTAACATTTGAACAATTTATTGAAAAATATTCTTCAAAACAAGATGAAGTTAATGTTACAACACAAGAGCAAAATAATATTACAATGTATATTAGATATGATGCCATAACTTCTGAATTTGAAGAACAAGGAAATATGAATGATTATGAATATATGGACACTCATATGGCTAATAGATTGTGGTATTTTAAACATAATGATTTAAAAGCTGTGTATGGAAATGATGAAGCTATTAAAGATTATATTAAAGATGTAATGGATTGTCATTTTAAAGGTATAACTGTTGAAGGTGGTGGATTTGATATTGATAAATCAGGTTATGATGCATTTTTATATGATTCAACATTATATGATGCTCCAACATTAACAAGTGATTATTGCTTGGTTGATTATAAAGAAAGTTTGCAATATCCATATACAAAAAGTTTTATTAAAATTGGTTTAAAAAGTTTTAAATTAGAATCTGAAGATGAAATATATCCAGGTAATATAACAATTTATAGTGATTATAATGGTCAAACCACACAAGTTGAAAATTTTAATTTAAAAAATAATATTGTGACATTATTTTATGCTATTAGAAAATATGAAAAATTAACTATAGTTAATACAGTTAATAATATTAGAAAAGGATATGTTTTTGTTGGACATCCATTTATTGAAAGCGAAGATGAAACAAATATAAGAAGATTTGTTGATATCGGAACTACTGAATTTGAAATACCGGATGGTAATTTGGGTTCAAAAAAAGTAACAGTTCATATTGAATATCCTAACGGTTCAAGAATTCCAACTACAAATTTTGAAAAAATGGATAAAAATGTCGTTATTTATGATACTTTGAAAGAAAATTATCATGTTATATTAACTGTTATAGATTATAAACAAATTTATGATAAAATTTATACTTGGGAAGACTGTTATGGTCAAAGTAATAATGTAATAGCATTAGATGGTGATAAATTTTTAAGACCATATTATGAAAAAGAAAGACCATCTGAATTATGTGTTTCATATCCTATACATAATTTAATGATATATACTGAAAATAAATCTGGAAAAATTAATTCTGTATATAATGCTGATTATAAAGATTGGCAATATAAATTACCAATAACTCAAACATATGTTACTAAATTAAGTCAAGATTTAAATATAGGTGATAAAATAATTAAAATTGATAATATATCAAAAGTAATTAAACCTAAAATAGGAGAAAATAATCAAGTAATTCCTGGTAAAATTATAATTGGTTCTGAAATTATTGAATTTTATGAATATGAAATAGGAGAAAATAATCAAGGTATATTAAAATCTATCCGTAGAGCGGTAATGGGTTCATATTTGGCTGAAAAACATTACAAAGGTGATAATGTATATACTTATAATGAGCAATCATTAGTAGATTGTTCTACAAAATCAATAAGTATTACAACATTGGTTAAAGATAATACAGAAAATAAATTTATTATTCCAGGAACATTTAAAGATAATAAAAAAATTGAAATATATAAAAAACCTTATATTAACTTATTAAGTGATATAACATATTTAGGAAAATATTTTGATATTTCTAGTGATAATGTTAATTTACCTGGAAAAGTTGAATTACAATCCGAATTATATTATAATACAGTTCATAAAAATCAATCATTTATAATTGAGTTGGCTGAAACACCTTATGAAATTACAGTTGATGATGATTGTTTTTCAATTAAAGAATTGACTGATAAAATAACTTCTGTAATAGCAAAAACATTAGGTTTTTATGTTTATGATATGGATGGAAAATTAAAATTTTCAGCAAGTGAAGGTAAATCTATTAAAGTTTATAATAAAAATGGAACACCTTTACAAGAAATGTTTGGTAATTCTTTAATGGGTAATAAAAGTAAATTTAATATTTGGTTAGATGGTTATAATGGTATAAGTATTAATGGTAATGATATATTATGGGGAAATGATGTAAATTCTGTTCAATGGATGAAAGATAATCCAAGACAAGGAACAATAGATGACGCTATTTCTACTATTAATAATATGTCAAATGTTAATAAACTAGTTAAAGCATATAATCGTGATGGTTATATAGAAATTGTATCATTAGTGAATGAAGAAATTAGAATAGAAAATGTAACAAATTTATCAACACCTATTGATAATTTGTCTGAAATAGGTATTGAGCCTATAATTTTTACACAGCCATTATTTAAAAATGACACACAATTAAATTATTATCAAGATAATCCAGATAAATTAGGTAATATTTTTATCGATAATGAAAAATTATATTTTAAAAATATTCAAAGAATAATTTCTGGAAGAAATGAATATTATAGAATATCTAATTATTTTATTGATAAAGAATATAAAGCCAATGAAGCTAAAATTATGTCTATTAAACCTATATTAGTAGATAAAAATGATTATATTGTTAATGGTGATGATGATTATATAACATTTAAAACAATGCCATCCATTGGAGAAATAATTACTATATATAATGAAAAATAAAGGATTTTAATGGTAGATATATCAAAAATAGACATGGATAGAATTGAAGGTTTATTATCAAAATTTGAAGAAATTTCTAATAAATTAAATTCAATGAAATATGTTGTAGAAACCGGTCAATCTGAAGATGGAAATCAGTGGTATAGAATTTGGTCAGATGGTTGGATTGAACAAGGAGGAAATTTTGGTGGGCAAGTTGGAGGATGGACAAATACTTCAATAACATATTTAAAAAGTTTTAAAGATTTAAATTATTCTCTCTTTCTTCAAGGAAATTGGAGTGATGCAAACGCTTCATCTTGTAAAATAAATTCTAGAACAACAAGCACAGCTAATGTTACATATGCTAATAATCTTACGAGTGCTCAATATTCAAAATGGTATGCTTGTGGATATTAAAAAAGGAGCTTTAAAGCTCCTTTTATTTTTGAAAGTTTTATTATGCTTAAAAAGCAAGAACTTTTGACATGAGTGTTGAAACAGCACCGTCACCAGTAATAAGAGTACCATCATAATCATATAAGTTAGCGTTATCAAATCTGATAGAGCAGTTGATTATTTGGGCATCATGATTACCATTTTCACCATCTTCAGGTTGAGCTTGTGTTAAATAACAACCTTCCATTACCCAAGTACAAATAGTATTTTGGTGACCATCTGTATTTTCAAATTTAGTAACAAATTTATAGTTTTGAGAAACAGTACCTGTAACTTGTTCAGATAAATCACGTTGTCTTTGAATTTGACGATATAATGATTTGTAACCAGCATTATCATATGAGTCATAAACAGTAAATGAAACTGGGTCCCAAGTCCATAAACCTGGATAATAAATTGGACCATTTACAGTATCGATTTGTTTATCTTCAAATTTTCCTTTTGGTGTTTGGAATGTTTTCATATCCATTGATACATCTTCACCACCGATAGGAGCAGCAAATCCCTCAAATATAACTCTATAACGAGTTTTAAGTTTTGGGAATTTAACTCTTTGATTTCTATCTTCAAGTTTAGTACCAAATTTAGAAAGTGAGTTTATATAATCCATTGTAATCTCCAATATAGTAAATTATAAAAATATTTATTAGTTAAATATATTTATTCGTTAATTAGGGATTAAAATTGTAATCTTTCTTTTATAAATATTATTATGAATATTTAAAGGATAATAATATGGCAATCAAACAAGTTGTTAAAAAAGACCTTAAAGAGTTTTTTCCAAAAGAATTTTCAAATAGACGATTAATCGGAAAATTTATTGATTATGTTATGAATAATTTCTTTCAAACATCATCAGAAGAATATATTAATGGTTATGTTGGTAAAAAATCTGTAGCTTTGGAAGAAGGTGATTTTTATATTAAAGAAAATTCTTCTGAAAGACAAGTTTATCAATTAACTCCAGCTTTAATCTCTAAAGATGCTATTACAGGAGAAAATAAGGCGATAGTTGAGTATTGTAATTTTATTAATACATTAAAATTACAAGGTTGTGATATTAATGACCAAAATAGATTATTATCCAATGAATATTGGTCTTGGTGTCCACCAATTAATATTGATATGTTTTTAAATTATAATTTTTATTATTGGATAGAAGAAGGACAAGACCCTATTGAAATAGTTGGTAGAACTAATATTATTTTAGATATTCTTGGTAAAGAGCATTATACATATATTAATGAAGAAAATTCAGATGATAGAGTTGAATTTTTATCTGGATTAAGAGTAAAATTTTTAAATGATGAAAACCCAGAATATAATAATAAAGTTTATATTGTAGAAGGGGTTGGAAAATCTATAGAATTGATTGAAGATGATAATATTTTATATTCAAAAAATATAGAACCAGACTACTATGTAATGGAAAGAGGTTGTGTTGATGGAAACTCTTGGTCATTAAGAAATAGATGGTTTCATCGTTCAGTTATTTCTAAGATGACTGCTATTGAAACAAAAAAATATAAACAAGCTAAAAAACCAATTATATGTTTTAATAAAGATATACAATTATATAATTATGGTACATATAATCGTGGTTATGTTGATTTATATGTTGAAGCTAAAAAAAGTTCAATACACGGTGTTGCTCCACAACCAATTCAAAATGTTGAATTAAAAGATGGTATGACAATATTAATAACCGGTGATGATAATGTTGAAAATAATAATAAAATTTATCAAATATCTGGTGTTTCTAGTATTAATACTGTAATTTTACAACCTATTATTAATGGTTTGTCAGCATCTGGTGAAGCGGTTGATGGTGAAGGTATTAATATTAGATTAGGAAGATATGCTGGACAATATTTTTATTTTAAAGATGGTCAATGGATTAACGGACAACAAAAAAATAATATAAATCAATCTCCATTGTTTAAATTATTTGATGATAATAAAGTTGAATTAGACAATAATTTAATTTATCCACAATCATCATTTAAAGGTAGTAAATTATTTGATTATGTTGAAACTGATGCTGAAAATGCTGTTTATGATGAAGATTTAGGAAAATACATATTAACAGATGGTTATGGAAACTATAAATTTAATAATTTATTAGATTCTGAATCGTTTACATATAATTATTACGATACAATTAAAACATATACAGGGTTCAAATTTTTTAAATTAAATGGTTCTGATACTTATTTAAATACATGGTATTTGTCTAAAGATATTACTTCGCAATATATAACAACTGAAATAACAGTTACTGATATTCGTGAATATAAAGAAATAGAAGAAGAATCTGGATTAAAAACAAAATATACAGTTTATAAATTAGCATATCAACCAGATGTATCAAATATTAGAAAATCATCATTTGTATATTTAAATGGGACATTATTAAATGAAAAAATTGATTATTTGATTCAAGATAAGCAACTTTTATTAACTGAAAATGTATCTTTAAAAGTTGATGATAATTTGTATATTAAATTATTGGTTAAAAAATTAGATAGTGAAATAGCTGAAAATTATTTTTATGATTTACCTTTATCATTGACAGCCAATGCAATGAATGGAAATATAACAGAAATTAATTATAGTGAGTGCTTTGACCAATTAAAATCAATAATTGAAAATCAAAGTAATTTTGAAGGCGAAGGTGGCGGTTATAATAATTATAATAATACTAAAAAAGACTTGTCATTGGGAACAGAAATTTTACAACATTCAAATCCTATTTTGAAAACAATGTTATTAAATTCTCAACAATATACTAATATTAGAAATATTTTGGAATTTATAAGCAATGAATATTCTAAATTTAAAAATAAATTTAAAACAGTTATTACAACAATGAGTAATAATGGAGAATATACAGAGGAAAGCGATGTTGTAAAAATTGTAATGGAAGCTCTTAATAGAATTAATTTGGGCAAAGAAGGATTAAACGCATTTTATAATAATGGTGTGGCTTCTGAATTTGGTGAAACATATATACCTGCTACTCCAGCATATTTAGGAATTGATAATTGTTATAAGCCAGAAATTATAACATTAGATAATCAGAATAAATCTACTGTTTTATTATGTCATGATGGTTCTTATACACAATTATTTAATGATTATAGAGATAATGCTTTATTGAGAATGGAACAAGCTATATATGATTCTATACCTTTAAAATGGAAAACAACTTTACCTGTTTATAATAAGTATAAAAATATTCCTGGTAAATTTAGAAAAACTGATTATTCTTTAACAGAATATAAAGATTTTTCAGTTCCATTTTTGGAAAAATGGTGTAATGATAATAATTATGATTATACTGACCATTCTAATTTTGATTATACTGACCCATTTACTTGGAATTATTCAACTTGTATAGATGTAGATGGTGAACAATTATATGGTTCATACCGTTCAATATATTTGTATTATTATGATACATATAGACCTCATACTCACCCATGGGAAATGATAGGTTTTGGTTCAAAACCAGATTGGTGGGAATCATATTATGGTAAAGCTCCATATAATTCTTCAAATATTCCAATGTGGAAAGACATTGAAAATGGTTATATAGCTGATGGTGAAAATAAAGGAATTCATGAAGAATTTAAACGTCCTAATTTGGTTGAAAAATATTTACCAGTTGATGAAAATGGAAATTTATTAAATCCAATACAAATAGGTATTGTAACTAAAGCTCCTATTGCGTTCTATGCTTCTCAACCATGGGTAGCTGGTGATATGGGTAGTGTTGAAACAGCTTGGACATTTACTTCTGAATATAGATATAATTTACAAACAATAATGTATTTAATGAGACCTATTGAATGGGTTGAACATAATTGGGATACTTTAAATAGAATTACTTTATTTAAAGGAACTGATTATGAACAAACAATTTATGAAAATACAATTAATAGACCATCACCATCAGAAATATATGTTCATAATGAAGTAATAGACGGAGTTTATTTAAAGAATATAGGTATTCAACAATGGATATCTGACTTTTTGACAAATGAAAACATTAGTATTACAGATTATGCCGGCTCAATGATAAGAAATATAGATATGGTTTTATCTTATCGTTGCGGAAGATACTTTAAAAAAGATAGTTTAAAAATTATTTCTGATAATTATGGTGTTTTACCATCACAAAATTATCATATTGATTTATACAAATCACAAACAAATAAACAATCTGTATATTCAGCTATGTTAATCACTAAAGTTGAAAATGGCTATATGTTAGATGGTTATAATTTAAGTGACCCATATTTTAATGTTTTTGAACCAATATTAACAGGTAAAAAAACAAATGTTGAAATTAATAATAAAAATGTAATTTATTATAATAATTGGAAAACAGATGGTGATAATAATGTTCGTAGAGTTAAATATAAAACTATTTTTACATCTGTTCAAGAATTATTCAATATTATTTGTGGTTATGGCAAATATTTAGAAGAAATGGAAGGCTGGGTATTTAATAAAGTTTTATCTTCTTCTGGAACATTAATAGATTTTAATACAAAAGCTGAAGATTTTGTTAAATGGGTTACATTAAATCCAACTAATGGTCAATTAATAATATTGAATCCAGGTTTTGAAGGCTTAACAATAATGCATGATGCATTTTTAGATACTGTTGGTCAATATATAAATGGATATTGGACTGTATTAGATACAAATGGAAATCCAATATATAATAATGAATTAGATGTTTATCGTCATAATGGTTATTCTGATATAATGTCAAAAGTTAAAGTATTGACAACATTGAAAACAAATATTGTTGAAAATGAGCATATTATTTTATTTGACAATAAAACATTATATGGTGACATATTATACGACCCAATGTTATGTATTAAAGCACAACGATTAAAAATAATTGGAACTGCTGTATCTGATTGGGATGGAACATTCTATGCTCCAGGATATTTAATTGATAGTGATGGAGCTGTTCCTAATTATGATAAATTAGCAGAAGACTTTAAATACTTTTTTGATACAGATGATGTTAGAGCTCAAGGAATATTTGGAGATTATGCCAAAAAAACAATAGGATTTCAAAAATTACCAAATATGGAAAGATTATTAATTGATGATAGAAATATTTTTGATTTCTATAAAGGTATGTTAAAAGAAAAAGGTACAAGACGTTCATTTGGTAAATTAAATCGTTCAAATTATATTATGAATAATAATAGTTCTCAAATAGATTTATATGAGAATTGGGCTTTCAAATTGGGAGAATTTGGTTATACTTCAGATAACTACTTAATGGAGTTTAAAATAAATGCTAAAGATATAACACAAGACCCTCAAATTATTTCATTTACAACTTCTGATATTCCAAATAATGATAATTCAATAATTGAAATTTGTTGGAATGATAAAAATTGGTTGAAAAAATTAGCAAATAAAGAAGATAATACATTTTTATTTAATAATAATACTAAATTTAATCCTATCGGTGGTTTTGCTAGAATAGAAGATGTAAATTATATAGTGGCTAATGATGAAGAATTTGAAAAAGTTCAAGAAAATATTAAATTAAATGAAACTATTTGGGTTGTTAAAACATCAAATAAGAATTGGGATATATTAAAAAAAGTTGAAGATGGATTTATGTCCATGAGAGTTAATAATATATCTCAATTAAAAACTTTTGATACTTCAAAATTGGTTAAAAATGATTTAGTTTATGTATCAGCTGATATTTTGAATAATCATCTTGATTATGTTAAAGACCCAGAAAATTTAA
The DNA here is from genome assembly GCA_949292245.1 of uncultured bacterium. GTDB lineage: Bacteria > Bacillota_I > Bacilli_A > RF39 > UBA660 > Onthocola_B. Next base: position 199,724 of record CASEYV010000001.1, read on the forward strand.
TGCGTAAAGGTCAATATATTGTTGATAGTATTGCTTGGTCAATATTTAAATATAATGGCGAAGATTTTGAACTTTATCGTATTCAAAATAAGGTTGTAGATTTGACAAAATTCAATGATTGTTTTATGATAAATGATGATACAAATGAAACTTTATCAAAAATTCATTTATATGACCCAATACAAGGTATTATTCCAAATAAAGTGTTAGATGAAGTTAATTATATTACTTCTATTGACCCTGTATTTGATTATAATGATTTTTATAAATGGGGTGATGACAAAGTTGGTTATTTGTGGTGGGATATATCAAAAGTAAGATATCTTGATTACCATCAAGGTGATATTTATTATAGAAGAAAGAATTGGGGTAAGCAATTACCAGGTTCTGAAATAGCTGTTTATGAATGGTATAAATCAAATAAAAAACCAGATGATAATACAGTTAAATATGTTACAAAAGAATTATATAATTATGAAACATCAACATATGATACTTACTATTATTATTGGATTAAAAATCCATCTGATATACCAGATGTTGATTTTAGACACATATCTGCATTAACAATTTCACAAACTATTAATTCTCCACAAGATGAAGGTATAATATGGTTTGCTCCATTATATATTGGAACCGGCGATTATAAATACAGTTCGTTTATTATTGGTAATTTCGATAATGTTTCTACAGGTAATGATTTTGTAATTCAGTTTAATTTTAAAAATGCTGTTGATATGGATGAGCATGTTGAATGGGTTTTAGTTCGTGAGGGTGATGACGATAGAATTCCTGAATCATTGTGGAATAAAATGAAATATAGTTTAATAGGATATGATTCATTAGGAAATGCTATTCCAGACCCATCATTAGATGATAGAAATAAAATTGGTATTTTGATTAGACCAAGACAAACAATGTTTAAGAGTTTAGAAAATTCTCGTAGAAATTTTGTTGATGTTGTTAATGATATATTTGATACTCGTGATGTAATGACATCTACAGATGTAGGAACGACTGAATTTAATAAAACATTTTTAGATAGTGACCCATATCCTGAAAGTGATTTTGAACCATTTGAATCTTATTATGATATGCAACAAAACAAAGATTCAAGTTTAATTGGTAAAAAATTACTTGTAGAACATGATGAAAATTACGATGGTATATGGACATTGTGGGAAATGACAGCTATTGGTAAATTTAAATTGTTACAATATCAAACATATGATGTTAAAAAATATTGGTATTATAAAGATTTATATAAAGATGTTAAAGCATCTATGGAACAACCATTGAGAATATTTGAAACTGAAGTAGAATTAAATGATTATTTCTATAATCATAATACAGTTGAAAAAGGTTCTATATATAAAGTTTATAACCGTGAAGGTAAATGGGAACTTGTTGAATTTACTGGTATGCAAGGAACTGTTCCAACATTTAACAAAATAGGTATGCAAGATGGAACTATTAATTTAACTGATGGATTATATGAATTTTTATCTAATAAATCAATTGTTGACGATACAAATAAATTTATTGGAGATATTACAAAATATGAATATTTAATGAATGAAACATCTATTATTATTGATAAAATAATATCATATTTTGAAAAATAAATTAAAAGAGTGATATAATTAAATATCACTCTTTTTCATATATAAATATTGATATTATAAAGGAGAAATTATGAATAATCCATTATTAGATTTTGCAAGAAAACCTGAATTATCAATTAAATTACCATCAAATTGTGCATGGTATGATGACGGTGATATAGAATATACTTTAAATGGAGAAGTCGAAGTATATCCAATGTTACCAAAAGATGAATTGATTTTGATGAATCCAGATTCTTTATTATCTGGTGAAGCTAATATTCAATTAATAAAATCTTGTGTTCCTGCTATTAAAAATCCTGAAAAATTATTATATCCTGATGCTAATGTATTATTTTTAGCGATACAAAAAGCAACATATGGTGATTCTTTAACTATGAATATTATATGTCCAGAATGTCAAAAAAGAGCTATTGCATTGGGTGATAAGGAAAAAATAGCTGAAGGTGAGAAAAAAGGAGATTTTATTTTACATTCACAAGAAATGGAATTTAGTATTAATGAAATTCTTCAACGTATAACTTATCTTGAACCATATTATGAAGTAAAAATTGAAAATGGCTTAATTATATATTTAAAACCTAATACATTAAAAGATAAAATGCAATATAGTTTAATGAGTTTTAATCAAGAAAAAATAGTTAAAGCCTATAAAGAATATAGTTATGAAGAATCTATTGAAGATGAGGAAAAAAGACATGTAATGTCAGAAGTTGCTAAAAGTTATTATAAAATGAATGAAATTGGTAATGATTTGATAACAAGTTGTATTAAAGAAATTAGATTGCCTGATGATACTTTTATTGCTGATAGAGATATGATATATGAATTTGTAACTAATACAAAATCAAGTATAATAACAAATTTACATGATAAAATTAAAGAAATTAATGATATTGGATTACCAACTACATTAAATTATAGATGTTCTTGTTGTAATCATGAATGGGAAGAAAAATTTTATGGTTTTAATCAAGTAGATTTTTTCGGGATAGGCTCTTAATATCTAATGATGAACAAATCAATACTTTATTGAACACATTATATTCAAGAGCCGAAGGTTTAGAAAAATCATTAATAAATTTAAATATACGTTCTGAAGGTAAAATTTCTATATTTGAAGCATATCAAATGCCTTATTTACAAAGAGAAATGTATATTAAATTATATAATGAATTTTCAGAAGAAAAAAGAAAAGCAATGCAACCAAATAATGAATAAAAATCTATTGACAAATAGATTTTTATTTTTTATACTTTAAATAAAAATAGTTATGAGGTTGAAATGAATCATAAAAAAATTTTTTTAAATAGAGTATTAAAGCATTTGATTGAAATGTATAATTTTTCGTCAATAGATTTTTTAAAACAATCAATATATGAAAATTTACCATTTGGAGATAATGATTCTTCATATTTAATAGTGCCTAGGTTTTATATTATGAATGATTGTTCTTATATGCACAATTATAAAAAAGTTTATGAAAATTTTAACCCTACTGATATTGATAATAAAGATTTTATTAAATCTATAGAAAATAATATATGGAGATATTTTTATAATATATCTGATACTTATTCTTTTTCTGATGGAAGTTTGGTATCAACAGTTGATATAGATAATAAAAGATTTAAAGATAAAAAAGATGAGAATGATATTAATGCTAAATTATTTTCTATTAGAGAAGCATGTAGTCAAGAAAGAAATAATGAATATAAAATTATAAAAGACGATTATGCTTATGTATGCACATCTTATTTGTCAGAAGAATATAATGGTGCTATTTTAATTTCAAAAAAATTTGTATATGATGAATTGATAAAATATATAGATTATATAATTAATTTAAATTCAGAAGATAATTTTAATTTAAAAGTTTTTCAAGAATTTTTAAAAAGAATAAAATAGAGGTTTTATGAATAATATTCAGTATTTTTGTAATAATTTATTAAAAGAATTGGTGTATAGTTATAAAAATACATCTATGATTCCATCGTATGATGATATATATAAATATATCAATTTTAAAAGTAATGATAATTTTATTATTATTCCGGAATATTATAAGTTATATGATATGTATGGTAATAATGGATATCAGCGTATTTTTAATATTAAATCTATTAAAAATAATGACTTCATTGAATCAATATTAGATTCGATATTTTTATATTTTATAAGTTATGAAAATAATATGGATTATTTTCTTTATTATGAAGATATAGATAATATTATTGATGGTGATTATAGTATAATTAAATGTATTGATATTGATGAAAAGAAGTTTAAAGATAAAAAAGATGAAAATAATTTAAATGCTGAATTATTTTCTATTAGAGAAGCATGTGAACAAGAAAGAAATAACGAATATAAAGTTATAAAATATGATGATATTTATATTTCAAGTTCAAAAAATAATTTTAATAGAAATGTTATTTTTATATCTAAAAAGATTATTGTTGATATTATAATTAATCAATTTAATAATATTATGAAGTTACCATCTGAAAATAATTTCAATCTTTTATTAATACAAGAATTTATAAATAAAATGAAAAATAACAAAAAATCCTCTTGATAAATTACAAGAGGATTTTTTGTATAAATAATTTTATATTATAAAGGAAAAATATTATGGTTAAAGTTATTACTGATAGAGGATTATTTGAAATAACAGAAAGTTTATTTAATGCTATTAAAATAAATAACCCATCATTATTAGAAAATAGAATATCTGAAAAACAAAAAAGATATGGAACGAAAAAATCTGTCAAACAAAAAGTTGACCAACAAATTATAGATGATTCAGCAGAAAAAAATGGTAATTTATCATCTGATATTAATGATAAAGTTTCATCGGAAATTAAAAAAGAACAAAATAAAGATAGTATTGATGATAATAAATTAGGTTTAGATAAATCTGATAATAAAAATAATTCTAATATTAATACTGATAAAAATAATAATTATTCTGTTATTAGTTTGTTAAATGATGAAGAATTAAAAAATCAAATACAAAAAGTTGAACAAATATCATTTAATATTATCGGACGTGTTAAAAAATTAATACAAAACTTTTCAGGTATAGCTGGTTCAAATACAGCTCCAACAAAATCTGAATTTGATGATGAAAAAATAGGTAAAATGTCTAAAAAAGATAAAAGTAAATATATTAATCCATTAAATGTTAATAAAAATAAAACATATAAAGATGGAACAATTAAAGATTTTTCATCATCATCTGGTATAGATAGAAAATTTAGTTCTGAATTAAAATTAGCATTAGGTGGATTTAAATTGTCACCATATTTTGGAAAAAATAAGTATAATGGTAAAGCCTTAAAATATTATAAATCTGCAACTAAAAAATCTAATAATTCTAAAATAGATGATATGATTCAATTATTAATTGATATAAAAAATGGTGTTTATGAATTATCAAAAGAAGAAAGAAAATATTATCCTAAGTTTGAAAATATGGCATATAATTTTCTTCATAATACAGTTTATCGTTTAGTTGTTAATAATGATAAAAATTATAATAATATTTTATCTATAATTAGAAACGACCCAGCATTGAGAGATTTGTTTGAAATCGATTTCAATAACACCACTCAACAATTTGATACTAAAGAAAATATTATTTCTTATAGAAATAAGCAAGATAATATTGTTGATGCTTTAATTATAGCTACACCAATGTTTTACCAAGGAAAAGAAATATTTAAGCAATTAGCAAAAATTGGAGCATATGGAGAAAGATTAAAGGCTTAATAAATGAGTGAAGTAATGGAATTTAGTGATAATTTTATTTTAAATGATAATGCTGGTTTATCTGTTGGGTTTAAATCAGAGGATTCTATTAAACCATTAAAAATAATGTTAGAAAATTTGTTTTCAAGACAAATTTATCAAAATAAAGTATGGGCAGAAAAAAATCAAGAATTATTAAAAAAACAAATTCAAGAGTCCAATGAAATTGGAAATTCCATTAATAATTTACTTACGACAAATAATAAAAATAACAAAACATATAACGATACATTAAATACCAGATTGGTTTCATTAACAGATGAATTAAAAAATGGAAATAAAACACGAGATGCTTATTTAAAAACAATATTAAATGTAGCTGTTAAAGTTTTAGATAGTTATATGGATAATGCTACAAGATTAGCTAGTATATTTCGTGGTATTGAAAGTGGTGGTGTTTTTGTTAAAGATGGTTTTAATTCATTAGGTCAAACTGCATATAAATTAGGTATGACATATGATGAATTGGCTGATAATTTAAAGAAAACTGCTCCATTAATTAGTAAATTAAATTCATCATTTGGTAATGGTGTTAAAGTATTTGAAAATTCTTTAAGTAATATTTCTAAAGCATATAATTTAACACATGATGAACAAGTGGCTGCGTTTGAAGCTGCAATGGAAAGTTTAACACCATCACAGTTAAGAAATATGTCAGAACAACAATTAATTGCTCAAGTAGATGAAACTGCTAGACAAATGAAATTATTGAGTTTAGCTACTGGTAAATCGGTAGAAAATCTTAAAGAAGAAAATTCAATTAAAGAAAGAGCAATAAGAATAAGAGCATATGGTAAAACTCATCAAAATGAATTGAGATTAATGAGAGCAATGGGTTTTGATGATGAAATGATAGATTATTTTCTATCAGGAGGAACAAAAGTTTCTTCAAAAATTTTAATGCAAATGGCAAATGACCCACTAAGACAAACAGTATATCCTGAAATTATGCGTTTGTTACAAACAGGTCAATTTAATGAAGCTACAATAGCTAAATTACAGTCACAATATGGTCATTTAGCAAAATATAAAAATGATTTAGCTATAAGAGCTTCAAGTAATCCAGCGATGTATGGTCCAGCTGCTTTTAGTGAGTTATGGGAATATTCAACAATGGACACATCATTCGGAGATAATTTCTTAAATTTAAATTTAAATGATGCTATGAATTCTTATGACAGCACAGAAAGAGCTTCAAGTAATGCTATGTTAAGAAACGCTACAAATTATAAAGAAGCTATTAATCGCCATAAAGTTGGTCAAGAATCATTAAAATCTGGTGGAACAGAAGGTATGAGTAAAGCATTTACCGTGGCTTCAATACCATATAGTGTTTCTGGGTTTATTACACAAGGAACTAATAATTTATTAAATAAATTTGGATTATCTGGACTAACATCAGGATTATTAGCAACATTGGCTGGTTCTGCAGTTCCGGCGATAGGTTCTTATATAGGTGGAAGAATGGGTATAGGTTTTGGTGGTGATGTTAGAAGATTTTCTTTAGCAGTTGATAAATTTTCAAAAAGTGTAGGAAGACATGGTAAATCAAATACTATTATTGATGAATTATTTGATAGAACTATTGGAAAGACTAAAATTGGAAGAAAAATTAATATTTTAATGAGAAGACCATCAATGTTATTAAAAGGAGCTTCTGCTTTTGGAGGAAGGGCTTTAATTGGTTTAGGCATAGCTGGTGTTGGTAAGTATGCTTCAAATCTTTTAGATGAAAATACTAATGAAAAATTACAATCTGGTGAATTAAAGAAAACAGATAATGAATATAAATTAAGAAACTTAGGTTCATCAATTTTATCTTATGGTTCAATAGGAGCAGGATTAGGTTATACTGTTGGTGGTGGTAAAGGAGCATTATGGGGTGCTATAGGTGGAGCAATAGTTGGAGCTGGTATTGAATGGTATAAACAGTATCAAGAAGGTAAAATGTCTGAACAGTCAACATTAAAACCTAATGGATATTCAACAATAAGTAGTAGAGCAGTAGTTAATAATATGCCTGTAAATTATGCGTATGATGAAAATATGAAAAAAATGATAGAAAATCAAGTAGAAACAAATAATATATTAAGATATAATAATACGCTTACTGAAAATGCTGTGAGAGATAATAAATTAATTGGAAAGCAAATACCAATAATTTATTCTAATGCTCAAGAAAAATGATAATATAATTTTAAACTCTCTATAAAGAATAAATATTTTTATTAGAATATATAGAGGATTTATTATGTCTTTTAAGAAATTTTTGAAAAATGTTAATTTACCAACAGCTAAATTAGGTATAGCTAAAAATAATTATTCTGGGACTAATTCATTATATAACAAATATAAAAACTATTTGCCTATGGTATATCAAGGTCCTCAAAATCGTATGGAAAGATATACTATATATGATGGTATGGAACAAGACCCAATTATTTCTTGGTCAATGGATATTATAACAGATTTTATTACACAAACTGATAAAGATAGTCCATTTCAAATAAAATATACCGATAATCAAGATTTACCAGATTCTCAAACATTATCTATTGAAATTGCGTTAAATGATTGGATTAAAACAAATGATTGGAAGAAAAGAATATTTTCAACTATTCGTGATGTTTTAAAATATGGTGATGTATTTTTTGTTAGAGACCCAGAAACATTGGAATTACAAAAATGTAATATATATGATGTTTTAGGTGTTGTTGTCGATGAATTAAAAAATCCAACACATTATGTTATTAAAAATGTTGAATTAAATGTTCCGATGAAGATAGCTACTACAGCTGAATCAGATATTCAAACTAGAAATTTTTTAAATACTATAAATTCTAATTTTCCAAATATTGTAAATAATTCATCTGCTCAAATGGTTAATAATCCAAATGATGACCAAACAACTTTGCCTATTAAAGCAGAAAATGTTGTTCATATATCATTAAATGTTGATAATGTTTTATTATATCCATTTGGATTATCTGTTTTGGAAAATATATATAAAGCATATATTCAAAAAATGCTTTTACAAGATTGTATCTTATTATATCGTATTAAAAATGCAACTGAAAAATTAGTATTTAGTATTCCAGTTGGTTCTATTCCGAGATATAAAAGAAAACAATTTTTGGAAAAATGTAAAAATGAATTATCTCAAAGAAGAATGCCATCAAAAGATTCTGATGGTGTATTTAATACTATTGATGTAGCTTACAATTCAATTCCAATGAATGAAGATTATTGGTTACCAGTTGATTCTGATGGTGTTCAACCAAAAGTAGAAAAATTAGCAGGTGGTCAAAATCTTGGTGAAATTAATGATATGGTATATTGGGAAAACTTGGTAATTCGTGGATTGAAAGTTCCTCAATCTTGGGTTCCTTATGGACCAACAGATGGACAAAGAACATTACCAACTAATTCGACAAATACTTATGTTCAAGAATTGAGATTTTTTAAATATTGTCAAAGAATTCAAGATATTTTAATTACAGAATTAGATAAAGAATTTAAAAATTATTTAAAATATCGTGCTATTGAAATAAATGATGATAGTTTTAATTTAGCATTTTATGAACCATCAAATATTACTGAATTAACAGAAGAAGAAATTAGAAAATCAAGATTGGAGGCTTTTTCTTCGGCTGTTCAAGTTCCTTATATTTCAAAACAATTTGCATTGAAATATTATTTGAAATTAACAGAAGAAGAATACAATGAAAACCAAAGATTATTGATTATGGAAAATCAAGAAAAATTCAAAGATAAAGATGTTCCATTACCAACAGAAGATAAAAACCAAGCACCAGGATTACGTTCTGTCGGTGTTGAAGACATACCTATGGATTATTTAAATGATATGGCTTCCGATATGGGTGCTGATATGGGAATGGGTATGGGCGGTGCTCCAACAGGTGATATGGGTATGGGCGGTGCTCCAACAGGTGATATGGGTATGGGCGGTGCTCCAACAGGTGATATGGGTATGGGCGGTGCTCCAACAGGTGATATGGGTATGTAAAGGAAAGTATTATGCTTAGAGAATTAACAGAAATATTAAATGAATCTGAACAAAATAATTTTGATAGACCATATAATCGTCAAGAAGATGAATCAGTACCACAAATAGGACATAAAAGAAAAAAAGTATTGCATTTAAGAGATTTAAATAGATTAAAATCTATACGCAATCAAAAACGTGAAGAATTAGCTCAAGATTCTGTATTTGTTCCTGTTTTATATGGGCCTGATATGTCAAATCCCGAAGGTGGTGATATGGGTATGGGCGGAATGCCAATGTAATAAATATTATTATAATTATAAAATTTAATTAAAAGGAAAAGTATATGAAGATATTATTTGAAGCGGTTAATGGTAAAAAAGGTTTTAAAGAATTTAAATCTTTAAAAGAATGCAAATATTTTGTTTTAAAGAATAAAAAAGTTATTAAAGAAGCAAGAATTATGGAAGGACCTTTAGGTTCAAAAGATAGTGCATTATTACATCCAGTAAAAGCATTAAAAAATGCAGGTAAATCTGTTAAAAATTATATGAATAATAGAAGTTTAGCTAATAATCCAAAAGATGCTTCTAATCGTTCAAGATTAGATGTATTGGATAGTATTTTACAAGATTTAATTGAAAATGAGAAATTATATACATTAAAATCAATGAAAGCTGGATATGATTCAAAAGGATTTTATATTGATATAAATTCTTATAGAGCACCATTAGCAGATATTACATTTGATACTGGAACAGAATATAAAAAAGTTGATGGTCAGGAAGTTAAAATTAATGCAATTTCAGATAAGTATAATGAAAAAATGTATTTGCCAAAATTAACAAATTATATGAAAAAACATAATGGTCAATTACCTTCAAAAAATCAAATTTATAATTATTTTAAAGATGTTATTGAAAAAAGATATAAAGTTAATTTAAAGAAACAATTACAAAAAAAACCAATATCTCATTTATCAAAGAATGATGTTGAAGATTTCTAAAAATAAACCCTCTTAATTAAGAGGGTTTTTATTTGATAAATTTCTCATTTTTATCAAATTCTTCTTAATAATTTATAAATACAAATAGAACACATAAAAAATAAACATTTAAGGAGATATATAATGTCTAAAAACTTGGATAAAAAATTGTTAGCAGAAGCATTTGATGCGATTGTTAATGATAATGATGTTGCTAAAGCTACAAGACTTTTTAAACGTCATTGGGATTTGGCTGCTAAAAATAGTTACGCATTATTAGAATCTGCTGATGAAGATTTTGAAATTTCTGACATGGGTGATGATTTTAATAATGAAATTGCTGATGAAATTGGTTCTGATTCAGAAGAAAAATTCAATCAAATTCAAATTGCTATCGATGAATTAGAAGATAAATTCCCAGCTGAAGTTACAGATGAAGTTCGTGCTAAATTTGATGATTTAAGAAACATCGTTGATGAAATGAAATTATCAGAAGAAGGCGAAGACGAAGGTTTAGCTGATGATGCTGCTGTTGCCTTAGAAGATTTAAGAGGTGAATTTGATATGGCTGGTGAAATGTCAGATGAAATCAATGATTTATTTGATGAAATTTCTTCTGGTTTACAAGGTGAAGAAGTAGCTGATGATGAAATCGATGTTGCTGATGATGAAGATGCTGAATTAGCTGATGAAGATTCAGAAGTAATTGATGAAGCTGACGAAGGTATGGAAGATTCTGACGTTGATTTAGAATTTGAAGATTCTGATGAAGAAGCTGGTGATGAATCAATGGAAGCTGATGAAGAAGATGATGAAGATAAAGATTATGACGAAGTTCAACGTGGTGAAGACGAAGTAATTGATGATATTAAATATTCAGCTGATGAATTAGTAGCTTTAATCGATGAATTAGAAGGCATCGAAGGCGAAGAAAAAGAAGCTGTTGAAGAATCTTGGTCAAAAATTTCTGACCCACGCAAAAAAATGACTTCTGAAGAAGAAGGTGTTAATAAAAAAGGCACAATGAACTTTGGTAAATTAAGAGGTTTATCTCTTGCAAAAGCTGGCTTAGGAACAAAAGATTCTGACTCTAAAGGAACATCAGCTGATAAAAAAGTAAAAGTTCAATCAAATGATAATAAAGGTGCTAAACAATGGCATAAAGTTGAAAAACCTGCCAATAAACCAGCATCTGGTAAATCAATGATGGGTAACTAATAAAGGATAGAAGAATGGTAGATATATTAAATAAACCAGTTCTTCAAGAATATATCGGTCACGGTCAGTCAAAATTATTGGCTGACCCAACCGATTATGTTGATGAATATGGTAATAAAAAGAAACATTGGTATTTGAACGGTATCTTTATTCAAGGTGAGATTCAAAACCTTAATGGTCGTATCTACCCAAGAGAAGAAATTGCCAAAGCTGTTCAAGATTTATCTGAACAGATTAAATTACATGGTGGTGTTCTTGGAGAATTAGACCACCCAGATACATTAGTTATCAATGTTCACAATGTATCTCATATGATTACAGAAATACATATGGAAGGAAATGATGGTGTCGGTAAAATGAAAATTTTATCTAATACCCCATCTGGAAAAATTGTTGAAGGATTACTTATGGACGGAGTTCCATTAGGAGTAAGCTCTCGTGGTTCAGGTAATGTAGATGAATGGTCAAGTAGAGTTTCAGATTTTGAAATTATTACTGTTGATATTGTTGCTACACCTTCAGCACAAGATGCTAGACCTACACCAATTTATGAAAAATTCCAAGGTGGAAAAGGTCAGCATTTATTAAATAATGCTCAAGATTATATTTTGGGCAATTCTAAGACACATGAAAAAGAATTAAACGAAGATATAGTTTCTTGGTTTAAATCTTGGAGTTACAAATAAGATTATTAAGGAGACCATATTATGGCTACAAAATTAACAGATAGAGAATTAAATGCTAAACTTATGGAATGTTTAGGCGATAATGCTACTGCTGATATTAAAAATGCTTTTAATTCTTTGATGAAAGAAAAAGTTGCTCAAATTAGAAATGAAGTTCGTCAAGAAATTTATGAAGAAGTTTCTAAACAAGCAAAAGCCGATAAAGAAAAAATCGTTGAATCTATGAATCAAGTAACAAATAAAGTTCTTAATGAAGAAATGAAAAAAATTGATTTACATAGAAAAAATTTGATTAAAGAAAAATTAAAATTACAAGAATCACAAAAGAATTTTGATAAATTATTGGCTGATAAAACAGCTTTGATTCAAGAAGATTTCAATAAAAAATTAGATAATGCTATGAAATCTATTAATGAACAATATGAATCTAAAAAAGCTGATTTCATTGAAAAAGCATCTAAATTTATTAATGAAGCAGTTAAAAAAGAAGTTGTTGAATTAAGAAATGATAAAAAACAACTTTCAGAATCTTTAAATAAATTTGGTAAATTTATTTCTGCACAAGTAGCTGAACAAACAAGAGCAAATAGAGAAGAAATGAAATCTTTAGATGCTTTAAGAGTTCGTTTAGTTAAAGAAAGTGCTGAAAAATTAGCAAATTCTAAGAAAAAATTCTTTGCTGAAGCTGCTGATAAAATGGAAAAATTCATCAATGCTTCTGTATCAAGAGAATTAAATGAATTCAGAAAAGATATTGCTGAATCTCGTAAAAAATCTTTTGGTTCTAAAATTTATGAAGCATTTGCTCGTGAATTTGCTGTTAAATTCTTCAATGAAAATAAAGTTGTTAATGGCTTATTAGAATCAGTTAAAGCAAATCAAAATAAATTATTACATTCAAACAAAGTATTAGAAGAAAAAGCTAATAAAGTTATGAATGAAAATAAACAATTAAAACTTGTTAATAACAAATTGACAAGAGAAAAAATCATTTCTGAATCTATTGCTCATTTGGCAAAAGATAAACAAGACATGATTAAAAATTTAGTTAAAGAAGTGCCAACAGAAAAATTAAACGAATCTATTCAAAAATACATTCCGATGATTTTAAGCAATTCTTCAACAAAAACAATAAATAAAAATGAGAGAGTGTTAAAAGAAAATAGAAAACCTATTTATTTAACAGGTGAGAATAAAAATAAAAAGGTTGCAATGGACTTAAATGATGAAATGGGCGGTCTTGATGTTGACGCAGAAATTTCTAAAGTTATTGCGAACAGTAAGTTCAATTAATAAGAGAAAAATAAAATAGGAGAAAATTAATGGGAAACCTTTTATTAGAAAATGCGGTTGCTTGGAATAAATTGAAAAAAGGTATGGTATCTGATATTAAATCAGCTACTCGTAGAGCAATCACTGAAACAGTTTTAGAAAACTCTCGTAGAGAAATCTTGAGAGAACACGCAACAACAGGTGCTACAAATGCTGCTAACGTTGCTATTATCAACAAAGTTATGATGCCTTTAATTAAACGTGTTATGCCTACTGTTATGGCTCACGAATTAGTTGGTGTTCAACCTTTAACAGGTCCTTCTGGTTTAATCACAACTATGAGAATTAGATATGCAACTACTTCTCCTGTTGATGGTAAAGGTATTATCGCTGGTCAAGAAGCTATGTCTCCATTCTTAGTAGGTGCTTGGTATTCTGGTAACGAAGATATGGAAAATCCAGGTGCTGCTGATACAGCTATCTTAGAAGGTACTGGTGGTAACGATATTTCTATCGAATTCGTAAAAGAAGATGTTAAAGCTGGCTCAAGAAAATTGAAAGCTAGATTTACATTAGAATCTATGCAAGATGCTGAATCTCAATACGGTGCTAATGTTGAACAAGAATTAACTTCTGCTTTAGCTCAACAAATCGTATTAGATATCGACCAAGAAATCTTGGCTAGATTAAGAAGTATTGCTGGTTTATCAGTAGCTACTTACGACCAAAACAAAATCTCTGGTGTTGCTACATCAGTTGTTGACGAACATGCTGCATTAGCAGTTATGATTAACAGATATTCAAATGAAATTGCAAGAAAAATCAGAAAAGCATCTGCTAACTGGTCTGTAGTTTCTCACACAGTATTATCTGTATTACAATCTGCAACAGCTTCTCAATTCGTAAGAACAACAGAAGGTGCTTTCGAAGCTCCAACTAACAACAAATTCGTTGGTACTTTAAACAACACATTAAAAGTTTATGTTAATACATATGCTACAGATGATGATATCTTAATTGGTTATAAAGGTTCAGATGAAATCGATGCTGCTGCATACTATTGTCCTTATATCCCAGTTATGTCATCTGGTACAATCTTAGACCCTAACACATTTGAACACGTTATGGCTTTATCAACTCGTTATGGCTTCTTCGCTTTAACAAATCCTGCTAACTCATTAGGCAATGCTGGTGACTACTTAGCAAGAATTAAAGTTGCTAACTTACGTTTCATCTAATTGTTAGATTTAGTTATTGAAAAGAGTGGTTTTTAACCACTCTTTTTTATTATATAATACCTTTATCAATAAATATATTATATGATAATAATAAGGAATTGTCAATGAAAATTTATAAATTATTAAACCCATATAAATTGTTATGTGAAGCTGAACAATTAGATGAAGCATTATCTACCGATTTTAAAATTGGTTTTGAAATGGAAGGTGTTTGTACAAGAGAAGGATTTAATTCTTATATGTTACCTGGATATCACTCTCAATCACAACCATCTGGTGTTGTAGCAGAATTATTTGATGATATTAATGAAACATTAGGTTTTGGTAAAGGTAAAATTGAAAGAGATGGTTCATTGCGTGCATCACCAGAAAAAGGTGGTTGGACATTTGAATATGGTTCTCCAATTATTGATTTTAATCCAACTAATATAAATAAAATTTATCATTTCTTAAAAAAAGTTCCAGAATTACAAATTTACACAAATGAAACTTGTAGTTTTCATACGCATATGTCTTTTAAAGATTTAGATAAAATAAATGGTGCTTGGGTTATGTGTTGTTTGGCTATTGATGAAGAAATGCAAGAAACATTAAGACATTTAAAAACAAAAAATTCAAATATTGATTTCTTTCACGGAGAATGGGCTAGAACATATCTATTCGATAATATTAAAGAATATTTAATTAATCATGAATATAAACAAATATCAAGATTATTAGATTCAACTGATAAGTATAATTTAGTTCGTGTTCACCCCGCTGGAACTCTTGAATGGAGAGGTCCAAGAAACTTTTTAAATGATTCTGATATTGAAGCAATTCATGGATATATTTTAAAATTATATAAAGTAATTGTTAAATTATCACAAATTGTTAATGCTCAAACTTATTCTGGCAGTGGTATTACAATTAATAGAAAAGAGATTGAATCACAAGTATCAATTACTAGAGATTTTAAATCTCCAGCACAAAATAAAAAAGATGCAAAAATAAATAGTTTATCTACAGCTATACAAAAAAATCCTTTAATTTTAACAAAAATAAGTAATGATAAATTTAAAGATTTTTTTGACAAATATCCAAATAAAATAGCAGAATATTTTTGGTATGATGCTGATGATAGAGATGGAAAACCAAAAATAATATTAGGTTTGAATAATTATAAAATAAATTTTATAATAAATGAAATTTATAAAGGTGGTAATTTGACCACTGTATTAAAATTATATAATTTATTGGATATTAATTTAAATGATAAATTAAATGATGATACGAAAAAAAATGTTATTAATTCTTTATTAAAGAGTTTATTTCAAAATCAATATAGTGGAAATGTATTTAAACAATTATTTAAAGATTATGAAGTAATGGATAATAAATATCTTCCATATATATATGAATTTATTAATGATAAAGATATTTCCGAATCTCTTATAAGATTTATAAAACAATTACAAGAAAATTTTGATTTCAAAGTTCCTATGGATTTTTGGAAGAAATTATTAAATAGTAATAAATTTTATTATATTTCTCGATTTAATGAAATACCTACAAAAGTTCAAAGAATGATGGTTAGAAGAAGTCCATATATGGTTCAATATATTAATAATCTTGACCCTCAAATTTTAAATTCTTTAAAACAAAAATATCCAAATATTGAAGATTATACATTAGGAGTATTATAATGATTAAATTATTTGAAGATTTAAAAAATTTAAATATGATTGACCGTTCATTTTTTATGGATGGCGGTAGAATGGAAAAATTAAAACAAATAACAATGACTCCTAATAGTAGAATAGAGGTGTCAAAAATTCTTCCACATAAATTTACAACTGTAATGGAAAAACTTTCAGAAGATGATGTTGCTGCTATAGTTATACGAGCTCATAAACGTCAATTATTATTTGTTACCAAAGATGAAAGAATTGGTAGAGTTATGAATGGGTATTATAATTATAATTATTATGTTGTAATGTCTGATTATGCCTATACTAATTGTAATTCTCATGATTATAGAAAACAAACATCTTATAATACAGAAGCACCAGCTAAAACTCAAATAAGTAGAACTGTAAAAGATTTTTATGAAAGAGTTGCTCCTGAAGGAACAAAAAAAAGTTGGGATGCATTAATTATATATAGAGATGAACAAGTAGATGATTTAAGACAAAAACGTGCGGAAATGAATAAAAATAGAGTTTATGTTCCATCTGATGGTCGTAAATATAGTGATTTTATTGATAATCTTGAAAGTGCATTTCAAGAAAGAGCTGTTAAATATATTGATGCTCATCGTCCTAATATTCAAAATGCAGAAGAATTAAAACAATTAATGATGAAAGTTTCTAAATTAGATAAAATTAAATATAAAGGTAATATATATACATATACTGATAGTCGTGTATCTTTAACTAATAGAGGTACATCTTATATTCAATATGTAGCAACTAATGATGATAGAGGAAGAGTAAATCCACAAGTTATTTATGTAATACTTACATTTAAAGGTATAATGCCACAAATTGTTGATGTTAGAGCATCAGAATATAGATATACAAGTTATGATAGTTCTGATGTTCAAAGTATAGAATAAAAAATTGGGAGATTATTTAATCTCCCAATTCTTCTTCCCAATAAGATTCGTTTAACCAATCTTCATATTTTGTTGGTTTATAATGAGATGATATTCTTTCTAAATGACCCATTGTAGGTATAAAAGGTTTATGTATTAAATTCATATGCGATTCTTCTAATGTTTTACCACCCTTTCTACCGTTACATTCTCTACAAGCTGTTACAATATTTTCCCAAGTAGTAGTTCCACCTTTACAACGTGGTATAACATGGTCAAAAGTTAAATCTTCTGCTTTAAATTTTTTACCACAATATTGGCATGTGTAATCATCTCTTAAATAAACATTTTTACGGGAAAATTTTGGTTTATGAGAAACATTAACATATTTTTTTAATACAACAACTTTTGGTAATTTCATTTCTTTATTTTGAACAGTAATTGTATCATCGTATTCTTTAACAACAGAAATACGACCTTTTAATAAAGATTTTAAAACTTTTTTCATACTGTTTAAAGATAAAGGGTATTTACTTAATGGTTGATAATCACCGTTTAAAATAAGAACTGGTTTACCCATAATGTTTTTTGTTTTTATTTTCATAATTTTATACCATATAAAAATTAACCTCATTGTTTTCAATGAGGTTATAATAAATTATTTTAATTTAATTGTCAAGAATTTATTTTTCACATTTTTGTAAACAAGCATCATATACTTTTTTATCATCTTTTACTGTTTCACAATCTTGGCAAGAAAATTTTTCTTTAGTATTATTGATAATTGTTACTCTATCATTAGACATACTATAACCTAACAAAAACCACAAAGGAGCATTACTTGAAGAAGATTCAGTAACAATATTAGATGATGTATTAGAAGTGGTAGAAGCAGTAGAAGTAGATTTGTTCAATGATTTATCTGATACTTTACTTACAGTTTTAGATTTAGTTTTTTCAATAGCTTTTGTTTTATTTGCCATTGATGATGCTTTTATTGATTTAAGTTTATTACTATTTACTGATGGTTTATTTGCAATAGCTTTTTGTGAACGAGTTCTTGTTGTATTTGATACAGAACGAACTCTATTTGGTCTTGAATAACTATAGCTTCTAAAGCCAGAACTTCTGAATCCACCAACACGACCAACACGACCATAAGAATCAAATGCCGTAAACATAATCAAAAGCATGGCAACGATAGATATAATTTTTTTCATATTTAATCTCCAAAATATATTATTAACAAAACTATATTTGTTATACCATATATTTTTGGATTGTCAATGATAAAATTATATTCCTGTTGGAACATCCATATCTGGACAAATTTTTGATATATCTTTCCAAGGACGAGGATTTTTATGTTCTTTTTTAACTCTAGCTTTAACTAAATCTTTGATATTTTGTCTTTGTTTAATTTCTTTACCATCATCTAATATAATTGTCTTATCATTATTAATATGACTTCTTAAAATTGCTGGAACACCTGTCCATTGTTCTCTATTATCAAATTCTGTCAACTGCCATCTTCCTTCATTTGTTTCTTTACTAACAATTCTTTTAAATAATCTTGGAGGATTATAATCTACACGCAAGAAATAATCACCATCTTTTGGATTTTCAGGAAAAAATTCTCCAAATTCAATATTTGCACATTCTAATTGATTTGGAATACCGTCAATGCCTTGTGGTATGAATCTATTTTCAACATATAATTGATTATTTTCATCAAGATAAACATGATGTTCATCATGTAATCTATATGAAGGACCGTTTAATTCGGCTTCTTCTAAAACTTTATCCATTATTTCCAATTCATTTGATGATGTTGTGTTATCTGGGTCTAAACCACCACCACCGTTTCCAGAATTAACATCTTCATAGAAATCATTTTCTTTACCATCGTTAAATAAATCAGAAAATTCAGGAGCATTTGTTATAGGTTTACATTTAACTTTCCATAAATGGTATTTGTAATTTGCTGCCCAACCTTTTTCATCTCTTTCTGATGAAGTTACATGATAGAATTTATTAGCCCCTGTTTCAAGACCTAAAATATCTAAATCTCTTAACCAAGACCATTCTATAACATCACCAATCATTATTTTTCTTCCTAATTGAGCTACCATTGAATTATAATGAAAAGATATTTCTTTTTCATCACCATCTAATAATGATAAGCCGGAAAATGAAAATGAAAATTGAGGAGTGTTCATTGTTGTTACACCCCATAAATCAAATGTTTCACGAGAATATTTTCTTTTTGGGTTTTCATTAAATACAGGGTCGGAAACTAAAAAGCCTTTTTCTCCAATTTTATGTGATTGACCATTAGAATCTACAATCGCTGTCATTGGATATATATGAAATAAAGCACCGCCTTGTTCCATATAGCTTTTTACAACTCTATCTATATAATTATAATTTTGACTTCTTTCTTTCTGATATAAATGATAATTGTTTGTTCCCATTTTAATTCCTTAATATATAATAATATTTATTACTTTAATTTTGACATTTTGTTTGATAATTGATAATATTGGTATAAATTAAGAATAAATAAAAGAACTTAAAGGATAATTATTATGAATAATGATTCATTAAAAAAATTGTTTGTCGTGATAAGTGAATTTCACGGAGATTTTGATAGCTTTTCTATTTTAGGTATTTATGATGACGAAGAAAAAGCCAAACAAGTTACAAAAGAAATATATTTAAAAGAATTAGGAAAAAGATGCAATATTAGAATATCTTCTTATGATAAAGAAATAAATGAAGGTATTTTTTATGATGAAGATAATGATATGCACTTATTTAAATATCAAATTCATTATCTTAATACAGATAACGAATCGCTTTTAAATTAAAGGAATTATATGACAAAATTAGAAACATTAATAAAATATTTGAAATCTAATACTAAACGTGATAATTTTTATTTTCTAAGACGTAGAGTCGATAAAGGAAATGGTAAAAAAAGTTTAGGCTGGATATTAAAAAGAGATGATACTAATAAAATGATTGAAAGTTTAGATTTTTATAAATTGCACAATCAAAGAAATAAATTAAAGGAAAATATATAATAATGCTTAATGCTTTACTTAATTTAGAAACATATGCTACGACAACCGATTCTGCGATAGCACAGATTTCTGTTGTATATTTTGATGTAAATACAAAACAAATATTTAAAACATTTTTAGCTAATATAAATCCAGAATCGGAAATGAAGAATGGATATTATATTGATTTAGATACAGTTGAATGGTGGGATAAACAACCAAAAGAAATAAAAGATAAGTTGTTTGTATCTCAAATATCTATTAAAGAAGCATTAAATAAATTGTATGAATTTATAGAAACTGATACCATATTATGGTGTAATAAACAATTTGACCCATATATTTTTACAAATGCGTTTAAAGTTGAAAATATATATTGTCCTATAAAATATAATAATTTTAAGGATATAGATACATTATGTTATTTGGCTAACATTGATTCTTATAAAAAGATTCATGATGCTAATATTGACATATCAAATCAAATAGGCAGAATAATATCGGCTTATACAAAAATTAAAGAACCAATATAAGGAATAAAATAAATGATTGAAATAAAACGTACAGAAGAATATAATTCTTTAAATGGTAAAGTTCCTTGTTTAATTGAATTTGGAACACCAGATACTTGTATTCCATGTAAAATGGCAAAAGAAAATTTAACAGAATTAGAAAATAATAAAAAATATGAGTTGACATATTATTTTTGTTCTGATATTAATATTATAACTTCATTAAATTATAGTGCTGTTCCTGTTCTTGTTTTAATTACTCCTCATAGAAAAGTAGAATTAACAGATAGTTCAGTAGCTATGGATATAGATGAATTATGTGATTGGATTGATAAAAATATTGGAGAATAAATATGGCTTCTATAACAGAGCGTGCTGGTATTAAGAAAAATCAAGTTTATGAATGTATTGCTGATTTTAATGACCCTTTTAATGATAAGATTAAATATAAAAAGGGTGATATTTTAATTGGTGATGATATTAAAAATATTGATGAAACTAATATTCAATTTTTTAAATTGATTGGTGGTAGAGGAATTACTCATATTATTGGTAAAAATAATAAAGTAATTAAATTACATAGACGTCCAGTTGAAGTTGGTGATGTATTTTTTGTTAAATTTGCAAGAATTAAATACAAGTATGTTGCTGTTTTAGATGTATTGGAAGATTGCCAAATGGCTGCTGTTTATCCAACTTGTCTTGGATATTTGCCATTAGGTGCATTATGTCGTGAGGAACATAAAGGTTGGATTGGAGTAAACTACAATTTTGAATTTGATGTTCCAGAAAAAGTAAATTTAAAATCAAACGAAGATGAATTAGGATAAAGGATTAAAATGAATATTTTTGATGTAAGAACATTTAATGTTGATGAGCAAAATGCTATTAAAACCGTTGTTGATGATACAGAAGAAGTATTAAATCAAATTAGTGATTTGAATACTCATATGGCTGAAAATTTAAAGGGTTTGTGTGAAAGACTTAATGAAGGTATTTCTGACCCAGATATGAAAATTAAACCTGCTTTATTAAAGAGTATGGCTAAAGCTAAAATTAAAAATAAAGAAGATATTGAAAAATCAAAAGATGCTATTTCAGAAGTTGAAACTGGATTGCACGTTATTTATAAAATGTAATAAATACTAACATTGTTAAACATGAATGGAAGTATGTTTAATATTTCCATTCATTCTTTTCTAAAAGGTGATATTTATGAGTATAATGCTAACCAAGCAAGGATTTGAAAAAATTAATAATGAATTAAAAAAATTAATTGAAGTTGACCGACCTATAGCTTCACAAATGTTGGCTGATACACGTCCTGTTGGTGTTGTTGAAGATAATCCAGAATATTTACAAGCTATTGATAATCAAGATAGATTGGAAAAGAAAATAATGGATTTAAGAAATATAATTAATGATTGTGTTATTTTTACAAAAGAAATGTGTAAACCGAATGTCGTTTCTTTTGGAGCAACTGTAAAATTTGTTAATTGTGAAACCGATGAAATAAAAGAATATACTATTGTTAGTATGTATGAATCAGATATTAATAATGGTTTAATATCTATTCAATCACCGTTTATTCGTTCAATGTATGGAACAAAAATTGGTGAGTATTTTGAATTTAATGATGTTGAATATTTGATTATAGATATAAATTATTCTCTTTTAAAAGATTAATTAAACTATTTTTATATATATAATAAAAACCCCACATTGAAGAAATTTTATCTTCTAAAATTTCTGATTTTTTTTGATTATAATAATTTGTAAAAAATTCTATTTTTTCTTTATGACGAAACATTTCATGTTCTACATGTCTAATATAATCACCTTTTGCTGGGTATTTTATATTATCAACAATATATTTTGCTACTTCTTGAAAATGTATTTTATTGGCAATTTTTAATTTATTAGGACTATAAACTGAATAAAGTCCATTTTTTCCTAAAACTATTTTATGCTTTTTATATATGAATTTTAATTGAGGTAATTTTTTATCCAAAATAACCTTTGACATCATATATTCAATAGCATTTGCTATTTTATCATCTGTTAAAATTTTTTTCTTAATTTCATTAAAATTGTTTTTCATAAAAATATTTATAAACAAAAATGGTGGATTAAATAATCCACCATTTTTTATTATTCGTCATCTCCGTCCCAATAATCTTCATTAATATCTTTATAATTATCAATTAAATGTTTTTCAGGTTCAATATATCTTACATGTGATGGAGTAGATGAATCATCAAAATATTTTACAAATTCTATTTCATAGAAAAAACCTAACCCACTTTTATATTCAATATTTTTAATAGTAGCTATGTCACCTGATTCGATATGGATTAATTGTTGACCTTTAGAAAATAAAGATTTTTGCATTGATTCTAATAATTCTTCATCTTCATCATCTTCACCATCCCACTCATTGTCGGATATTTTTTCCCATTTAAAGAAAGCAGATTCTCTAATCCATTCATCATCAAAATAATTCCCTTTATCTGTTTTAATTTTATATAATGGACAACCATCTTCTGAATCATATTCATGAGAATCAGTTATGGTTACGATAATACCTGTTTTTGTTTTAAATTGGTCGCCAATATTAAATTGTGGAACACGATGATAGTATGTTTCATTTAATTCTTCATCATCTTCACCGTCCCAATAATCTTCTTTAACTTTGATATAATTTATAAGTAAAGGAGTATTATAAATATCATCTAAAACTTGATGTGTTGCAATATTTGTTAATTGATATACAGGTTGGCTATATAATTTATTATTAAATGAAAAATATGTTCTTTTGATATCAGAAACTAAATATCTGTCGCTTTTTCCTATTTTTTTAAATTCATCACCTATTGAAGCTAATTCATCACATTCCATTTTAAGATGTTCTGGTAAATCATTTATATTTCCATTTGGTAAATCTGGTAAATGATTTCTTTTTAAAAATTCTTCACGGGCTCTATCATAAGTTTCATTTATTTTTTTACCATTGAATTTATTCCATGCTTTACCATATAGATATTTTTTATATTGTTTTCCATATCTATCTTGAAATCTTTGTTTATTATCTTCAATCCATTTTTCAATTTGAGAATCTGGTGGAGCTACTTCATCTATTGGTTTAGATAAAGCACATTTTCTACGACCTTTAGCTGTAAAATATATTTCATGTTGAGGATTTTTTCTACGACATAATAAACCTTTGGTTACCATATCAGAAGCAATACGTTGGTCGTATTCATCTAATTCTGATTTTAATAATTTACCATTTTCTTTAACTTTGGTATATATTTTCTTTTCATCATTATTTAATGAACGTAAAATACCATTTATAGATACGGTTTGAAAGTTTTCAATTATAAATTCATTAATTTTCATAATTAAGCCTTATTATCTTTACTAATTTTTATTTGAGAAAAGTCAGCGACTTTAACTTTACCTGTCATTGGGTCTTTGACGATATATTTTTTATTTTGCATATCAGAGTCGTCAATACCAACTAATTCTTGATTATTGATAATTTCATTTGAAGTATTGTCAGTTACACCAACTTTTAAATTTGGATTATTATTGAGTTCATTATTTAATTCTTGTTCTTGTTTTTCTTTTTCTTGTGGTGTAATAACTGTATTTGTTTCCATATTATTTTCTTCTTCGATTAACATGTCGATATAATAATGTGAAACACCTTCAAACATTGGTAATGATAAACAATCATTATATATATCATCTACAGCTTCAATAATAGTTTCTTTGTTGTTTGCTTTAACAATAGATTCATTAACAAACAAATATCCTTTATTATCATATAAACGATATGATATTGTTTTATTGTTTAAATTAATGGAGCAAGGTATATTATTTTGGATTGATTCTTTAAACATTTCAACCATTGTATCAGATTTTTTTCTTTTTTTAGTTTTGCTTCCTAATGGTTTAGCAACTCCAGAAACATTAGCTGAACAAGTTGCTCCTGCTGAACAAGTTTCTTTAATAGGCAAACCAATAACACCGTTTTTTGTTCTTTCTGGGTAATCACCATTATCGTTTTCATACCAAGAATGGTCAAATACTGTATCTTCATTTAATTCTTCTTCATCATCTCCGTCCCAGTAATCTTCTGATTCTTGATTGTCATCATAATGATAATCATTATTGTCATCATAATCTACAGCTGTCATTGCTATATTTGCTAAAGTTACTTCTGGGTCAATATCATATGCTAATTTAATAATTTTTTGACATATATCAGAGGAAATATGTTTATTTCTGATAGTATCATCAAGAATATTAGCAATTACATCTAATGAATCATGTCTATCAAATTCTTCACCTGATTCTTCAAAATAATCATATACTTTATTATCAGTTATTGGTTTGTTTGGAGTGTTAAATGAAGACATTTTATATATTAATACTGCATCTGATATATATCTAATTCTTCTATAATCTGAAGATTCTAAATCATCATTAACCGATTCATTTAATACTGAATTAAAATAATTTGATAATTGGGATAATAAAGTATTAATTGTTTGTAATTCTTCTATATTGTTTTCTCTTGAATCTGATTTAACACAATTCATATGCGATGATAATGCAGATAATGCTGAAATAGCTGATGCTTGGTCTGGTTTTTTAAGAATTGGAGCATCAATAGCTGTTGGTGATATATTCATTGGTTGAACAGATGTTGGATAATTTATATTATCACAATTATCACATGGTTCTAAACATAATTCAGCAGTTGGAAGTTCTTCAATATCACCTGTTTCTTTATTAACTGTAATATTAATAACAGTTGGTTTCATATTATTTAATAAACCATCAAATGTATTTTCATCACATACATCAGAAACTACTTGTTGAGCAATACATTCTTCTATTTTAGGTTTACCGTTATTCATTTGGTTTAATCTTGTTTGAGCAATAGATTTTAAATGTTCTAATGTATTAATTTGAATAGTATTTTTAGCTACTGCTTTGTATTCATCTATCATTTTAATTAATTCTTCTAATGCAGATGGTTTATGAACAGAATCAACCCAAGTTTTAATAGAAGAAATAGTTTGTTCCAATGGTATTGCTTTTCTTATTTTTTCTTCGTTTATTTCTTCACTTTTTTTATTATCTTCTTTTTTATTTTCTTTTTTTTCTGTTGGACATTCAAAAGAATTTATAAACATTTCTATATCATTTTTCATTTGATATATTATTTGAGCTAAATTTTGACCATTTACTTGTAATTCTGTATTAAATTTAAGATTAGAATCATTTACTTGTGATTGTTGAACCATACCTAAAAATGTATTAGCAACATTAGCATTGGATTTAGTTTTTATTATATTAAAGACACCTTGCATACATTTTGGTGATTTAATTTTTTTAGATACATCAACTACTAAATTATTTAATTCCATTACTTGATTTAAATTTAATGAAGATTCTTTTAATATTCTTTCTTTTTTAATTTTATTAAATTGTTCAAGACATAATTCATAATTGCCATCAGCAGAACCAGCCATTATTTCTAATATTTTTTGTCTTTTATTAGATAATGGTAATATATTATTTTCAGCTATAGTTGTTACGTTTAATAATTCATTAGTATTTAATTCTAATTTATTAAAAAATTTTGAAAATTCGTGTTCAGAACTTGTATTGAATACATCGTAAATGTTTGTCATTTTAATTCCTCTAATATATATCTTATAGAATTATTTATTTAATACAAATATCAATAATAAAAAAAGAGAGAGTTAATTAACTCTCTCTTAATATTTTAATTTCACTTCCGATTAAATTAAAATGCTTCTTCAACAGTAGCTGTGCAAGCAAAACTAGTTGTACCGTCAACAGCTTTTAAGTTAGCAAATAATGCTTCGATTTTAGCTTTAGCATCTGTAACATTGTTTTTAGCAGATGGTTGAACTTTAGAAGCATCACCATAAACATTAGCTTGTTCTAATGTGAATTTTAAAGTTTTTTCATCAACAGATGTGATGATTGGTTGACCACCATATGTTCTTAAAACTTCTAATGCTCTTAATAAGTTAGCTTGAGCTTGAGCAGCTTTAACTGGGTCAGAACTTACAGAAGTATGGTCTTTATCAATAGTAACATTTGTGAAAACAACTGTGTAGTATTGAACGCAACCGTTCAAAGCAGTAAATTTACCTGGAAGTGTATAAGTTTTTCCAAAACCGTAATCCATTTTTTTCTCCTTAAAATAATGATACATTTAATTTGTATCTGTATGTATTTATTATAATTGATGATAATTTTAAAATTATATTATAATACTTATAAATAATAATATAAAATTGATTATATAAAGGATTAAGAATTATGAGATTTATAATTGAAACAATATCTGGTAGAAAAGGTATTAAGAATTTTGAAAATATTAATGAATATGTTGATTTTATGACTAAAAATGGTAATAAAATTAAAGATATTTTTGAAGCTGATATGCCTTACGATGATAAACCAGTTAAATTATCAGATGTTACAACATCTGATGGTTGGAAACAAATTGATTCTTCTGCTTTTGGAAAAATCGATAGTAAAGCTGAAAAAGGTGATTGTATATTACCTACAAAATCTAAGAGTGTTTTTAAAGATGAAGCTAAATTTGAACCTACAAAATCTTCAGAAAAAGAAGATAGTTCATCTTCAAATGTAAAAGTTAAATCACAAACTAATTCTGAATCTAAATCAGAAACAGAAAAAGAAGTAGAAAAAGATTTACCTAAATTTAAATATGAAGATGATAATAAATCTGATGATAAAGAAAATAAATCAGAAGAAAAAGAAAAAAATAAGAAAATAGATGAAGCGGTTGAAACACAACCAGATATGTTTGATAATGAATATGATACAAATTATGTTGATGGAGTTCAAACATATACTTTTCATGAAATAAATGATTTTATGAGTAAAATTGCCCCAAATTTAAGTTATACTAATGATGATGAACAAAATGGTAAAGTATATTTAGGATATTGGGGAAATAATTTATCATTTAATGAATATAAGAGAATTGCTCAAGAAATTAAAAATAAATTTAATGGAAATGTTCAAGCACATTTAGCTAGAGCACAATATTCTCCAGAACAAAAAACATTATATATTTCTTATACTCCTACACCAGATGATGAACAAGAATTAACAGAAGATTTTAAAAATGGTTTAAAAAAAGCTGGCAAATATGTTAAAGGAGCTTTAGCTGGTGCAGCTATGGCTGGTGCATTAGCTGGCAACGCACACGCAATGGAAGACCCATATTATGATGGTGCAACACAACCATTTGATAGTTCATATGAACAAGTTCAAGATGATTCTGATATGCCACAAATTAAAGCTGTTAAATCAGATGGAACAATAGTTGACCAATATGGCAATGAATACACAAAAGAAGAATTTGAAGCATTAAAAAGAGGTGAAGACCCATATTATGATGGTGCTAAACAACCATTTGGTGAATCTGAAAATTTTGATGATGAAATCAAAGAATCATTAAGAATTGCTGGCGTTGAATTAAATGAAGATTATTACAATCAAGCTAATGATGAAATAGATGACGGTCAAGATATTGATGACGAAAAAGTTATTGATTCTATTGAACAAATAATGCAAGATAAAGGTATTTCTGAAGAAGAAGCTGTTCAAGAATATATTAATTTTTCTGGTATGGATGAAAATATAGTTCAAGATATTTGGAATGATTATAAATCATATTCTGAACAAGCTAATAATGAAGAAGATGGTAAACCAGATGAAAAATCAGGAAAGAAAAAATTATTTGAAGAAGACCCATTAGAAGAAGCTCCAATGTCTGATGAAGATTTTGATAGTTTAGAAGACGGAGATAAAGTTAATTGGGATTTATCAAAATATGATGGAAATTATACTGTTAAGAAAGATGGTGATAAAATAAACTTTATGGGCGATGATGGTCAAGGTAATCAATTTGATATGGGCAGACAAAAAGATTATGTTAAAAAATACTTTTCAAAAGGTCATAAAGAAAGTCCTGATAAAGATAGCGTGCAATATGCAGAAGATATGGTAAAATCATTAATTCATGATAAAGAAATGGCAGAATATGATGATTTTGCTTATACAAATGGCAGAATGAGTCGTATTAATAGAAATTTGGATTTTTGGACAGATGAGCTTGAAAAAAGACGTGCAAGAGATGCTAAACTTAATGAATCAGAAGAAGAACCATTAGAAGAAGAAATTACTCCTTCAAGATTATGGAAATATCAAGAACATCCTGAAATGAATTTTGCTATTCTTTCTGCTGACAGAAGTGAAAGAACACCAGAAGAAAATAAAGAAAAATCAGAAGAATTAAAAAAAGATATTAAATCGATGGGTTATTGGTATACTGAATTAAAAGGTGGTTATGTTGAAGTTGGTAAAAATGGAAAGAGAGTACCTGTTGATGGTGAGGATTCATTCATTGTACCAAATATGACTAAAGAAGAAGCAATGGAATTAGGTAAAAAATATGACCAAGATACAGTAATGTTTAAAGATGCAAAAGCACATACATTACAATATATCATTACTAATGAAAGAGCCGGTAATATTGGTGATGCTGATTCTTCATTTGAAACACAAGCTGGTAAAGATAATTTTTCAGTATCTTCTGGCAATAATTTAGATTATTATTCAAGACTACCAAAATCAAATAAAAAAGATTTGAAAATTGGTTTTAATTGGAAAGAATAATAAAAAAGGGGCTTAATTAAGCCCCTTTAATATATCTATTGTTGTATGAGTTGTCCAATGATTTTGATTGTTCATCGCAACATTTTTTAATTTTTCAACAATATTTGTATCATTAAAATTATCATCTCTAATAGTTTTTAAATTATTATTTTCTATATATGTAATATATTTTTGTTGACCGTTATGAATAATTTTTTTATATTCTATGATAGGAAAATTATTATAAATAAACCCTTCATTCCATAGATTTATTAAATCTTTTAAATAAATACTGTTCAATTCACCATTAAAACCAACACCAGCCATTAAACCACCAATATTATATAATTTTAAAAATTCAATAATTATTTGGTTGAATGGTGATTTATTTTTTAAATAATCTCTATGATTCCAAATATAATCAAAATGTTCAATAAACCATTTTTTATCATTTTCACATTTTTGACTAAATAATTGATTAAATTCTTCTGAATTTTCTCGTTTAAATTTTTCTCGTTGATTAATTAAATTATTAATTTGGTTTTCATAGTTTTTATATTGTTGTATATAATCTTCATAAGTCATATTATTTCTCCTTTAGTTATTGTTTAATGTGGCTAACAATTAGAGTTTAAATAACCACAGTTGTATTTATAGTTGGTTTGTTTAATCCTTGTAAAGTTTTTATAGAGTTCAAAACATTTTGATTATTATCAAAAACAGGATTTTGAACTTGAATTTCTTCTAAATCTGAAATTAATAATGTATCAACATTAAATTTCATTTTAAGTTTTTTATCTTTAGAACCAGAGTTTCTTGTTTTCAAAAACTTAAATTCATATTCTCCACGTTGTCTCATAGCATCGTTTGTTCTAACTGAAAAAATATTATCAGCATTTTGTGTTTTTGTTGTTCCACCAGCTACTTTAGACATACCAAATTCCATTTCATCCATAGAATCTTTAGTAATTTGTGAAGCTGTTAAAACCATTGTATTCTTACCGTTTCTAGTTCTTTCACGAGCAATATCTCTTAATTCAAGTGAAATAGCTCTATCAATTCTATTTAAATTGTTTGGGTCGATTCTTCTATCACATGGAGACATAATATCGGCATAGTCAATAATTATAATATTTGGAATAATATTTTTTTCTATTTCAAATTCTTGTATAAAACTTTCAATATCATTGGCATTACAACCGATTGGTAAATCAGCGATTTGTAATATACCAGGT
The DNA here is from genome assembly GCA_949292245.1 of uncultured bacterium. Taxonomy (GTDB): domain Bacteria; phylum Bacillota_I; class Bacilli_A; order RF39; family UBA660; genus Onthocola_B. The sequence continues at coordinate 230,696 of CASEYV010000001.1, forward strand.
TGAATATCTTTTCTTTTATATATAATAGAATCAGATACTTTATTGATATCTTTTCTAATATCTCTATATGGAACATTTGAAACCATAGAAGCCATACGCTTACCGACTAATCTTCTATTCATTTCAAGGGTAAAGAATAATACGTTATATCCCATCATTGACCAATTAATAGCCAAGTTTTGCATACAAAGTGATTTACCACTATTTACAGGAGCAACGACATAATTAAGTTCACCCCAACCAAAACCACCATACATTAAATCATCAAAAGTATTCCAACCAGTTGGTAATATACCTTGTTCCGATTCTTGTTGTTCAAGCCATTCTGCAGGTTTATCCCAAAAGTTCATACCTAAATCTTTTTGTAATGATATTTGTTGAGCATCTTTAATTATTTTATCAATACCAGATGTTTCACCTTTAGCAATTAATCCGTATGCTTCTTCGACTGCTATTTCAAGGGCACGTTTTTTAATGAATTGCTCCGCCATCCATAAAATAGATGATTGAGTATTAATATTATTTTCAATACCATTAATTTTATTATAGTTTAATCTTACTTCAGTATTTAATTGTTCAATAAGAGGTAATGTATTAAATTGATTTGAGAAATCAATTAAATATGAAATAGTTGGCTGAAATTTTTTATCAAAATATTCAGGCTTCAAAATAGGTTTAACCCTTGCGAATACCGAAGGGTCACTATAAATTAATTCAATTAATGTTTTTTGGTCTTTTTCATCTAAATTTATAGCTGACATAAATATCCTTTAGTTTTTACTAATTATAAATGAAATTATGATTATAATACAATATTATTCATACATTATTTTCAATGTATTTAATATAATTTTTTGTAATTGTGGTTCTATATTAAATCTTTTAAAAGAATAATCTGTATCTAAAACTGTATTTCGACAAGAAGCAGAGGATTCCCAATCGGCAACCATTTCTAAAATATCTAATAAATTCATCTCTTCCACACCATTTTTAAAATGTTCTGGATGATGTCTGTTATTAGTATAATGATGGTCTAATGCTTTTTGAATTAACGGTTTTGTATGATTAAAATATTGTTCATAAGAATCAAAATCTTCTCTTTTTATATTATCAACATTTTCAAATACATCTTTTTCTTCATTTGAATATTTGGAATTATCGTGATTATCAGCTCTTTCTTTTAATTTAAAAGAAAAATTATATAAAATATTTTTTATTAAATCTTTATGCTTTTGTAAATCTTCGGTAAATTTACTCATAATTTATCCTTATAATAATATTTTATTACAACTAATAATAATTTGCCCACATTCTGGACATTTAATATCTTCCGAAATAGAAATATATAATGGTTGATTAGCTGGAAGATGTGTATCGTGTCCACAATTAGGACATTTAATTGTTTGTGTATCTATCATTTTATGCGTTCTCCTAATTTAATTTCATAAACTTCATTTAAACCTAAATCATTAGGATGATTAACTTTTTCAATAGAAATAATTTTAAATGTCATTCTTGGCGGATTTTTTGGAAAAGCCCTTTGAAAAGTTACAGTATCGTAATGTTTAGATAATCTATTATTCCAATATGGTTTAACTTCTCTATATTCAGAAGTTTTTTCTCCTGATTCAATTAAATCATACCATTTTGTTTTTAATGGTAAAAATAAATCATTCATTTTATTATCCTTTAATTATAAAAATCTGGTTTATCTCTTTTTGTCCAAGTTGGAATTTTATTATCAGCTGTTTCTTTTTTCCATTTGGTAGCAAGATATAATTTATATGCTTTAAAAGTATCTTTCATATTCATTAATTCATCATAATTTTCATATTCCTTATTGAATTTTCTTGGAAATGGGGTAATGCTGATATTTGGAAAAGTATCTTCATATTGAGGTATAAGTTGAGCAACTCTCCAAGTATCATGATTTTTATCAAATCTATAACGATATTCATTTAAAGCATCTATTAAATAATAAAATGTCCATTTAAAATTATATTTTGATTCACGAACCCAAGCATTATGTTCTTCATTAGCATTATAAATTTTATATAATCCTTCTGGTTTATTTTTGATTTTATCATTTAATTGAATTGCGGTTGAAAGCATTTGAGCAGCTTCAACAATAGTTTTTCTTAATAAAACATCATCTAATGATTGAACGCAATGTTTTGTATTATCGCTTATTGTAAATAAATTCATTTTATTCCTCTTTATTTTTAATATATAAACTTTCTAAAACATTTGTATTTTTTGATTTTCCTATAACTCTCCTAAAAGAAGAATTACCACTATTTAGCAAGATATGATTATTATATAAATTTTTAGGAATATTAACAATATTATTTTCATTTCCAGCAATTCCATCAAAACTTAACATATAATCACATTTTTGATTTTCTAAAAAAGTCCATAATTGAGAATAATCAATAGTTCCATAATACATACCTTTAGTATTGTAATATGGTGGGTCTAAATAGATAAAATCATCCCCATTTGTCTTAATATCGATAAATGGTTGATGAATAAATTCTACATTATATTCATTTAATAAATTAAACCAATGAGTTAATATAGGTTTTAATCTTTTGGGTTCAATACCATTTCTTGTAATATGAAAAGAATTATTAAATTCACCCTTAGAATTATATCTTGGCATCCCATTTGTTGTTGTTCTCATGAGAAAGAAAAATAAGCAAGGGTTTCTTTCTAAATTAAATTGATGTCTAATAAAATTAAAATATTCTTTTTTCCTTTCTAAGTTATTATCTTTATTTAATTCTTGCCAAAAATATTCATATGTTTCTAAAATAGTTGATGGCATATTCTTAATCATATTGAATGTATCTATTAATTCTTTATTAATATCTGAACAAATAAAATGTTTAAATTTATTTGGACAATTATTTAATATATAAAATAAAACAGAACAACCACCACAAAATGGTTCATAATAAGTATTATAATTTTTGGTAATGTAAGAAGTGATTTCTTTAGCTTGACTTCTTTTAGAACCAGACCATTTAATTATTGGTTGTAAATTCATTATTTAATTCCTTTAATAATTCATTCATATGAGCTGATTTAATAAGGGGAATAATTATGTTAATTAAAAATTTTTTATCATAATTAGAAATATTATCTTTATTTATATTTAGATAATATGTCCTAACATTATCTAATACAATAAAAAATAATTTTTTAATTTCTTCATTAGAAATATTTTTGGATAAATTATTTTTGATTTTATTATAAGCTATATCACTTTTTAATAACATACTCATCATCAATCCATTCTTCTGGTTTTAAATATTGAATTTTTCCACATACTGGACAACCTCTATATTTTGTTAATTGTTGTGGTGAATAAATCATTAAATGATTAAGTGTAGTATTAAATGTTTTTGGGTCAATTATATCTGCTGCTGTCCAATATTTCCAAAAGTGACCACCAATTTCTTCACATTCTTGTTCAGTTAATTTTCTTTCAATTTTCTTCATAAGTTTCTCCTTTAACTAAACCACTTCATTGATTTCATTTTAATTAAATCTTTATTATTATTTTATATTGTAAAAAATAAATGTCAATATATAATTATGATAAATAAACGTATAAGGCGATTGCGACCAACAACCACCTTATACTAAACAAACAATAACTGAATAGGAGTCATTGATGTCTGACAATATTTACTCATATATTGAAGAGAATTTCAATATAAAAATTACCGATTATCAATTTAAAAGAGATTATATTAAAAATCCTTTAAAATTATCAAAAAATTTTAAAAAAACGGAACAGCCATACAAAGAAGATTTAGAGTATTTATATATTACTTTAAATCTAACTTTAAATGATTTATCTAAATTATTCAAAGTTTCATTAAGAACCACAAGAAAATATCCATTACGATATAATATTAAGAAAGAAAAAGATAGAATAATTGAAAATACTATTAAATCAATTAATAAAATATATCATACAAATATAATCAATATAAAACAATTGGAAATTAGTAAAATAAATGATAAAAAATCAAAATTAGAACGATATGGTAATGAAAATTATAATAATATTGAAAAAATGAAACAAACATGTTTAGAAAAATATGGAGTTCAATATTATACGCAAACATCTGAATATAAAAAATATATGAAAAATATAAAAATTATTGAAAATCAAAAAAATAAAGAATATTTAACCAAGATGAAAAATAATTCATTTAATATTAGTCATGTAGAAGAAGAAATATATATTTTACTTTGTCAAAAATATAAAGAAGTTAAACGTCAACATAAATCAGAAAAATATCCATTTGCTTGTGATTTTTATATACCTGAAATTGATACATATATTGAATATCAAGGTTGGTGGGGTCATGGGTCAGAACCATTTGATAATACTAATATAAATCATAGAGAAATAATAAAGAATTGGAATAAAAAAAGTTTTGAGGTAAATTATCAAGGAAAATTAAAGAAAATGTATAATTATGCTATAAAAACTTGGACAATTAAAGACCCAAATAAAAGAGATATTGCCAAAAAGAATAATCTTAAATGGTTGGAATTTTTTAATATAAATCAATTTAAAGAATGGTTGAAAACCATTTCATAGATTTAAATTTAATTAAATTTTTATCAGATTCTTTGGAAGTTAATATACTATAAATTGTATATAATCTTCCATATTTCTTAACAGCTTCTTCTGGGTCTTTAATCCCTTTTTCCCAGTTAGGGAATGATACACTAAATGGCAGATTTTCATCAATAATTTGGTCAATAATTTTCATTCCAGCTTTATCTCTATCTGGGCAAATTATTATTTCTTTATTGTCTGTAAATGGTAATATTCTTTTTAATCGGTCAGGTGTTATTGTGCTTGATAGATATGCTATTCCATTGATAGCTAATGCACAAGTCTGACCTTCTACTAAAATTTCATATTTTCTATCAGTTAATAAATTATCATAATTAAATATGTATCCTGATGGGATAAAATGAATATATTTACTATCGGTTTCATTTGTTAATTTTCTTAATGAATATCCAACAATATTACCATATTCATAACAAGGGATTAAAAAATTATATTGTTTATCAGCCCACATTAAATCTGACCAACCAAGTAATCTTGGATTACGCTCATTAATATAATTAATAACTGCTTTAAAATATGGATTTTTTTCTCCTTTTAATAATGATTCTTTTATAGATATATAATTATTTGGTATTTGTCTTATTTCTCTTTTTTTAACTATTATTTTATTTTCAGATGGTGTATCTGAATGAGAATCATTATATTCTTGTATCATAGCTCTAAAATTATTTAATTCATTATCTGAAATACCTAAATCTTTAAGCCATAATGTTGTTTCTTTTGATAAAAAATGTCCTAATGTAAATTTACAAATAAATTTACAATTAAAGCACTGATAAACAAATCCATCTTCTAAAAATAAAATATTACCTCTGTGTTTAGTATCAGGATTTTCTGTATGATAGCATGATGGACAATTAAAATAAATCCAACCATTATTGCGTTGTTTTTTATCAGGTGGTAATATATTATATATTGTTTCTAATATAGGATGCATTTTATTCACTCTTTATTTTTTATTAAAATAATAAATTATATGAATGGTATTTTCAATAATTTTTTTATAAATACAAATATAAACATACAATATGGAGAAAAATATGGTAAAAAATTTTATTCAAAAACTTTATGAATCTGAAATCCAAAATACAGAATTAGCTTTAGCTACTGAATCTTTTTCAGATGAAATTCAATCTATTATTGAAAAAGTTACAAATTTAAAAACAAAAGAATTGGCTGATTTAGTTAAAAAAATTAAATATGACGGTAATATTGAAAAAGCCGACACATTTAATAATGAATTGGGTCAAAAATTAGATACTTTGATTCAAACAGCTACAGAAGTTAAATCAGAAATTGATAATAACGTAGTTCAATTATTCCAAGGTAATGATTTACAAGGTTCAGAAGCTAATATGGATAATGAATTGGGTGATTTCGAAGATGATTTCGGTTCAGATGATATGGAAGAATTTTCTATGGATGATTCTGAAGGCGATGAAGATTTAGATTTAGATGGTATTGATTTTGGTGAAGTTTCAAGAGAAAAGAAATAAAAAATGAACACATTAGAAGATAGAGTTACAAAAAATGTTAATAGTTTGATTATGATGTTACGCTCTAAAGGAGTGAAACAATTATCAGCAACTAAATTTTTATTATTTATAAACAACAATTACGATGTTCAATTGGACCAAGATTCATTAGAAAAAATATTAAGTAATAATGATTCAGTAACGGAAGTTATAGATGATAAAATTATTATTGGTGCTCCATCACAAGAAAGTTCAGAAGATGTTTCTGATAATATTCATGATACAGCTGTTGACCAAGCATCTAAAAATATGTCTATGGAATCAGTTGATTTATCAGATGTATTAAAAATATATGAAAATATTAAAATAGGTTCTGAAATTAATCCAAAAGATATAATTTTAGAATCAACAGATAAAAATTATTTTTTAAATAATGGTGTTAAAAAATCAAAATCAACATATATTATAACTGATATTTTACCAGGAAAAACTGTAAATGAATCGAAAATTCGTTGTAAAATAAATGGTCAATGTTTATTCGCTGACTTTCCTATAAAATCTATTAAAATGAAAAAGAGAACTTAAAAAGTTCTCTTTTTTTTATAGTAATAAATAATAATATAGATATTGAATAAGGAATTTACAATGGAATTTTATGATGCAACAAGTGCTAAACAATATGCAAGAAATAGAACAAGAATCATAAAAGAAATTAATGATATTGAAGAAAATATATTACAAGCTGTTGATGAAAATCAATTTGAATGTGATGTATTTAATACCGTGATGACTGATTCAAGAGAAATAGCAGAACCAATTAGAGATGCTAAAGCTCATTGTTTAATGGAATTATCAAAAGTTTCAATTCACAAAGATTATGAAAATGAAGATGACGAAGTTTTTGTTAAAGAAATTATTTGTGGTAATGCTAATATTGAATCTCCTTATGACAGAGTTTTCTGCGGTAATGCTAAAATATTAGAACAAATAGATTCTTATGCTAATTGTGGTAATGCAGAAGGTATTGCATATCGTAAAAATTATTTTAGAGTTGGTGAAATATTAACTGTAAAAGATAGAAATGATGTTAATCCATTAGAATTTAAAGTTGTTGAAGTTAATGGTAATGGTGATATTATCAATATGGAAATACTTAATCGTGGAGAATTTACAGATAATATATTTGATACAGCCCAATTACAATATAAAGATATGACAAATTGGTTGAATATCGATTCTGATTTTGGTGTCATTTCTGATTTAAAAATTACAAGAGAAAATGAAATATTAGTAAAAGATTTAACTGATGGATTAACCGATGGTGTTGCAACTGCTTGGTTTCCAATTCAAAAAACTTATAATCTTGAATCGTTACCATCAATGGGATTTGGTGAATTAAATGATGTTTATATTAAAAATCAAAATGAAATTTTTATAAAAACTGAACATGGTTGGTTTTTAAGTAATAAAATGTATGACTATATATCTTTTAAATTACCATTTAATTTTGGTTTAGAAGGAACAGTTATTTACAATTTATTTGGTAATAATTGGGTTAAAACTCATTGTGGTTGGTATAAAGTCCATAATATATATGATTTGGGTGATTCAGTAAGACCTGATTCATTTGCTTATAGAGAATATGATATTGTATATTATAATGAAGTTATAACTGATGAAGAAGGTGAAATTGTTCAAAGAATCCCACATAGAATTTATAAATGCTGTCATAATGTTTGGAAAGATATTATTTTTGAATATGATTGGCAAGATAAACCAAGTGATAATTTTGGTGAAGATTTTGATTTATTCATTTATCCCGAAGGTAATTATCGTGTTAAAATAAACGGTCATTGGGAAATAAGTAAAAATGAATGGAGATTTGATTCTATATATTTAGAAGATACATTTGGTGATATTCATGATGTATTGACTTATACAGGAAAATATGAACCATTTACAACTTATGTTAAAATGGGTGTAACAAAAGACCATCCAAATGGTCATTGGGAATTGGTTGAAAAAGTATGGAATTTAAATGATTATCTTTTAGGTAGATTGCCTGTAAATGTAGATTTAGTATGGAGAATAAAAGCAATAATATTAGATGATTTTGGTGATGGCTATATGTATCCAACAACTGTAGTATTTAATATTGGTAATGCTTCTGCTTATGTAAAAATCATTAACGATAAAATTATTGATATTATATTAATTAATAATGGTGATGATTATGTTGAAATTCCAGAAGTTAATTTTGTTATGGAAGCTCCTGTTATGTCTAAAAAATATTATCAAGTTTGGAAAAGATTACAAGAAAATAGTGTATTACAAGATGAAATGCAACAAGTTATGGATTATTTTGAATCTACGAAAAAATATGCAATTTCTCGTGTAACTAATGACCAAACTGGTAATACATTTTATTGGCATTTACAATGGAATTAATTGACAAATAAAATTAAATATATTAAAATTGGCACTAATTATTATAGTGTCAATTTTTTTATGAAAAAATAAAAAAGTTAACAAAAAGTTAATTTTTTACTTGACAAAGTATATTTTTAGATTTATATTACTGATAAATCAATAAAATGTGAAATTATTTAAAGGAAATAAAGGAAATGTGTCTTATATTTTTAAAACCAAAATCAGCAAAAAATTATTTAACTTATGAAAGATTTTGTAATGCTTTAGAAAACAATCCTCATTCAGTTGGTATTGTTTATAAAAATCCTTCTGATGGAAAAGTTAAAATTGAAAGATTTGTTCATCCAGAAAAAGGTAAAGAAAAAATTTATGATATTATCAAAGATAAAGAAGAATATGCTATTCACTTTAGATATGCAACACATGGTGGTGTTAATTTAGCTAACTGCCATCCATTTATTGTAAATTCTGATTTATGTTTAATGCACAATGGTGTTATGAGCGAGTTTGGTAAAATTGATGAATCAAAATCTGATACAAAGAATTTTACCGAATGCTTCTTAAGACCATATATTGAACAAGAAGGAATTGGTGTTATCAAAGATAAAGAATTTATCGAAGATGTTGGTAAAGTAATTGGAGCATATAATAAATTATTGTTAATTGATAAGGATTTTAATTGGTCAATTATCAATGAATCTTCTGGTGTTTGGAAAGAAGGTTGCTGGTTGAGTAATTCATATTCAACTGAATCTTCAAGAAACTATTATGATTGCTATAGTTATGGTAATTACTATAATAATAGTTCTAAATATAATTATCATAAAGATTACAAATATTATGATAATTATAGTAAAAGTTATAATGATTGGGACGATGATGACGATTATTGGGACAATTATTATAATTCTAAATATAATCATGAAGAAAATAAGAAAAAATTTAATGAAGTTTTTGGTGGTGATGAAAAAACCGAACTTCAAAAAAAATTAGAAGCTGACCCATTTGGTTCATATGATGTTGAAACTGGTGAAGTTTTTGTAGATTAAAAATAATTTTGACATATTTTCTTAAATTGTGTAAAATAAGCTAATCAAAAGATTAGCTTATTTTTTATAGGAGAAATATTAATGCGAGTAGGTTATACAATTTACGATAAAGAAAAAACAATTAAATTAACATCCGCACCTGAAAATGGTTGGAATATTGTATTTGAAGGATTTGATACAATTAAACCAATGTTTGATTATGTATTAGTTGAAAAAGATGAAGAAAAAACAAAGACAGCTGGTGGCTTAGTAATTCCAGATACAATGAAAGAAAAACCAAGCACTGGAACTATTGTCGCTGTTGGTGATGGATTGATTTGTGAAAAAACAGGTGAATCAATTCCTATGAAAGTAAAAGTTGGTGATAGAATTATTTTTCCTAAGTTAGCTGGTAAAACAATTAAAGTTGATGATTCTGAAAAAACAATATTGAAACAATCTGAAATTTTAGGTATTCTTAATTAAGAATTAAAGGAGATATAAAATATGCAAATTAAAAAAGTAATTAAAGGCGATGAAGCAAGATTTAAACTTTATGATGGATTTAAAACTGTTGCTGATATTGTATCTACAACAGCTGGTCCAGGTGGACGAAATGTTGCAATTCAAGAATCATGGGGTGGTCCAAAAGTAACAAAAGACGGTGTTACAGTAGCTAAATCTATCACATTGATGGATGCCGAGGGAGAAGGTGCTAAAATGATTATTCAAGCATCTGAAAAAACAAATAAAAATGCTGGTGATGGAACAACAGCTACTTGTATTTTAGCTAAATCATTGGCAGAAGAAGGAATGAAATCAATTTCCAAAGGAAGAAAATCAACAGAAATTAAAAATGGTATTGATTATGCTGTTTCTTTAGTCGTTGAATCATTGAAAAATCATTCTAAGGAAATTAAAACAAATGAAGAAATTCGTCAAGTAGCAACAGTATCAGCTAATAACGATACAGAAATTGGTGATATGATTACATCTGCTGTTGAAAAAATTGGTCGTGATGGTGTAATTACTGTTGAAGATGGTCGTGGATTGAAAACTGAATTAGAAGTTGTTGAAGGTATGCAATTTGACCAAGGTTATTTGTCTCCATATTTTATGACAAATCCAGAAAAACAATTAGTAGAATTTGATAATCCATTGATTTTCTTGTATGATGGAAAAATTAATACAATGCAATCATTAGTTCCATTGTTGGAAAATGTTATTAAGTCAGGTAGACCTATTGTATTTGTTGCTGATGAAGTTGATAATGAACCATTGACAACATTAGTAGTAAACCATATGAAAGGTGTATTGAAATGTTGTGCTGTTAAAGCTCCATCATTTGGTGATATTCGTAAATTTATTATGGAAGATATTGCTACATTGACAGGTGGACAATTTATTTCAACAAGTTTAGGTGTTAATATTGAAGATATTACTATCGATATGTTAGGAACTTGTGATAAAATTAAAATTACTCCAACTGAAACTACGATTATTGGTGGTCAAGGTGATAAAGATTCTATTAAAGATAGAGTTGAAAAATTGAAAGAAGAAATGACCAATATTGAATCATCTTATGATAAAGAAAAAATCCGTGAAAGAATTGCAAGACTTTCAAATGGTATTGCTATTATCAAAGTTGGTGGTGCAACTGAAGTTGAAGTAAAAGAAAAGAAAGATAGAGTTGAAGATGCGGTTTGTGCAACTCGTGCTGCTCTTGAAGAAGGAATTCTTCCTGGTGGTGGTGTATCATTGGTTAGAGCTTCAAAAGAAGTTAAATTCTCTGATACATTTACAGAAGATTTTAAAGAAGGTATTAATATTGTATTACGTTCTTTGTCATCACAAATGAAAACAATTGCTGAAAACTCTGGAAAATCAGGTGATGTAGTTGTTGAAAAAGTATTAGATTCTGATAATTATAATTACGGTTATAATGCTTTGACAGATAATTATTGTGATTTGGTTGAAACAGGTATTGTTGATGCTACAAAAGTTGTTCGTTGTGCATTAGAAAATGCTTCATCAGTAGCTGGTTCTTTACTTACAGTTGAAGGTATTATTATTGATGACATTGAAAAAAATGCTCAATTAATGCAAATGATGAGACCACAACCACAAATGGGAATGTAAAAATAAAATATATTTAAAATAAATGCCATCTAATTAGATGGCATTTATTTTTACCAATAAATATTATTATAATAAAATTTGGAGAATAAAAAAATGTTTGAAGAAATAGATTGTCAATATGGTGATGTTAGTCCAACATTAAATTGTAACAAACATTCCGAAAAAAATTTAGTCATTTCATTTTCATTATTAATGAGATTATTTGAATGGTGTCACGAAGATGCTAAAGATGATGTTGAAATGCACAAAGTTATGGAAAAATTGGTAGCATTTAATGATGGTGTTAATCCTTTAACTATTGATGTATATGATTGTTTAATTAACGATGTTAATTGCCCAAATGCTACTGAAGAAGATATTGATTATGCTTATGATTTAGGTCAAGAATTAGCTAATAAAGATTGCCAATTAAATGATGATGGTAGAAATTATTCACATGTAGCTGGTGAAATTATTACAACTTGTAAAGATGACGGCTGTGGTGCTTCTAATAGTGAATTAGAATCTTTTTGGAATGGTTATAATTCAGAGGAAGACCCACGTCAAAATTCATCAGTTATAACATTGAATGATGAAAATCCATCTGCTTGCTGTGCTGGTGATATGTTAGATACTGATGTTTTGGAAAAAATTCAAAGTATAATTAATAATAGTAAATTTTAATAGGAAAATAAATGGATATAAATTGGATTACTCCTTCAGGCGTTATAGTTGATGACTATGAAGAACAAGAATTAAAAGATATCATCATAGAAGTTGAACCATCAGATGTTATTGTTAATATCATTTCTGGTGAATTACCTAATGGTATTTCTTTATATAAGATTAGAGATGGTCGTTATGGCTTGCAAGGAGTTTTACCAATTGTTAGTGAAGATACTTCTTATTATTTTACATTGAGAGCTTCATTAGATAATGAATATTTAGATAGATATTTTCAAATTAATATAAAAAATAAAAAAGTAATGTGGGATGACTCTCAATCAGATACATTTACTTTTTCCGAAACTTCATATGTTTCACAACAATTAAAATTAATTAATGCGACTGGTGATGAAAAATTTATTAAAATGTCTGGTGAATTACCAGCTGGATTAACTTTAAATAATACAGGTTTGTTATATGGTATTGTATCTGAAGTTCCAGAAGAATTGACATATTATTCAAAAATAGGTGTTATTAAAAATGGACAAATAATTTTAGAAAAAGATTTTACAATTAAAATTGTCAAATTATCTTCATTGAAAGAACCTATATGGATAACAGAATCTGGATTAATTGGAACATTAAATTATAATGATATTTCATCTTTATTTGTCAAAGCATATGACCCTAATGGATTAAGAATAACATATGAATTAGGTGATAAAGGAAATTTACCAACTGGATTATCATTAGATACTACAACTGGATATATTAACGGACAATTAAAATCTGAATATTCACAAGATTGGAATTTTAATATAATAGCTAGTAATGGAGCATATGAATTAAGTCGTGATTTCATGATTTCAACAAATGTAATATCAGAAAATAATGATATTATATGGGTTTCTGAACATATGCTTGGTAATTATAAAATAGGTGATAATATAGTTATTAAATTAGAAGTTCAATCTAATTTCCCTGCTGTTTATACATTAGTTACTGATACTTTACCGAAAGGGTTGTCTTTTAATAATAAAGGTGAAATTATTGGTGTTATTGATTATCAAGAATTAGGAACAAAAGAATTTATAATTGAAGTTACTAACGGATTTAAAACTATTCAAAGAACATTTACTATTGAAGTTTTAAAAGGATTGGGAAAAAATTCTGTTCAAAGTTATTTTTATATAAATCATGAATATGATTCTGATTATAATAGATTGGTTGGAACATTTGATAGAAGCACATCATTTGAAGCATTTAATCCATTATATAAAATTAATACTTATCCTGAAATTAATGTATGTAAGTTAACTTGCTTTGATAAAACATTATTAAAGCATATGCTTTATTTTAATAAAGAATTAGACATTTATTGGGAAAAGACAGTTAAAAAAGATTATATTAAAAATGATGAAATTATATATTCAGCATATTATAAACAATTAAGAGAAGAAACATCAGTTGGTAATATGACGACTATAAATGGAAATAAAATATATATTATTCCATCTAAACTTAGTTCTACTGGATATATAAATGAATATACAAAAGAACCTATAGAAGTTGTAGGTCAAATATTTACAGAAAAGAAAGACGGTAAAAAATATATAATTTATTTAAATAGAAAAATATATATTGAAATATTAAATGACAATCAATTTTATGAAAAAGATTCATTAAAAGTTATTGAATATGGAGAACCTGTATATATTGAAGAATATATTGAATTTGGTGAAGTTAAACAAAAAAGATATATATTAAAAAATAATGCAAAAGTTGAAGTATTACAGGCTGAAAATGGTATGATAATGAATTCTGAAACTAATGAATTTATGAATTTATATCAAGATTCGACAGATATTTTTCAAGATGAACCAACTACTAGATATTATTTTTATGAAGATAATAATACAACATTAGCATTATCGTCAACATCTGAAATAAGAAATATTTTAAATCAAAAAATATATGTTGAAAAAAATAATAATGATTATGTATTATATGATATGGGAACTCAAGAAATAATATCTGAAAGTAATCAATATCCAGAATATACAATTTATTGGGATGAAGAACGTCAAACATATTATGCTGAATATAAAGGTGAAAAACAATATCTATCAGTATATGCCGTTAATGAATTAAATCAAGAGCCAGAATTAGTATATGCTTCTTGGGAACGTGCTGGACAATATGAAATTGATGGCGGTATTGCTGAAACAGATTCTTTTGAAGATATATTAAATGCTGGTGATGCTTCAACAACATCATTTAAAGAAATAATCGATGGTAATTATGAAAGATATGTTATTCAACCAGTTCAAGTTTATACTGAATACTTAAATACAGATGTTGATTATAAACAATATTTGGTATATGAAAAAGGAACAATGAATTTACAAGAAAATATTTTATTTACATTATCTTGGAATCCAAGTTGTAAATTTATAATATTAGATGGTAAAGTTCATCATGTTGATGTTATAAACAATCCATGGATGTATATCCCTGAAATAAATGAGATGATTGGTTATCCGACAAAAATTGTATTGCCATATATTTCAGATGAAGACATTATTGAAGAAAATAATAAAAATTATGTATTATTTTTTGATGAAGAAAATGAATCATTGCCATTATGGAAAACAAAAGAGATTGAATCTTGGAAATCAAATCAATCATATATTACTAATGATGTTTTACAATATAATGGTATATATTATGTCGTATTGAATAATTTTACAAGCACTAATATTTTTGATGAAACTAATATGAGAAGAATGACAGAAACTGAAGTTAGTGAATATAGTAAAACATATTATTTCCCAACATTAGATTTATTTTATTCTTATCCAAATACTAACTTATTAGCTCTAAGTAATTTGAATAATTTAGAAAGTAAAAGTGGATTTTGGACAGGAAGAAAATTTGTTTTCTTTGAATTACATTTCAAACCATTATACAATAATAATATTGACAATTTCTCTGTTGATTTTTATAATCATAAAGATAATAGAGCACCAGAATTTCAATTAATATAGGAATTGTATAATATGCCAAATATATATTTTGAAACAGATAAATTAAAAGATTTATCAAATGAATCTTTAGTTGAAAAACATTCAAAAATATCTGAAAAATATACCTTATTAAATAATAAAAATATTCCATCTGAAATGAAGCAACAAATAGCTATGATGTATGAAATTTATGATAATGAATTAAATCGTAGATTAATTGAAGGTTTGATTGATGATGATGAATTAGAAGAAATATATGAAGCTAATGAAAATATGCGAGGATAAAGATGACCGAAAAAAATATAAAAGAAAAATTTATAAAATTAAAGGCAAAAGGTCATTTGACGAATGATGAATATGAGGAATTATATTCATTGGCTGATATATTACTTGAAAAATATGAATGGAATATTAATGATGAAGCATTTATAGGTATGTATGAAGATGACGAATGGTATAATAAATTTAGGAAATAGATTAATTGATGATAATGGTAATGTTGTTTATTTTACCGATTCATTAATTGAAATGTTGTATAATGGTGAAATACCATCAGAAATATTATATCCTCAAGATGACCCAGATGTTGTGGCATTTAATAAATTTTCTTATGAAAATTTAGATGATATATATTATACTTTACCTACATCTATAAAAACAACACAAGAAAGAAAAGAAGATTGGTTCTATCCAGATAGATATGACGAAATAAATTTCTATGAATATTTTGAAAAATTAATTGATAATAATGAATTACAAAAAAATAGAATCTATCAAGAAATAAATTTATATAAAGAAAAAGGTTTTGAAAAATTTTTAAGATTTTGTATTTTTTTGTCGGATAAAATTAAAGAAAATAATTGGGTTATAGGAGTTGGTAGAGGTTCATCTTGTGCAAGCTATTTGTTGTTTTTGTTAAAAATTCATCTTGTAGATTCTTTAAAATATAATCTTGATATCAAAGAATTTTTAAAATAATCTTGACTTTAATAATATAATCATATATGTTTATAATATAGGAGAAAATATATGACTGATGAAAAAGATTATAATGATATTGTCAATGAAGAATATAAAAAATATTACGAAAATATTTTAAATCAAATGAAGAATCAAGGATTTTCTAAGGTTAAAATTGAAGCTCAAAGAGTTATGTATGAAAATCGTGAAGATTTATTTGAAAAATTTTTAGATAGATATAATTTAGATGATTTAGAAATAGAATTCACACCTTACGAAGAAAGTTAAGAAAATGAAAGTTAAAATTTTATCAGATTTACATTTAGACATTAATTCAAATACACCTTTAAGTTTACCGGATACAGATGTCTTCACAATTATTTGTGGAGATATATCAGGGCATATGTCTGATACTGTTAATTGGATAAATCAAAATGTCAAGCAAGGTGTATTTGTTGAAGGTAATCACATAGGATATAATAATAAAAAACATTCTATTCAGTATTTGCAGACTGAATTACAAAAACAATTTCCAATAGATTCTAATATATCTTACTTATATGATGATTATAAAGTAATTGGTGACTATGTTTTTGTCGGTGGTATTTTATGGACAAATTATATGTTGGCAGGTGAACCATATGTTTATTATCATAAGCAAATAGCATTACAATATATGAATGATTTTAATTATAATTATTACAATATATTAGGAAATGTTAATAAAGAAAATGGTTTAACTGTTAAAAAATTAACACCAACAAATTGTGAAACTATGTTTTATAAAACAAAGGGAGTTATAAGAGAAGTATGTGAATTGTTTACTGATAAAAAAATAATTGTTGTAACTCATCATGCTCCATCGGAAAAATCTATTTCTGATGAATATTCTACGCATAAAGCAAATGCTTCATATGCAAGTAATTTGGAGAATTTTATATTAGACCATCCAAATATTAAGTTATGGTGTCATGGTCATATTCATAGTTCATCAGATTATATGATTGGTGATTGTAGAGTTATATGTAATCCAAGGGGTTATGAAAAATATCGTGAAAATAAAAATTTCAATTCGCATTTAGTAATAGATATTTAGGAGATTAATATGAATCAAACATTGAACACAAAATTATTACAAATATCTCAAAAATTAAATAACATTGAATATAATGATTTAATTGTTTATATTAGAGATAATATTGATGAATTTAGAAAAAACAAATTTGTTATTGTATATGGTGCTTCGGATGATTTATTAGAAATGGAAGGGGCTTTTGATAACGAATACGATTGTATTTCTAAAAGAAAATTATTATGGGTTGATAATAATTTTATATATGAACATAAATTAAAAGAATTATATGATTATTTAAATGATGAATTTGATGGATTGTTTATAAACAATATTCAAAATTTATGTCAAGATGCTAAATTTATAGAAGTAAATCCTAAAGTTAAAAACTGTCAATTTGAATATACAACAAATATACCATGTGAATGGTTTAATGTTATGATGGATAATGAATTATATTGTAAAGGTTTTATTTTTAATATAGAATCATTACAAAAGGAGAATTAAATTATGGACGAATTAATTGAAGCATTAAAAATTTTTAGAAAATATACAGATGCTAAATATCCTTGTTGGTGTGAACATGATGAATTTCATGTTTGTGTTGACCCAGAAGAAGTATCTGATGAAGATAAAGATAAATTAGAAAAATTAGGTTTTGATATCAATGAAGATACAAACGATTTTTATTCATTTAAATATGGGAATTGTTAAATGACTGAATTACATACAAAAGAATGGTATGAAGAATATGCCAAAGAACATAATTATAAATTAGGAAAAATTTTTGATAAAATGTATGATGCTGTTAACAAATGCGAAGGATATTGTCCTTGTAAATATGCAATTTATCAAAAAAATAAAGTTGATGAATTAGAAGATATTAGATGTCCATGTATTTTTATTGAAGAAGATATGGAAAAAACAGGGCATTGTCATTGTCGTATGTTTGACAGAGGTTAAAATGAATGTAGGACAATTAAAACAAATATTAAATGATATTGAAGATGACCGTGTAATTAAGTTAAATGTAGATTGTGATATTAGTGATGTGTATATTTCTGATATCAGTTATGGTAATTACGATAAAAGAATATTTAATATTACTTTTATAAATTTGTCATATAATATTATAAATTTTTTCAATAATTGTTTGTCTAAAAAAATAATTTGTTCTCCAACTTTATTTTTAAATATGTTAGAAGATGGAAAATTACGACAAATTATTGATTGTGAAGAATCAAAAAATTTAGATAATATTAATGATGATATTAGAAAAAATTTAGTTGATAAATTATCAAATGATGAATTTGAAAATTTAATTGATAAATTTAATAATAAAATAGTTGAAAATAATTATTTTATTGATAATAAATTAAAAATCTATTTAAATTATAAAATAAGGAGTTAAAATGGCTGTTAGTTATAGAGGTAAACAAGTTGATATGGTTTCTCTTGCTAAAAAATATGAAAAAACTATTGCTTTAGGAAATGCTCATATGAATGGTCGTGGAGATATTTTGGGCAAAGGCGGTAAAATTGTTAAAACAAGAGAAGAACAATTAGCTGAATATTATGAAGGCAATAAATTTGTTGAAAAAAATGTTAATTTAAAAGAAGATTCGACAAAAGAAGTTGAATCAGATATTAAAGAAATTAAAGAACAAGAAATTAAAGAACAAAAAGCTCGTCCAACAAAAAGAGTATATGAAGATATTTCTGATAGCGAAAAACAAGAAATTGATAATATGAAAGGCTAATTGATGATAGATTTTGGTATAAATGTTCCAAATGAAATAATTTGTTTAGATGATTCAATGTATGTAGAAAAGATTGAATATGGAGAAAGAACTACTAAAAGTGGTTTAGTTTTAATGAAAGAACAAATGGATTATGAAGGAAGATTTGCAAGACCAAGATGGGCTAAAGTCAAATATAAAGCTGAAAATATTAAAGGTATTGAAGTTGGCGATTGGATTTTGCTCGAACATGGTCATTGGTCAACTTCAATGCTTATGGAAATAAATGGAGAACCAATTAAATTATGGTATATATCTCCAAAATCTTATAAAACTGGTGTAATGGCTGTATCTAAAACAATGCCAGAACAATTAAAAGAATTCGGAATTACTGATGATACGACTTTATGATATTTTAAAAGATATATTTTCTCAAAGAGAATATAAAAAAACAATGTTGGAAGAACATATTTGTTATGATATTTTTAGTGAAGAATATGCTTTTAAAAATTTAAGTAGAGAAATTGAATATAAATTCTTTTGTAAAGAACACCCTGAATTTATATATTTTCAAACTAATTTTCAAAAATTATCTTGGAGAAGATATAAAAAATATTGCCAAAAAATATTATTAAATTGGTGTTTTCCGATACGTTATCATCATAATTTAATTAAAGTTAAACCATTGAAATATTTTAATGGAAATATTTTTACTATTAAGCCTGTATATTTAGATAGAGAGGAATACTATGGATAATGAATATGAAGTAAGTAAATTATTAGAAATTATTAAATTATATGAAAAAGCATTACAATTCTATGCTTCTGAAAAACATATTAAAAAATATATTCCAGAATATTTAAAATATGCTATGATGTCGGAAAATTCTTCAAGATATGTAGAAGAAATTGTTGATAGAGGTGAAGTAGCAAGAGAAGCATTAAAAGATGTTGGAGAAATTAAATGAGTATAAAAGTTTATACAGGTTTTAAAGTTCCTGAACAATATATTAAAGATTTTGATTCATTATCTAAATGGATGTCTATGGTTAGTGATGAATCGCAGAGATTTACAAGTCAAAAATATTATTACCAAATGGCTCGTAATATTTGTTTGAATCTATTAGATTGGTATGGTTGGAAACAAAAGTTTTATGATAGTATTCCAAGAGATTTATATGTAACATTAAATATGGAGTTAAATAAATATTATCCAAAAGAAAAAGTTGAAGATAGGTATAAATCTCCTGATGATGTTACTTATGATGTAATTAAAGAAGGTGTAACGGAATTTTTAACAGCTCAACAACAAGAAATTGATTATACTCATATGAGAAATCCTGGATATGATTTTAAACCAGCAATTTCTTTGGCATCTTTTGAAAATAAAATTTATGGTATTGTTATTGATGAACACGGTTTATTTAATCATCTTATAGAAATGGGTTATATTGAAGATTATTATTATCAAAATCAGACAGACCCAGATGAAAATCTTAGTGAAGAAGAATGGGATGAAAGAGAAAGAGTTTGGGATGCCATAGATTATTTTACATTCCAAGTCTTTATTGATTATTCTCATATTAAATATGGTCAAATTTATTATTATGAAACAGATGGATTTAAATGTTTTGCTGATTGTATTGATTGTATTAAAGAAGTTCAAAATGAAATGAAAGAATCATATATCAAAGAAGCTATTATAATTAAATTAAGTCAATATTTAATAAACAATGATACAGAAACAGATGAAGAAGAAAAGAAATTACCACATTATTTCTCAAAACAATATAGACGTATTGAAATAGCTTATGCTGGAAAAGGTGACGATAAAGATTTAATTCAAAAAGTTGAAGAACAAAAATTGGAATATAATAAAATATTTGACAATTTTGATATTTATGAGTATATTAACAATTACTATAATAGAAAAAATTAAAGGTATTAAAATGTTTAATTGGTTTAAAAAAGTAGTTGAGAGAAAGCAAACTTATGAAATTTTAATTTCTAAGCAAGATGGTGAGGAATTACAATTTTATTGGGAAACACCTTTGGAACAAGAAAGTAATGGCTGGAAATTCTATAAAGATTTAAAACCATCAACTGTTCAAAAAGGAAATATATTTTATTCTAATAGTGGTATCCCTTTTCAGATTACTCATATTAAAGCTGATGGTAAAACTTTGAAAGCAAAAAGAGTTGTAGATGAAAGTTAGAGCTGTATTAAATAAAATAAATGAATGTCTGGAAAAATATCCTGATTTTTTAGATTGGGATATTTATACAGAACAACCAGATTTAGATGCACCAAATGATTTTAGAACTATTGATGAAGAAATAAAATATCAGAAAAAAGAATCTGAATTATATAATTTACCATTTAATAAAGAATGGATTGAATCTTTAAAAGAATCAAAAAGAAAAATGGATGAATTAGAGAAAACAGGTTGGAAATTTGTTGTTGATTCTGAAGGGTGGGTATATAGACAAACGGCATCTATGGGTGAAGATGGTTGTTTTACAATATTCGCAGATAAAAAAATTTTTACCATTAATAATAATTATTAAGGATATAATATGGAAAGAATTACAGTAATTAAAGCATGTAAACGAAATGATATGTGGGATTTTACAAATAATAAACCTTTGAAAGATGATGTGCCGATTGGTTTTGTTATGGATATTCAAGGTGCAGTTCCAGAAAGTTTTATTAAATGGGTTCCAAATAAAATATTTGATAAAAGAAAATATCCTGAATTATATGCTATTTTTGGTAAAGACCATTTACCGAATGATTTAGAATTAAAATGTTATGTTCAAAAGCATTGGAATGAATGGCACGGTAATAATAAAAATAAATTTAAACAAAAAATTATTAATTTTTTACTTGGAATTTTTTATATTTCTTTAATTGGATTCATGGCTTCTATTTTATTTCAATTAATGATTTAATGAGGGTAATATGTTAAAAGATAA
This sequence comes from uncultured bacterium, assembly GCA_949292245.1. Taxonomy (GTDB): domain Bacteria; phylum Bacillota_I; class Bacilli_A; order RF39; family UBA660; genus Onthocola_B. The sequence goes on from CASEYV010000001.1 coordinate 252,849, forward strand.
AATATCCAAAGAACAATTTATTGATTATATTGATAAAATTAAAGAAAAAGATAAGTTGATACATTCAATTTATCAAAGTAGTAATGGATTAATAGATTTAGTAGAATTTTCTGATAAAATCATACAACCATATAATTTATTAGAAAAAATATTTTTTACTGATATTGAAAGAGATTATATCTATTGGTTTTTATATGAATATAATGAAGATATGATGAAAATATATGATGCTAATACTCATGAAGTTATTGCGGATATTAAAACGGTTAATGATTTATGGGAATATTTAAATAGAGAATAGATATGAAATATAAATGTTGTATTTTAAAAGCAGATGAATTAACTTCAACGGGAAGAATATATCCTAAATCTGTTATTGATGAAATGTATAATGATATGGTTAATCGCTTAAAAGATGAAAAAATATTTGTTGTAGATAGCGATGATGAAATTCAATCCGTTGATTTTAAAGCATCAATTATGAACGCTTGTGGTGATTTATATGATGTAAAATATATTGACGGAGAGATATGGGTATATGTTAATATAATAAACAGTATAAAACCAGAACGACAATATATAACTTCATTTGGGATTGGAAGTGTAGATAATAATAATGTTGTTTTGGATTGTAAATTACAACATTTATTATTGGTTGACGAAGTATCATATACTAATTTTAGTAAAATGGAAAGAATAGATTAAGAGGATAATATGACTCAATTATTAACAGAAAAATACAGACCATCAAAATTAGAAGATTTGGTTTTTATAAATGATGAATATGAAAATAAATTTAGAAGTTGGGTTCAAAATAAATTTATTGATAGCCATTTATTATTATATGGTCATCCAGGAACAGGTAAATCATCAAGTATTAATGTGTTAATAAATGAATTAGGTATTACCGATTTTATTAGATTAAATATATCTGATAAAACATCAATTGATGATATGCGTAAAGTTATTGAGTATGCTTCAGTTCCACCTATGAATAATCAATTTAAGTTGGTTATATTAGAAGAATTTGAAAGAGCTTCGAAACAAGCTCAATCTTCGCTAAAGTATGTTACAGAGCAATATTCAAATTGGTGTAGATTTATATTTACAACAAATGATATATCAAAAATTGATGAAGCTATTATATCTCGTTGTCAAACATATCACTTCAATTCATTAAAATTTAATGAATTTGTTACTCGTATTGTAACAATATTGCGTAATGAAAATATATCTTTCGCAAATGCCGAAACTATTGTTAAATATGTTGAAACATATTATCCAGATTTAAGAGCTTGTTTGAATTCTATTGCTGGACATACTATTAATAATGTTTTACAACCATTAAATTCTAATGAAAATTATTCAGTAGATAAATTTACAACTGTTTTAACTTCATTTCAAAAAATGGATTTATTGAGCTTGAAAAAATTTATTTCTGAATCTATACCAACAGAAGAAATAGTTTTATTTTATCAATTTATGTATAATCATTTAGAAATGATTACAACAAATCAATCTGATTGGGATAAAATTTTAATAAAAATTGCTGAATATCTATATAAACATGAAACGGTTGCTTACGCTGATATCAATTTAATTTCTTGTTTAATAGAAATAAAAGAAATTCTCCGAATATATTAAATAATAAAACCTCTTAATCTAATAAAAATTAAGAGGTTTTATTATAAATAATTGTATTAAGGAGATGTAATGACACAGATTTTATTAGAAAAATATTTAGCTTCTCAATTTAAGTTTGGTTTTGAACTTGAAGCAATGGTTGAAGATGCTTTGATTGATTTTTCTGATGATTATCATGATGAAGTCGATTATGATTCATTAAATGAAGCAATAAAAGAAGAAATATCAACCGCTTTTAATTTTTCTGAAGATGAAATAGAAATTAAATACGATGGTTCATTAGAACCTAGTAATAGATTTGATTATGCGTTTGAATGGGCAACACCAACAATGCAATTTACACCAGAAAATTTAAAAAGAAGTATTCATGGGTTGGATTATTTAATGAATCATAATTTTTATACTAATGAATCTTGTGGTTTTCATGTTCATTTATCTTTTCCTAACATAACTGACCAAGATGTTATTTGGATAATTTCAAAATTATCCATTGATAAACCAATGTTTAAAAAAATTACTAATTTTGAAGGTTTAAATTTTTTTAATGAAGAATATGCCGAAAAAGGTGTATTTGAAAAAATTGGTAAATTAATAAATGAAGAAAAATATAGTGAATTGGCACAATATTTTTCAACTAAAAAATATAGAATGTTACATATTCATCCACAAGGAACTTTGGAATGGAGAGGTCCTCGTGATTTCTTAGATGATTATGAAGGTATTCATATTGTATATGATTTCTTTAAATTATTACATGAATTTGTTTCTTGGATGAGTAAATCTATATCTGATAATCATATTAATGGTATTAGTAAAGAAAATTATTTTAAATTAGTATTTGGTGAAGATGTAAAGGTAAATGATTACATTGATAATTTTAATAAGAAATCTCGTTTTTCCAAAATGAAAAATATAATTAGTGATGATATTGAAAAAAAATATGTCAATCGTTTTATTAAATTGATGATAAAAAATAAATCAGATTATACACCATCAGTTGAAAAAATATTAAAGTTATATATAGATGATATGTATGCTGATTTTACATTTGCGACAAATATATTAAAAAAATTAATAGAAATGGATGATATATCAACAATAAGATATTTTTTCAATTTGTTAATTAATGAAAATAATGATTTTGGAAGTTTTTTTAATAACAATATAGAATATACATTATTTGAAAAAATAGTTGAATATTTACTTCAATTTAAAGAAGATGAAAAATATATTTCTAATTATGTTTATAGATATTTTAGTAATCTTTCACAGGATAAAAAATATGTATTTGAATATTTCGTTAAAAAGTTCTATGATAAATTACCATCAAATACTTGGGAAAAGATATTTCAATCATTAGGCATGATACATAAATATGGAAAATATATTATAGATGAAAAAATGTTTCCTCGTGATTTTATTATTGTTTTATTAGAAAGAGGTTTATTTGAAAGTTCAGATGTTTCCGATATTGTTTCAAAAATTACGGATTTAGCAACACAAAATAAAAATAATAAAATTTTTGTGAAATGTTTATATAATACTGTATATGATTTCACTAATGTATATGGCGATTTTGAAGAAAGAGTTAATAATTTAAAAGGTGTAGATAATAAGGCATATGAATTTTATTCAAAAATAGTAAATGCTATAAAACAAATTAAAGAAAATTTAAATAGGATAATGAAATGAGTCAACAATTAAATGAACAATTATTAAAATCAGATTTCACTTTTGGTTTTGAGCTTGAAGGTTGTGCAAGACTTTCGGATTATAGAGAATATAGTAATGAATATGATTATTATAGTACAAGTGAAGAATATGATTTAGAAGTTGATAATGAATATGAAATAACTGGAGAAAGAGCTAGAGCGATAGAAAATAATTTAAATAATTTATTTAATGAAAGAGCTTTACAAAATGATATAAAATATGGCGATATTCAAAATGACTGCTCTATTAATCCTTATGGAGATGACAATTCATTTGAATGGGCTTCTCCTGTTATGGATTGCACACCAGCTAATTTTCAAAGAACAATATATATGGTAACTCATTTAGATGATATTGGTGTTTATACTAATAGTTCGTGTGGTTTCCACCATCATTTGACTTATAAAGGTATAACGGAAAGAGATATTATTTGGATATATTTAAGTTTATGTATGGATAATGAATTTCGTCATAAAATGACTTATTTAGGCGATATTGATATGAATAGTACTTGGGCTCCAACATCAGATTTAGATGATATCAGAGATTCAATAATAAAAAAAGATTGGAAAAGATTATTATCAAAATTAAATGATGAAAAATATCGTCAATTTCGTATTCACCCTTATGGAACTATTGAATGGAGAGGACCTCGTGATTTCTTGAATGACCAAAATATCGAAGTAATAAAATCTTTTTATAAAAAATTCAATTATTATATTAATAAAATAATTGAATATCAAGCAAGAGATACAATTTTCGATACTGATATAACAAAAGATGAATTATTTTCTGCATTAACAAAAGCAAAAGAATCAGATGAAAAATACAATAAAGATAGAGAATTAGAATTCTTATATAGAACTCATGGATATAATGATAGACCGTTAAATATAAAAACAGAACGTGGAACTATTATTAGTGAAAAATTGATGCATGCTATGATGCATAATCCTGAAATTTTTTATAATTTCGTTATGGAAAAAAGAAAGGGATTACAATCATTAATTGCTAATTATGAATATAATTTTGTTGATATATTAGATAAATTATATGAAATGGGTGTTTCAAATGAAAAACAATTTGCAGAAAACTTATTTCAATTATTAACATCAGTATATGGTGGAAATATAACAAAAGCATATAATAGTTTAAGAGAATTTAAAGTATATATCGATGAAAGTGTAATTTTAGATAATCTTACAACTAAATTAAATAACGGAGAAATATATCTATATGATTTTATTAATACTTTAAATAGAAGTGATATATTATTAGATGCTAGAAGATTTTATCAACTTATATATTCTCAAATTGATAATAGTGAATCTTGGAATGGGTTTACATATGAAATGATATTGATTTATATTTTTAATCATTATAGATATGAAGAAGAACTATTTTTAAAACTTAATTTAATGATTTTAAAAATTGCTTATAAAAATAATTTCTTATTATCAGCTCCGTCTTCCTCATATTATGAATCAGCAATGTCAGACTTTCCAAATGATATAAAAACCATTTGGAATAATAGAATTATTGGAGCATTATTTGAAAAACCACAATTATATTCTTTTGCATCATTTATTATCAATACTGATAATTTAGATTTAAAAGCTCTTATTGCTTTGTGTTCAAGATATGATAAAATTTTTGCAAAATTAGATACAGATATTAGATTTAAAATTAAAAATTATGTTAAGGATTAAATATGATGGATAATTCATTACTTTTAGAAAGAAAATTAACTTCAGAATTTACATTCGGCTTTGAATTAGAAGCATATGCAGATGATTATGTTAATGTTGAAAATCCTGATTTAGATGGTAGTGGGGTTATTGAATTTATAGATGAAAGAATTGGACCTGATGGAGATTTTCATAGAGATGGCTCATTATCAGCCGAAGAAGGTTGTGTATTAATCATTGACCCTGATGATGATATGTATATGTATGAAGATGAAGAAGTAACAAGAGGAGAATTAGAAGAATTATTTGGTGATTTAGATAAAGTTCCATTTCAATCTTCTTTTGAATATGCTTCTCCTGTTTTAAGATTTAATCCAGAAAATATACAAAAAGTTATAAAAATGCTTTATGACGGTATGCAAGGTCATTATTTCTATACAAATGAAAATTGTGGATTTCATCATCATTTATCATTTGATAATATAACAGGTGAAGATGCTGCTTGGATTGTATCTAATTTAGCTATGGACGATAATGGTAGAAAATTATTATCAACATTTGTTACAAAAAATTATCAAGATGAGGATATTCAATATAATTTTATTACAGCTTGGTCAGATGATGGTTATTTAGATTCTCTTAAACAAGCAATAGAAGATTTTGATTTTTCAGCTATTGTTGCATTATTAAATACTGAAAAATATTCTATATTAAATGTTCATTCAAATAATACTCTTGAATGGAGAGGTCCTCGTGATTTCTTAAATTCACAGATGAGAAATCAAATTGTTGATTTTTATAAACAATTATGGAAATTTGTTAATTGGATGATAAATGTATTAGATAAAAAAGAAATCAACGGCATGGATAAAAATTTATATATTAAAAATATTTCTTCTGCTGGTGGTGCTAGACCGATTGAAACTTTTCCAAGATTTAAAGTTAATAGAAATGAATTATTGGATAATGATACATTGATGGAATTAGTTGATAAAATATCTAATGACCCAAAAATTTTATTGAATATGACATCTAATAAAAGAATATTAGACCAAATAATTCAAAAATTATTTAATAGTAGCAAATTAGGTAGAGTAATTAATTCATTATATGATTCTTTGGATATTGTTCCTGGAACTATTGCTGATATTTCTTACAAATATATACCAGCTGTTATGTATAAAAGAGCGTCATCTGATGCTGTATTTAATACATCTGAAAGAACATTAAAAAGATTGGTATCAACAAGATATGGTATAGATGATGTTCCATTGTGTGATAGAATAGCTTATTTAGTTCCTCAAATGTCAACTAATTTATTATCATCGATTGATAGTGATTTAATAGTTGATATTATTGATAAATCTCAATATAAATTATTAGACTTTTTATTTGGATATTTAAATGATGAACAAGCATCTTTAATGATAAGGAATGCCTTGGATAATTATTCACAAAATATTGATATTGAAAAAATATATAATAATTTACCAAATAATAGTTTAAAATCAGAAATTAAAGAATATTTTAAGAAAAAAATTATTGACAAACCATTTTATATAAAGTATATTGAATCATCAGATATAGATAATTATACTTTAATTTCTATTATCGGCTATGCGATGCGTAGAGGAGATTTCGATAAAGTAAAAGAATTTTTAATTTCTACTGGTAAAGTTTCAAAGAAAAAAATAGAAGAAATGGAAAATTATTTTACAAAATATTATGAACATGATTTAAACGATGAAATAGAACAATTTTAGTTGAGTTAAAAAATGGTCAATATTTACGGTTTTTGGATTTCTCCGTTAGGAGAAATCCATACTATTTTTAATGACTTTGGTCATAAACAATTTATGGAACAACTTTTAAATAAAAAAATTGATTCCGAAGTTTCTGAAGAAAATTCTTTATTTGATGAAGGTTGGATTAGAATAGTAAATACACAGCAAACATTAATGGTAAATTATAGGTGCATTACTTCTAATAAACAACTATCTGCTATTAAGTTAATTGAAGAACAATTAAATAAAGATGGATATTTTCATAATAATTATATATTAGATTACGGTTATGACTATCATTTCTTCGATTCTTTGGATAAATTAATTAGAAGAATTAGAGAAAGGCTTTATGATGTCTAATAATGCAGAAAATGAATATATCTATGTAATGGTATATGGAACATTAATGCGTGGTCAATATAATAACGGATATATGGATTTAGCACAAGCTATTTATGTTGATGATGTAGTTTCTGATTTATCAGAATATAGAATGGTTGGTGTTAGTAATTCTTTTCCTGGTATTGTTGCAGGTGATAAAAAATTTGAAGGAGAATTATTTAAAGTTACAGCTAGTGATGTAGTTCATTATTTAGATAAATTGGAAGGATATCCTTATATGTATGATAGAGGATTTATTACAGTTAAATCTAAAACATCAAATATGAAATATACTGCATTGGTATATTTTTTAACACCTATGTTTATTAAAGAAACTAAGTTAGATTTAGTTTCTCCGTATATTACATTAAAAAATGATGTATATAAATGGAATTAGGAACTGGTGGTAATCCAAGTAATTTACGAGAAACACATATTCATACAAATTCATTTAAATCAAGTTCTCGCATCGAGTTATTGTTGTTCAAATTAGCACGGGAATTATTATTGCTTATAACTGTATTTATGTCCTAAATTATTTTATTGACAATTAAAATAAAATAGTTTATAAATAATTTTGAAGTTGATAGAAAACAATGAAATAGAGTTTACTGGACGTGGATGCGAATTCCACCTGCTTCACCAATGGAGATAAACTGTTAGCCACAGGTATATAGAAAAGGTGTGCACACCGAATTGGTGCAATTCCAATAATCTCCTTATTTTTATGGGGCAGACAAGGGTTGACAGTGATTAGTAAAGATTAGTTTAGATTTCCGGTGAGATACCACCGTTATCGGTTCAAATTAAAATGAACGCTAATGAAAACGTTAATTATAACTATAATGTAATGGCTGCTTAATCCTAATAGGATTGCATAATTACAAAATAGTGGGGTAACAGATGACCTTGCAACAGAATTTCTGTAAAAAACTCCCTTTAAAGGGAGTTTTTTTAATTTGGATATATATAACAAATAGAATTACTACCAGTATGACGTATGACATCACCTTTTTTTAATGGAATAAACATACTGTTAAATTCTTCCCAATTACCAGAAGAACCATATGAGGTAGCAAATAAAATATTATTGACATAAAAATATCTTCGACCTACATAACTTGTATTACCCCACCATACCCAATTATTTTCTGTTAGTGTATAATCTGTATTAGCTGGAACAGTTATTCGACCTTCTGTTTTTAATGTTGGATATTGTAAAACATAATTTTTATCTGTTAATTTATTTTCTAATACATTAATTTTATTAGTTAATAATGATTCTAATTCATTTAATTTATCTGATATAGAAGATAATTGATTTTCTAATCCATCTATTCTATTAATATCTATTTTTGATATATCCGACATGTTAACTCCTTTAAAATATTTATACAAATGAAAAAGATATACATCTACGTTTCAATAAATACTTTTATAAGTTTATTAAATGAGGATTTATAAATGGTAAGCATATTAGATAATAAAAAAATTGCCGAATTAGTAATTAAACAAGATGCTAATAATTATGAAAAAATTAATCCAGAAACATTAGCTACGATTGTTGAAGATGTTACAAAAACAGAAAGTGGTGGTGTTGATGCTACTGTTCAACAACATATTGATGATAAATCAATACACTTATCTAGTGATGATGTAAAAGAATTGACATCAGATAATTTAAAAGTTGAAAATGTTAAAGCTGGTTCTAATATTACTATTACACAAGAAGAAGGAACAAATAATATAACAATATCCGCTGGCGATATTCCAACTGAAAGATTTTTAACTGGTGATGATATTATACCAGAAGATACAACAATTACAATTACTCCTATAGAAGACACTAATAAGATTAATATTAGAGCAAATATTCCTGATGTTTCAAAATTTGTTAAGCAAGAAAATATTAGAGCTGGTAATGATAAAATTATTGTTGAACATGACCCAGAATCAAATGATGTAACAATATATGGAACATCTGCGATGTATAAAGCTGGTAATGGTATTAAAATTACGGATGAATTAGAAATAGTTAATACTTTACCTGATAGATTGATTACTTTAAATGAAGGTTCTAATATCACTATTGAAGGTGAATATCCTAATTTTACAATTTCTAGTACTGACAAAATAAAAATATCGGATTGGGGAACAAATATTAAGTATCAAGTAGATGATTTTTGCGTTTATAATAACTCATTATTTAAATGTATAGAGGAACATACTTCGGATGAAGTGTTCGACCCATCTAAATGGCAATTAATAGCTGGTTGGTCATCTAAAAGACAAATATTTGATATTGAAATTGAATCTAATCAAATTGTATTAACTGAAACTGTTCCTAATAAAGATGCATTGATAATTAATATCGGCGGAATATTACAGCAATCTCAAAATTATGAATTAGAACCAGATGGAAAAACAATAACATTTATTAATCCTATACCTGCCAATTCTTTAGTAGAAGTTTTGGTTATGAGTAATGTTGTATTAGATACTTATGATAATAAAGTTAATATTGAAGATTGGAAACCACATATTTCTTTTGCTGAAGGAAATATATGTATATATGATAATTCAATTTATCAATGTATTAATAGACATATTTCTTCCGATATTTTTGAAAAAGAAAATTGGAAATTAATTTGTGGTTATGTTAAAAATTCATATTTCTTTAATTCTGATGAAGAAACAACTGAAATAACATTACCAGAATCTGTATATAAAACAAGCGATATATTAGTTAATGTTGGAAATACATTACTTCAATCAAATAATTATACATTAAATGAATCTGGAAATATAATAACATTTAATGAACCTATTGAAGCTGGAGCTGATATTGAAGTTATAGTTTTTGGTAATGCGGTATTACAACATAATGATGTTCCAAATCCTGTCAATCGTCCAAATAGATTTTTGGTATCAAATCCAAATGGAACAGGATATAATTTATCTGAAAAAGACAATTCTTTATCTTTATTAGGCTTGACAACATTGACAACATTTGAAAATAATGGTGGAAAAATAGTTTCAGTTAAAAAAGATGAATCTGATTTTGAAATGATTACATCATATAAATTATCATCAGATGTTAAAGTTAGAGATATACCAAATGGTTATTTAGTTTCAATTATTGAAGGAACAAAAGAGATTGAACATGAAGGTATGTCTAAAACAAAAGATGATAAATTACAGTTTGAAATTGGTTCTATTTTATCAAATGATAAAACTGTTATGCTTCATAATGATAGTTTATTAATTAAAAATCCTAATAAAGAATTTGAAAGAGGAAATGAAAATGGTTGTATGATTGGATATACAGAAGATGATTGGACACAACCAGTTATGACATCAAATACAACCCCATATGGTACAGTATCTACAAGTGAAGCTCAAACAGACCGTGAAGGTTACAGAGCTATGGACGGCTTACAAGGTTCAGGTAATGGTTGGTTAGCTAATAACACAACAGCAACTTGGCAATATAAATTACCATATGAAATAATTGTAAAATCAATAGATTTTTATAATCAAACATCAGGCGTAAATAACCATTCAAAAGATATTGATATATGGATTGATTCAGCTGATAATGTTGTAGCTTCATTTACAGCATTAGATGAAGATTATGGTCATTCTCATGTTGAAATACCTAATCCAGTAGCTGGATATACTGTTGGTTTAACTATTAAAAATTCTTATGGTCAAACAGTTGGTGCTAATGAAATTAAAATAAATGCAACATATAAGGATTTCTTAACAAAAAATTGTGATTATTATATATATGCTATTGGAAATGAAGATGGAACATTAAATGATATTGCAACATCTCCTTATAATGAAGAAGAAATTACTGATAATTTACCAACTAGTTATACAAAATTTGCCTTAATTGGAACATTTAATACTGATGAAAATTGGAATATTAAAAATATATATCCAAATAAAGATATTACAAAATCATTTTTAAATGGTTCATTAAATGGTGAAATAGGTGATAATTATATTAAACAAACTTTATATAACAATGTAACATTTAAACCTGTTGAAATAATTGAACAATGGGGAGAATCTGTTCCAGTCGAAGGAGCTATTAAATTTACTCAACCATACAAAAAATTATTGTATGTAATGGCTAACGGAGTTAAAATTTTAACAAAAGATAATAATGGATTTACAGTATCTCCAACAGAAGAATCAATTTCTTGGTTTGCAAAAGGATATTAATATGAAAATATTTTATTATAAAAAAGGTTTTTATTTTGAAGGTGTAAATTCATTTATACCAAAAGAAGCTGTTGAAATATCAAAAGAATATTATGATAAATTGTTAAATGATATGACTAATGGTAGAAAAATAGATTCAGATGAAAATGGTTATCCTATTTCTTTATATGATAATGAATATCATAGAAACAAATCAATAAAAACATATAATGAAATATTTGAAAATTATATTAAAACACCTGTTTTATATACAAATGGTTTATATTATTGTCCAGAATATGTCAACGATTTATCAAATATATTACAAAAAATGTTTGATGATGATATGACAGTTAAAATTTGGGATGCAAGTGGCAAAGAAGAAAATGTTAGAGAAATGAATAAAAAAGAATTAATTGAATTAACAAAATTTTTATTTCAATTATATGAAGAAGCATATCAAGATAAAAGAAAATCATTATCTATTATATAAAGGTTTTAAATGAGTAACAAAATTAATTTAAAACGAATTAAAAATATGAATGATATAGATTTAGTTGCTGATAATTATATTATTAGTGAAAATAATAATATAAAATCGGTTAATAAGTTTTATTTTAGTTCTTTTTTAAATTCCGATGACGTGATTAAAGATTTTAAAATTATTTCAATAAATGATAATATAATTACATATTCAGATGGTTCATTATTATCACCAGAAATAAACGGTAAAAGATATAAATTAAATATAATAGGTGAATCTAAAAATATTGATGAATCGATAGATAATAATGGAACAGCAGATAAAATAAATTCTAAATTATGGAATCAACCTATATTATCAGCTAATGATTCATCTGAATATATGACAGTAGAAGCTGAAGATTATTTAAATGAATATTATCCTTGGAAAGCATTTGATGGTTCAAATATAGATGAAAGGGATTGTTGGCATACAACAGAATCATCATTACCAAAATGGTTACAAATAAACTTTAAATACCCTTTAACAATAGATACTATTGCAATTCAAAATAGAAATATTACTGAAACAGATACCCATGCTATAATGATTTCATTTAAAATATATGGTTTAAATTTAAATGATGAATGGGAAGAAATAATATACGTTGATAATATAAACACAATAGTTAAAAATAAAATTAATAATGCTTGGAATGATTATGAACCTTATGATAATGACAAATTATACAAGGCAATAAAATATGTTTGTTTAAGTTCAATAGCAAATACTTCTGTATCTATCGGAAGATTTGAAATTATTGGAAGATATAAAGGATATTCTTTACCTGAAAGTTATTATAATGTTTTTGTAATTGGTAAAGAAAATGAAGAAAATCCTGAACCAAAAATAGTTACTACATTAGATGAATATCCAACAATGCCAGAAGGATATACATACGGAATAAAATTAGGATATTTTAAAACTCAATTAGATAAATCTATTTCTTATTTTTATCCAAAACAAGATTTAGCCACTTCTTATGAAAACAGATTTATAATTGCGGAGCAATTAGGAACAACTGGTTATCGTATATATTCTGATGGATGGAAAGAACAATGGGGTGTATCTGCTAATCCGACATTCCCAGTTGCATTTGATGAAATACCTTTGATTGTTGAAAGAGGAGCAACAAATGTAACAAAAACAGGTATGACAATCGCAGAACAAAGATGGAAAGTAGAAGGTTATTAATATGAATAAAGTAAAATTTAATCGTTTTGAAAAATATATACCAGATGCTATTGATAATGGAATTTTAACAGTTTCAAATGATGAAACTTGCTTAGAATATTCTACTTTAAATGATTTTAATAAAAAATGTGGTAGAAATAATTTAACAAATGGATTTGATATTTCATTTAATGAAAATATTTTTACTATTGGAAAAGGTCAAACATTTTTACACTCAAAATTAGGATATGAATTTAATACTGAAAATACAACAGCGACATTAAATGTTTATAATGATATATGGGGAGTAAATTCAATATATAAATTTGAAAAAAATACCTATATAATTAATGATATTAATGAACATTATAATGATGAACAAAATGGTTGTGATTATTCAGTTATGGTTTATAATCAACCAACCATGGCATCAAATACATCCCCATATGGTGTTGCTTCTTCAAATAGTCCTCATGCTAGTGCTAATTGGAGTCCTTGGAAAGCATTTAATAGAGTGGCAACAGGTGATAATTGTTTTGCTTCAGCTGATGTAGCTGGTGCTCCATTTCCTGTTAATTTAGTATATTCGGTTTCAGCTGATGGTTCTAAATGGGTTAAACCTAAAAGTTTTTATATTCAAAATCGTAATGTAACTGGTGCTGGAATAGCATCCCCATTAGTATTTACAATTCAAGGTTCAAAAGTATTACACCCATATGATGATTTAGATTGGGTAACATTAGTTAATGTTGATAATGTTAATTTAAAACAGCCAACTGGTCAAGCACAATCAAATACATATACAACAGATACATCTGAATATTTTAGACATTTTAGATTACATATTATTTCAAAAAGTACAGCTGTAAATTATGTTGCTGTTCAACAATTTAATATTGTAGGAGAAATTAAAGATAATATTGCTTTATTAAATCCTGCCCATAACTATTTTTTAGTATATGCTAAAAAAGGTGAAGAATATAAAACAATATTTGTATCTTCTAAAAATAATATACCACAATTAGATTCTTCACTTGAATTAATAGATTATTGTCCAATTTATTCATATAAAAACATTAATGATTATAATAATATGATTCTTTATAATAAAACAAATGTTGATAAAATTGATATATCAGATTATTTAACTACAAATGGATTATATAAAGTTTATTTAACATATTCTGATAATGAATATTCTTATTATATTTCATTAAATGATAAATTACCTAATGATAAAGTTTGTAAAAAAATATTTGAATTTAAAGTTTTAAATAATATTGTTTATGATTATTACCCTAAAAAATCTTTAAATGATTCTTACCTTAACAGATTTATAATTGCGGAGCAATTAGGAACAACTGGCTATCGTATATATTCTGATGGATGGAAAGAGCAATGGGGTAATTTAGCTAATCCTGTATTTCCGATTGCATTTGATGAAATACCTTTGATTGTTGAAAGAGGAGCAACAAATGTAACAAAAACAGGTATGACAATAGCTTCTGGTAATTGGTTTGCAAAAGGATATTAATATGTCAATAAAAGTAGATAATAATAGATTAGAAGTATTATTAAATGAATATAACAATCATGCAAATGAATTGGCATATTTTTTATCGCCAACAGAAATTTCATATAAAAATAATGAAGAAATAATTAATAATGTTAGTAATTTAAATGTTTTGGTTGGTTTAGAATTATCAACATATTTAAATATTATCATAATATCTAATGGTTATTTTTATGATAGTGAATTAAATAAAATAATAAATTTTGAAAAGCCAAATTCTATAAAAATAGAAAATTTAGAAAATGGAAAATACGGAATATATTATATATTTTCTAATGAATCTTTTATCTATTCATTAAATGAACCGGAAGAAAAATATAGAAAAATTGGTGAATTTGAATATAAAGATTCTAATATTATAAAAATTTATCCAAAACAAGATTTAGCTACTTCTTATGAAAACAGATTTATAATTGCGGAGCAATTAGGAACAACTGGTTATCGTATATATTCTGATGGATGGAAAGAGCAATGGGGTGTATCTGCTAATCCGACATTCCCAGTTGCATTTGATGAAATACCTTTGATTGTTACTAATGGAGCTACTAATATCACATTAACAAATATGACTATTGCTGATGGATATTGGTATGCTTGTGGATATTAATATTTAATGAAATAATTAACTATAAAAGATGATGGTTGAACAGTTTCTGATTTTCCATATAATGGACTATTAGCTGATGCAGCAGTTGTATTATAATATGTAGTTCCATATCTCCAATAATATCTCCCACCACTATCAGCACCACCATCTGGGTTACCATTTCTATCCGAAGCAACTAATGATGTGTGAATGTGGTCGGGTAATCCAGCTTCAACATAAGTGCCTATTGCTTTTGATGTGTCCATTTGAAGAAAGCGACCAGATAAATTAGGAACATTAAATGTTGTTGTCCCATCTCCTTCGCCATATTGAGTGCCGATTGCTTCAAATAAATCAGAATAATCTGTTCTTGAAACAGCTCTACCATCACATAAAATCCAACCTTCTTTTTCTGCTCTTAATGAATAGCATAAATCGCCTGGTTGGAATCCATCTATTATTCTACTTGATTTTATTTTACTAATATCTGACATAATTATTACCTTTATTAATATTTATTTTAATATATGTAATTAAAAATTATACAATTTATTTTTATATAAATACCATATATAAGAATAAAGGATTTTAAATATGGTTAC
This sequence comes from uncultured bacterium, assembly GCA_949292245.1. Lineage (GTDB taxonomy): Bacteria > Bacillota_I > Bacilli_A > RF39 > UBA660 > Onthocola_B. The sequence continues at coordinate 268,728 of CASEYV010000001.1, forward strand.
TACACCTAACATAAAAATTAATACAAGTATGATAAATGATTTTGAAACTCCTGTTTCAAATAGTGGAAATCAAAATACTTATTTGCGTATTAATGAAAATAATAAAATTGATTATTTTTCAATAGATGAATTAATAAAAGATATTAATGACCATGGTGGAACAACAACAAGCGGAGATTCAAAAGGAAATAATTGGAAACCATCAGAAACATATGTTTTGGATGATATTGTTGTTTATAATTATTCTTTTTATCAATGTCGTGTTAATAAAACAAATAAAGAAGAATTTGACCCATCAGAATGGATATTATTAGCTGGTTATTCTAAGCAATCATTTTTCTATTATAATTCAGCAGAAGAAATATCTCAAATAGTTTTAGATGAACCTGTTGCTAATAAAGGCTCATTTAATATTAATGTTAATAATTTATTATTACAATCTAATAATTATAATTTAGAGTTAGATAATAAAACAATTACTTTTTTAGAACCTATTGCTCCAGATACAAATATTGAAGTAATTGTATATGGAAATATGATTATTCCAACAGAAGTTTCAAATATAGTTACCAAAACTTTTTTAACAGTTGAAGATACAACTACATTTGAATTAGGTGAAATAGTTAATAAAAAAGAATTAATTACAGTTAATATTGAAAATACAGTTCTTATGAATTCCGAATGGGATTTAGATGAAACATTATCAAAAGTAGTTTTAAAAAATCCTGTTCCTAAAAATACAAGAGTTCAAATTTCTTTCTTTAATAATTTGGAATTAAAATTAGGTGCTACATTTACTCCAACATTGACAAGAGATGATAATATTACAACTACAATTTCTTGGGAAAATGACGGTGGTTTAATAAATCCTGTAGATTCATACATTTATGATGGTGTAACATTTACTCCTCATACTTCAAAAACTGGTGTTCATACAACCATTTCTTGGACTAATAATGGAGAAAAGGAAAATCCTGAAGATGTTATTGTATCTGACGGTGCTACATTTACACCTACTGTTTCAAAAGAAGGTTTGAATACAACTATTACTTGGGATAATGATAATGGTTTACCAAATCCTGATACTGTTGTTATTGAAGACGGTGCTACATTTACACCGCATACAACTCAAACTGTTCATGAAGCAACTATTTCTTTTACAAATAATAAAGATTTAGATAATCCTGAAACAATTTCAATTTATACTAATTATGCTCAAAGAATTGTTGAATCATTTACAGCAACAGAAGGTCAAACAGAATTTGTTGCTTCACATGAAATTTATGATAAGTCAGTTTTATCAGTAAATGTTGGAAATACTGAATTAACATCAGCAGCATATTCATTAGGTGAAGATAAAAGAACTGTTACTTTGGTTAATGGATTATCTGAAGGTGATTTAGTTGATATTAAATATTTTTATAATTTAAATTTCGGAACAGAAGGTTCTACTTATGTTCCACAAATAGAAGAAATTGAAAATGGTTATACATTATCATGGACTAATAATGGTGATTTACCAAATCCAGACCCAGTAAATATTATGAGTGGTTCTGGTATTAATACCATGGGAGCTTGGTCAGCTGAAACAATTTATAATAAAAATGATTATGTAACTTTTGATGATGATACAGCTAGTTATGGCTATGTTGGATTGGTAAATAATATTCCAGCTGGAACATTATTAACTGATACAAATTATTGGTCAGAAATGTATAAAATTTTAAAAACTTATATTGCAGCAACTATGATAGATTGGGGTGAATAATGACTTTATATTTCGGAAATGATGAAGTTTCACAAAAAGTTTTATTAAGTACTGTTGGTTCAAATTTACCAGAAATTACAACAGAAACAAGTGGAAAAATTTTAAGTAATAATGGAACTGAATTGGAATGGGTTGATAAACCATCAGGAAAAATTATTGGTTCTTTTGGTTATACATTAGATGAAGTAGCCCCAGATGGTTGCGTATTTTGTGATGGTAGTGAATATGAAAAAGCTAAATTTCCTGATTTTTATCAAAGTTTAGTTGACAATAAAAGAAAATCAGTTGATTATGCAACATTTAATTCTTCTGTATCGACAAATGGAAGTTGTGGTTTTTTTGGGTTAGAAAGTACTGCAATTACATTATATGCTTGGGAAGATAGAGATTATATTATATATACTAAAAGTGAAAATCCATTAGTCGGAGATAGTATTTTTGATAATGTAGGAAATAAAAGAGGAACTATAACTGTTTATGATGGTGGTCAATATATAGAAGATGTTAATTTTTCTTCTAATATTTCTTTATTAGCTCCAGAACCTGGAGTATATACTAGAAGTCAATCATCAGATATAACAATTAATGGAGAATATACAGGTAAATTTAAAGTTCCTATGCTTAAAGATGTTTATTTAAAAGCTGGTCAAGAACCTGTTATTTTTGGAGGTGAAAGTTTACCAAATATTACTGGTGATTTTCAATGTAGAACAGGAAATATAGCAAATGGAGCGTTTTCTAATACTAAATCTGGCGTGGGTCAAGCATATTGGGCAAATACCGATAATGATTCTCCATATAATGTTAGTTTTAATGCATCTAATAGTTCGGAAATATATCAAGACGGAGCAAAAGTAAATCCTGATTATGTTGCTTATAAAGTTTTTGTTGTTATTTATAATGCTGAAACTGAAATTAGTGAATCACAAACATCAGAATTTTTAAATACTGTTAATGAAATTAATAATAAAATTGACAATTCAAAAACAAACTGTTTAACTAAAATTCCACAAGATATTAAATTGGAATTATCTGAAGATGGAACATTAACATTAAAATCAGGTTCTAAAGTTTATATTCCAAATGGATTTGAAGAAGATGGTATAACAAGAAAATTTGATGAAATTATATTAGATACTAACTATTCAGGATTTTCTTGGATAGCAAGTACTGAATCACATTTAATATTTTATAATATAAATCAACAATTATTTGATGGTGGTGCACTTAATAGAGCAGTATCAGCAGAAATATTTCCAGAATCTCCACAAAATGGAGATAGATGCTATAGAACAGATGAAAATAAAATTTATGTTTATAGAACTAATGGTTGGGAAGAAGGAGAAACTTTACCTCTTGGTATTATAAAAGGGTCTGGTGAACTAGGTATAGTTAAATCAATCGACCAAATATTTAATGGATTTGGTTATATAGGTAATACTCTTTTTACATTACCTGGAATTGAAGGCTTAATTCCTAATGGATATAATGAAGATGGTAGTTTAAATAATATTAAGTCTGTAACTAGTAATGTTGTACTTTATAATAGTCATGCAAGTCTAAATAATTGGCCTGTAATTTTAAAAAATGACAGTACTATGTATCCGTTATCCGATTATTTAGAAGCAGACACATATCCTTACCAACCTGCAACGGGTAAATGGTATTCTTACTATTCGAAAAAAGATAATAAAATATATCAATCTGATAATGGAAGTGTGTGGATTCAATCATATGGGTATATTATGGGAAAACTATCGACAGACACTAGCTTTAAAATAACCTCATTCCAACCTAAGCTCCCATTCCAATCTGTTGATAGAAATGATACAGAATGGGCAAGTATAGCTGGAAAACCAAGTAAAAAATATGTCAATATTAATTTAACAGCTTCTGGAACAAAATTAATAATGCCTGATAATGGATTTATATATTGTACAGTAGATTCGGGGGCTGGTTCAAGATTAGCAATGTATGATTCAGATTTCCCTTATAGAAATATTTTTCAAATTCCAAATACTGATGCTGGTCGTATTGGTGGTGGATTATTAGTTAAAAAAGGAGATAGTATAACAATAGATTATAGTGGAACAATTGTAAATTGTATTTTTACATATGATGAAGGTTCTAAATAAAATAATAATTATATAAATATTATTATAATATTTAAAAAGGAAAAAATATGTTTTTAGGTTATCAAATAAATCAAAATGGTGAAGAATTTATTGCTAGTGCAAGAGAAAATCGTGAAGATTTAGAAAATAATATCTTTATGAAATTTACTAAAATTGAAGAAGTTAATGATGATGTTGAATTAGTTTCTGGAAAATATTATGTTGGTAAAGAAAAAATAAAAGAAGCTCAATCTGAAGCTATGAGAAAAATTAGAGATTCTTATTTAGTTCAATATGTAGATTCAGTTGTTTCTAATCCATTAAGATGGGCAGATATGTCAGCAGAAGAACAACAAGATTATAAAGATTATAGACAATATCTTTTAAATGTTCCTCAATCAGAAAACTTTCCAGGTTTTGAAATTTTAACTTTTGATGTTTGGAAAAAAGAAGCAAAAGGAAATTAATTTTAATCATTTTAATAATTTTAAGTAATAATTATAATCCTTTTAAATGAATAAATATTTTTATAAGTTTAAAAGGATTTTTATTATGGCAAAAACAAGTGTCGATATACCTCAATTAAAATTTAATAAAATGAGTACAGCTAAATATGAAGAATTAAAATTAGCTGGACAATTAAATGATAATGAATTTTATATTACTCCTGATGATAGTACACTTCCAGAAGTAAATGAATCAACAAATGATTTTGTATTATCAAATAATGGTACTGATTTAAATTGGGTTCAAGAAACAGAATATACAAAAAATAGAATTGATTCAAAATTAGATGATAATATTAGAACAAATTGTATCACTAAAATTCCACAAGACATTCATTTAGAACTTAATGATGGAACTCTTACACTTAAAGCAGGTAGTAAAGTGTATATACCAAATGGTGTAGGTGTGTTTGATGAATATATATTTTCATCCGATTTAATCAGAACAAAAGAATCTAGTTTATATGATATTCCCATGGTAATTTTATTATATAGACAAGATATTAATTTTATTGATTTTTTTCCTCTTTCGAGAGTTTATAGTGGAAATACTGAACCTGATACAAGTACATATGACATTTGGTTTGATACTTTAAATAATAAAATAAAAACCAACTTGGATACAGTTTGGACAGAAACAAATACTTCTTTACCTTTTGCAATAGGAACGGTTTCTAGTACTTCAGGATTTGTTTCAATCGACCAAGTATTTAACGGCTTTGGATATATAGGTAGCACAATATTTGCTTTACCTGGAGTTGAAGGATTAATTCCAAACGGTAGAAATACTGATGGTAGTTTAAATAATATTAAATTCACGACATCTAATGTAGTTACTCGTTCAGATATGGGTAATGATAAAAATCTTTCATTTGCATTAAATATAGAGGGATATTTTAATTACGGAAATTATAATATTAATGGTGATAATTATTTGATTTCAGGATACGGAAGCAATTTAAAGGAATTTGTATGTGGAACTTATCAAACAGATTCTACTGGTCGTATTATCAATTTAAACTATAAAAATGTATTTCAGTTAATTGATAAAAATAATGGTTTGACATTTCCACAATATGATAAAACAGAAACAATTACTTTTACATCAAATCAATCATATGTAATTCCATATGATTGTGAATTGTTTTTTTGTCAATCAACAAATAGTGACGGCGGAAATATTAAATTAAGATATGGAGATGCACAAGGTCCAATAATATTTTATTGTGGGTCATCAACTTTTATGAGTGTTAGTTCTGATAGAATATATTTAAAAAAAGGTACACGAGTATATTGTGAAAATTTTAATGGGACTTCTTGGTTTGCAACAAATATAACTCCGTTAGGATAATTAAAAAGGAATAAAATGTTAGATACAAGTAAAATACCTACAAAAAGAGTCGATGGATATTATACACATATAACAAATTGTATTACAAAAATTCCACAAAATATTAAATTGGAATTAGTTAATGGAACTTTAACATTAAAAGCTGGTAGTAAAGTTTATATACCTAATGGTGATAACATATTTAATCCATTAACAACAAATTCAGATATTGACTTGACACTTTCTTTGCAAGCAAGCACGTCGTATTTTTTATTTGCTACTGCTGGTACAAATGGTTTGTCAGCTAATGGGGTATATCGTCAAACAATATCAAATACCTCATCAGGCTCATCTGTTCCTACTGGTGGTGTTTTTTATGATACTACAAATAATAAAATAACAGCAGTAACTGGTGGAGTCCAAGAAACAACACTTATGTCTTTCCCAGTATGTGTATTTACAACAGACACTAATGGACAAATAATTTCAATCGACCAAATTTTTAATGGTTTTGGTTATATTGGAAATATCATATTTGTATTACCTGGTGTTGAAGGTATAATTCCAAATGGTTTTAATGAAGATGGTTCAATAAAAAATATTCATTGTCAAATTGAAGAAGTTCAAACAAAGCAAATAATAAATGATTGGAATAATCATTGGTATGTTCATTTAATGGGAGAAAATTCAATAGAATATCATCCTTGGGAATTATATTATAATCAAGTTGATAAACCAATGTCAGTTGGACAAACAGCATTTTGGTATAATCCTAATGAAAAAATAGTTCAATCAACAGATGATTATGGAACAACTTGGAATACTGCAAAACAAGTAACACCATTTTTAGAAGTATTTCAAAATGAAGAAACTATTACATCTATAAAACCAATAAATGTTTATGAAAATATAACTTCAAAAACAGTTGAAAATAAATTTAAAGTAGTAAGTGAATTACCATCTTTTCCAGAAGTTGGAGTATTTTATTTTGTAAAGGAATAATTAATGTCATTAATCTATGGTACTGGTAAATCAAATAGTTTAATACACATACCAGAAGATATTAAAGTAGAAACTAATCCAACTGGTGTTAGGGTTAAAGGAACAGGAACTACTTTTAATAATGGAGTTGTATCAAATTTTTCTCTTGGAAATTATTTAATATTAGAAAAAAATTTTAATTTTGTTTCCAAACCTTGGGAAATGGTTATTAAATGTTCTTTTACCACGTTTAATGATAGAATTCGTTTGGTCGGTAGTTTAAATAAAGTTGCATTATTTGTTTTGGGTTTTGTTAATACAACTGGAATATTATGCTTGTGGGCTTCATCTAATGGAACATCTTGGAATATTGCTGGTCAAATTGCTTCAAAAACTCCTTTGCAATTAAATACCGAATATTATATAAAAATAGCTTGGTCAGGAACAGCTTATACTGTTGATTATAGTACTAATAATATAGATTATATTAATTTAATTACTGTTAATTCATCTGTAGCATTAATTGATGATTCTACTTTCTGTTTAGGAACAAATTATGACGGAACACAATATTTTAATGGAAGTATTGATTTAAATGAGTGTTATATTAAAAATGGTAATAATATAGTTTGGCATGGTGGTAATGGTAAATTTATTCTTAAACAAGGCTCTAAAGTTTGGTATCCAGATGGATTAGATGAAGAAGGTAATAAAAAATTTAATTATTTAATTGTTGAAAAAGACATAGAGTCTAATCATTCTCTTACAAATGATTGGACAGGTCATATTTTACTTTTGATAGATGGTAAAACATTATATGTTGGAAGTAATGTTGAATCTGGTGAAACATCATCTGAAACAGCTTTAAGATTTTATAATGTAGTTGAAAATAAATTTATTGATTTAGCTGAATCTAATAAAGATTTATGCTTACCTATTGCTTATGTTAATAGTAGTTCACATGGTATATCATATATTCATAATATATTTAATGGTTGTGGCTTTGTTGGAAAAGAAGCATATATTTTACCAAATGTTAAAGGATTAATTCCGAATGGTTTTAATGAAGATGGAACATGTAAAAATATAGCTACTACTATAACAGATGTTAGAACATATAGTTGCATTGCTAGTCATGAATTAACTATGGGAAATGACTATGCTTCGCAAGGAAATATGGAATATAATAAATCAACTAATTATATGATTAAAACAACAATAAATCCAAATGATATTAGATATGAAATCCCAATAGCTAAAATGACAATGAATGCAGAAAAAACATTAGTAACAGCTATGGAATCATATCCTTTAAGAAATTATAATAATTCATATCATAATATAAATGAAATATATTACAGTGTTGGTCAATCAAATTGTGTAACACATATTGATAATGATATAAAAGTAGAAATAAATCCTATGAATGTGTCATTTGTTGGAACCCCAACTGTTAGTAATGGTATAGCTTCAGGATTTTCAACAACAAGTAGATTGGATTTTAATGGGACAAAAATTGTTTCAGAAAATGATTTAAAATCTTTTGAAGTTAGAGTTAAAATTAATAGTGGTTCATTAGCAACAACAAATGGAAGAATAATAAATGCTTCTGGTGGAACAGATTCTAAATTAGGTTTTTATATAGAAATTAGTTCAAATCATATTGTTCTTGCTTTTTATAATGGTACTTTACCTTATTTTAATTGTTTTGCTTTATTAAATCCATCTCCAAATACTGATTATTATTTAAAATGGGAATATGATGGAACAAATATTAAAGGTTATAATTCAACTGATGGAATAACTTATAATTTAGTTGATGATGTTACACCACCTTATAAATTATATTTTAATACAACATCATTTGGTATTGGAAATAGACCTGCAGATATGTTAGCGGTGTGTGTTTTCAATGGTTCTATTGATTTAAATAATTCTTATATTGTTATAAATGATGAAATGTGGTGGAAAGGTGGCGATGGTTCAATAACATTAAAAGCTGGTTCTAAAATTTATAATCCAAATGGTGATTTTAATATCTTGAATAATGATATTAAAATGGTTAATTATAATTCATCATCTTCACAATTAATATGTTGTGTTGGTTATAATGAAGATGGAACAATTAGCAATGGAATGGCTGTTACAGATAATAGTAAATGTATAATTTCTGATTCTGAACCTGTATGGAGTGATATTACACCAAGAAGATTTTGGTTTGATACATTAAATAAAAAACTTTATACATATGCCCCATCTTCTTCAGAAAAATCGTTTGAATGTTCATTACCATTTGCCTGTGTAACATCAGAATCAGGTAAAAGTATTACTTCTATTAAAAATATATTTAATGGTTTTGGATATATTGGAAAATTACAATATGTTTTACCTAATGTTAGATATTCAATTCCTAATGGATTTAATGAAGACAGTACTTATAAAGTAATTAATAAAGAAATTAAAAATATAGTTTATTATTTTGATAGTGTTGATATTACAGGAACATGGAATAAAGTAATGCAATTAGATGATAATTGTTCTTATACAGCTTCTAATGTATATTATAATCAAGTAGAACAACCATCTTTTACAGAAGAAAGTTCTCAATTATGGTATAACCCAAAAACAAATAAAATGTTTTATTACAGAAATTCTTCTTTAAATGAATATCGCAATTATGCTAAAATGAATGATTATACTATAACTGATGGATTTATAACTTCTTGGACTCCTGCTGCTGTTATTAATAAAAATGAAACAGCTAAAATTAAAGAAGTTTATTATGGAGTTGGTAAATCAAATTGTTTAACACATATTCCAGAAGATGTTAAATATAAACTTGACCCATTATACATTAATATGGTTGGTGTTCCATCTATTGAAATGGGAGTGGCTTCTAATTTTTCAACAACAAATTATATAACTTTACCTAATGAAATAGAATTGGGAAATAATTATGAAATTGCTACAAAATTTACAATAGGAGAGTATGCTCAAGGTGATAGCGAATATCAATTATTAATTAGAGCAACTAAACAATATCTTTTCGCATTAGCTGTTCATCATGTTGATGGAAAATATTATTTACATACAAATACAGGTAATTTAACAGAATGGAATGCTATGAAAGATAGTACAACAGAATTAGTTGTTGGACAAGAATATTATGTTAAAGTTGTATTTGAAAATAATATAAGAAATGTTTATTTGTCAACTGATAATATAGAATATAATTTAGAATATAGCGTTGAAGATACTAATAATATTGTTTCATCAAGTTATAGTTTTGGTGTAGCAATAGAAGCCAATAATGCTATTGCTCAAATACATAAAGGTAAAATTGATTTATCTCAAACATATTTTAAATCCAATAATCAAGTTCTTTGGAAAGGAGCAACAGGTAGTATAACTGTATTAAAAGGTTCCAAAATTTGGTATCCAGATGGAACATATGAAATATTGGATTCCGATGTTGTTCATGGAACATATTTTAACGTACCGAATTTATTAACATTTTGTTATAATACACAACATAAAACTATTGGTGGTTCTACTTGGAATAATACATATTGCGGTAATACTGCTCCAGCTTCTCCAGCTAATAATCAATATTGGTTAAATTTAACTGATAAAAAAATGAGAAGATATACAGGAACTAATACTTGGACAGAAGGTTATTCTTTACCATTATTTGTTTCTAAATCTTGCAATAGTATAGACCAAATATTTAATGGGATTGGTTATTTTGCCAATGTTCAATATACATTACCAAATATTAAATGTTCTTTTGCTGATGGATTTACAGAAGATAATTTATATAAAAGTATAGATTTTACACCAAGTCAAATTATATGGAATGAATATAATTATAAAGCTCCAAATCAACAAGTGAATATAACATTAAATAATGGTTGTTGGAGAACAGCTAAGTCTGAAATTTCTGAAACAGAACCAGTAAAAGAAACATTTAAAATATGGTATAATCCAAAAACAAATTTAACCTATTATTTAGGTGATAATGTAGCTTCAAATTGGCAACAAGTAAATTTATTTCAAATAGTTCAAAATATTAATACTGATGATACATTTAAAGTTGTTGATATGACGGTAACACCAATTAAAAATACTAATTCAGTGATAAAAATTAAATAAACCGCTTTAAAGCGGTTTATTTTTTAGAATCCTAATTTAGTTCCTGATTTATTAATAGTTAAACATTGTTTTCTATTTTGAGATGGAGATACATAAGAAACATGAACCCATCCAGCGTTAATATCATTTTTAATATTATCTGTAAATTCTAAAATTAATTGGTCAAAATCCATGTTATCACGAATCCAACAAGCTAAATCATAATTTGACATACCTTTAATTTCAATATCTGCTGCTTGACCTTTACAATGTTGTGATGTTTTTGCACCACCTACTGCTTCATTTAATTGTTTACCACGATAGCAAGAATTAATAATTAAAGGTTTACCAAAATGGTCACGAATTGGTTGTAAAACTTTTTCGCATAAAGTTTTCATATTATTATATTCTGCTTGTGATGGCATATTATCTAAATTTTTCTTTTTAGCGGTATCGGAATAAGTTAATTCCAATAAAGTAAAATTTTTGGTTATTTGATTTTCCATATTTTTTTCCCTTGACAAATTATTTTATTATGGTATATATTAACCATATTTATAAATTTAGTGAAAGAATGAAATTATGACACAAGGAAATACTGAAATATCTATTAAAGATTGTATTGATTTACCTAAATTTGATATGACAACATCATTATATCTATGTGAATTAAATGCTGCCACATTGGATTATAAGATTAATTGGAATAGAGAATGGCATAATGGAAAAGTATGCTATATGTATTATGGAATATATACAAATTCCAAAGGTGTTAAAGTTAGATTAAAATTGTATGATGATTTTCATGATAAAATGTCATTACATATTGAATATTCAAATCATGGTAAATTAATTAAAAAATTGGTTTTATCAGAAACATATTATGAAGATGAATTTATTGACTTAGTTTATTCAATAGAAAAATATAAAGAATATGTTGATTTATATTCGGATAAAAAAGATAATAAAAATAAATTAATTAATCCATATTATGATAGGGTTTATAATCAAAAAGAAGAAACCAAAACATATACAGTTACAAAAGTTAAGAATCAACGAGGTATTAAAGCTGAAAAACTTTTGAAAAACGTAGAATTTGAATATAATATGGAAATTCTTGGTGAAATAACAACTTATTAATAGGGTAAAAATAATGAGTGCATTTGAAATAATTGATAATGATATGACTGAAATGTCCGAAGATGAAGAAATAAAATATTTAAATTGTCTTTTAAAAAAATCAAAAGATGGTGAAATTGTTTGGGACGAAATTATTTATGATAATTACGAGCAATATTGTGTTTCATTTGAAGATATTTCGGCATACTTATTATATAATACGGCAATCGATAAAATGTATGTTTATATTGAATGCTCGTCAATTAAAAAATTTGGTTATATTGATAATGAAAGACATATTGATATTGTTAATGAACTTTATTTAAATATGACAACAATTATTCGTGATAGTTCTTATTTTGAATATACAAAAAATTATAAAGAAATAGATAATAAACCGTATGAATTAGTTGAAAATGTAAATTATAATTATGAATTTTTGGGCAATTAATAAGATATTATGGTATTATGCTAATATTCATAAATACTTTTATGCAATATAAATTATAATAAAAGGGATATATTATGAATGAAATACCTATGCTAACAAATGATTCAGGTTGGCTTGTAATATGGAATGATATAAAAACATTTGGAGCAGGATTTTGGGCATTTTTTATATTAATTAGTTTTTATGTATTAAAAGACCAAATTAAAGATTTAATTAAAGTTTTTATTCAAAAAATTACTTTTTCAACAACAAAAAAAGCTCATTATACAAAAAAAGATTTATTAAAACATCCAATATTTCATGATTTAGATTATTGGTTAGATATAGGTTTAAAAGCATTAAAACTTAAAAGCTCCCCTACACATCATGAAGATGAAGATTATACACAAAGCAAAGAAGATATTGCTAAAGAAGTAATTCGTATTAAATATACTACAATTAAAGAATCATTGACTAATTTTGTTAATGAAACTGATATTGATAATATTGATAATGATGTAGCTTGTATGTATTTTATTGATTGCTTAACTAAAAATTTAGTTACACAGAAAAAAAGAATGTTAGAAAGAGGAATTCCTCTTAAATTTTTAAATAAATTTCATGCTACTTCTGATATTACAGAAAAAATAGTTATAGCTTCTGCAAAATCTTTTTTTAATCGTGGTTGTGATTTAACAGCTTCAACAAAAATATATTTTATGTTTAATACATTGAATGGTTATTTAAATATCATATTTAATAATATTACAGAAGCCATAGAATCTATAAATGGTGATTTAAAAGGAGAATATTTTGACGGAAAACCAATGTGTTCTTCATTTAAAAAACAATTAAATCCACCACATCCTACATATACATTAATTGTCAAAGAAAAATTAGATGAAGTGTTAAGAGATTTTTATGGTTCAAGAGCATTTATTTGTAAATATTTTAAAAAAGATGGAGTTAATTATCATTCAGCTGTATATGAATCTACAATTAAAGGTGTTACATCAGAAATTCATAATATTCAAATGATTTCTGATGATAAAGATAAAAATATGCTAACAATTATGAAGGAAAGTGGCTGTATAGCTGCCGATATTAGTAAATTTGGAGCAACTACCATTGAAAGATTCAATACTCGTGGTGTAAAAGGTATTTTTATTTGTCCGATATATAATAATCAAAAAATAGATGGTGTATTGTGTGTTGATTTTATTTCTATCGAAAAATTCAATATGGCAATAAATGACCACGATTTAGATGAAAAATTACAAAAATATGCACAAGAATTTGCTCCATATATTGTATATCCTGAAGGATATAAATTCTAAAACCTAATAAATATTTGTATAGTTTATAAGGTTTTAGAATGGTAGATATATTAGGTAATAAATTAAAAATAACATCTATAGATATTATCCCATCAAATATTAATCATAATAATGAATATTTGATGATATCAAATGATGAATCAAAATATGAATTAGTTGATAAGAATAATTTAATTCAACAATTAAATATATCTTATAATCCGACATCTTCAATTAATAATTATATCGAATCTATATTTAAATGTAATAACAATTCAATTATATTTAATATATCTGAAGAAAATCCATTAGATGTTACATTTGGAAATCAAATTAAAAAAACATTTACATCTATAAATTCAATAAAATTTGAAAATAATAATCAATTAAATATATTTTTAAATGAAGATGGTGTTGCTTACGCATTAAATAATAAATTATTTTATCAATGTGAAGAACCATTGAATATGTCCGAGAATGATGTTTGGTTTGATATTAGTCATGAACCATTAAAAATTTATATGTATAAAGATTCAAAATGGGAAGTCTTTTATGATGTTTATTTGGGAAAAACCAATTTTAATAATGAATTTATTAACGATGATGAAGATATACCTGTAATTATTAATACCATTAATAAAAATAATACAGTAAAAAATATTTTTGATGATATCATAATAGATGATATAGTAATTAAACAACCTATAACTAAAATAAATCATAATTTAAATTTAAGTAATGTTTATGATTATACTTCAGCAGCCATATTGAAATGTATTGATGATAATTGTGGTTATAAAGTTGGTGATATTATTCCTATTAATTCGTTTATATCAATAAATGAAATTGGATGTTCAAATTTTTCAGTTGTAAACAAAGAATCTAATGTTATAGAACCAATAGATATAAATTGTTGGAAATTAAAATTCATAATAAGGAAATTATAATGGCTGAAATTAATGCAAAAGTAGAATATGATAATTTATTAGGATTTCCTGATTATAATGGCTCGGTTATTAATTATTTAAAAAGCACTGAATCTTTATATGGATTTAATAATGTATCTTTTATTTCCTGATTAAAAGCACC
>CASEYV010000002.1 GCA_949292245.1 uncultured bacterium
TGAATCATTTATAATCAATATTATTAAATGTTGGTTATTTGTGATTTGTATTATTAATATGAATCATTTATAATCAATATTATTAAATGTTGGTTATTTATGATTTGTATTAATCAATATGAATCATTTATAATTAATATTTATTATTAAATATATTTTTGTGATTTTTATGAAGTTTAAAATAATCAGAAATCCATATGAGAATATGGATGATGAATTAATGGCTTCTAATGGTCATAAATTATATCCAATTGGATATATTAAGACCATTAGAAGAAGCAGATTCGTTCATTTATATAATGATAAAAGAATCTATAAGATAGTCGAACTAGGTCATAAATACTGTACAATCATCAGACATGATGGATGTACAGATGAAATGACACCTAGCGAGTTAGCTAGGTATTTAAGGAGTTAATTAGTATGATTTTTAAACAAAAAATTAATAAAGAAATTGGTTGCCGATTAATAAGTATGGATTTCTCAAATAGAGGAATCCAAGAAATTCTCCAAAATGGAGAATTAGATGGGGTTGGTGTATTCTGGGTAATATACCGAAACCATTATGAATTAGTGAAAGTGGAGTAAAGAATAAAAATGATTTATGTTAGCAACGCATTCAGCACAAAGATGCTGGATGCACCTCAAACCGTTAAGTTTGAGATGGTAGATGTAAATGAGTTCAATGAAATTAAAAAGACTGCAATATCAGCAGTCGGCCACCAAGATACAGCCAATGTTCTTGGTGTTGAAATGAATAGAATATCGTTAAAACTACAAAAAAACGATGTTCTGTACATAGCAGAGTTACAGGGAGGTAGATTACCTGAAGGAGTAACTACGCTCCCTGAAGGTTTCACATTTAAATATATCAAATGTGAAATCTTATAAACTTATTATCAAAGGAGGTTAATTACATGAAAAAAGTGATACAAATATTGAAGAAAGCATATAAAGAAATTAGAACATATGAAGAATATGAGCGGAGGAGCACCATCCTCAATAAGAAGGTGTAAAATATGAATGAGAAAATTGTAAAAGAGCTATTACATCCAACTTCTCAAAAATTTAAGATAGGAGAGGTTGAATGGACGTATCTCGACCACGAAGATGTATGGATGATTACCCATAAATGGGATTCGGCATACATCACGATGGAATGTCCATATTATATAGAAATCTTTCTGCTCGCATATGAACAGACAGATAGATTTGATGGTATTCAAGAAATTACAAGAAGAATACCGTTAAATAGAGTAATAGATGAAAAAATATTAGCAAAAACTATCAAAGAGGTGATAGAAGAAAAAGAAATAATAGAATTAAATAATGATTGGTAGAAATATCTACTAATCAATTATTATTAAACTAAATCAATAAACGATTTGGTTTAATAATAATTGGTTATATAAATACGAATCAATTATAATTGATATTATTAAATATTAATTACTTATGATTTGTATTATTAAATATAAACCAATTATTAGTAATAGGAGTTGATTAAATGATTAATATATATTCAAACCAAAAAGAACTAAGTAGTAGAAATGTCAATGACCACAAAGATGTAAACCCAAAACGAGCAATGTACGTTCATATATGCATTGCCAACATGGGCAAAATAGAAGAGGTAGTTCAAACAATCAAATTATAACTACCTCTAATATTCTTTACAGGTGATAAATATGTTAGTCTTAAAAATACTTCAAGGACATATATACGGAAAGTTTGATGAAGATAATATAATTAAAATAATTAAAGCACTTGAGCAACTCGGAGAGCTTGAAACGTTCGAAAGATTTGATGATGATAAAATCCTTGAAATACTCGGAGCACTTGAGGAACTCGAAACACTCGAGGAACTTGAGATACTCGAAGTAACCGAGGAATTCGAATAACTCAAAGAAATAGAATCATATTAATAATGGTGATAAAATGATTGATAGTAAAATGATAATAGAAAGCAGGTTTTCAGAAGGATTGTTCTGTGTAATAATCCTTTATAGAGGATACTACATAGAAGTGTATGAAAAACATTGTACACTACTGTGTATGAATAAGTTTTACGGAATACCAGTAATTGATGACCCAATAAAAATAAAAGAGTCATTAATAGATGCATTAGATGAAGTCATTGAAAATCAGCCAAGCCTATATGAACGATGGCTAGATGGCTGTGATGATGAAGAAAGTGAAAGTTATCCAATCACCATACATTCATCTAAAGATTATAGAGATTCTCTATAATCAAATTATGTACACCGTTTAAATGGAAAATAAAAGTTTTATAACAAGGTGATAGCATGAAATAACAAATAATAATTAAAAAATTAAAATGGTTGTAGATAGTCAGCCAACAAAAGCATCTTTACCACCGATGCAACTATCAATAATAATTATCGGAGGTGGTTCACATGGATATGATTAGATATATATCCGATTTACTACGTAATGCAGGTGAAAAAGGTGATTGCTGTTTTGTTGATTCAGCTGGTAATTGCCATGATATGAACAATGACTATCTATATAGTTTCTATATGGATAATAGAGGACAAGGATTTACACTTGACCTCAATGCTCATATGGATAAAGTAGAAGAGTTAGACATCCGAGCTTATCATTTCCTCGGATTTTAATCTTTTATTTTTATTATATCGTTTAATAGTATAATAAATTATTAGGAGTTGTAACATGTATAAGAATATTAAAAAATTCATGAGAGAAGAAGATGCCCTTAGATTATTAAGGGCAAATAACTATATTATCCGAATAGAGAATGAAGATAGCTTTACCCTTCAAAATACATTTATTGGTTATGCTGATGAGTATAGTATTGATAGGTTATATTTCATAATCTACCAATTGACGTGTGAAATTATCAAAGAAACTATTATAGAATATCTCTGGGATATTGATTCAGAAGATAGAGAATGTAGCATAGTCGAAATGACTATTGATATAATAGACAATAAAGAATATGGAGAATTTTTAGAATTCATTTCTAAAATTCTTTAAATCTTTTATATTCTTTTAGGAGGTGTTAATATAGTTGTAAAAGAACCAAGAAAACGGCGAACTTTTCCATTAAGTTCGTTATATAATAGCCACTACAAAATTTAAAAACAGTATAGTAAATAGGTGATAATATGAATATAGAAGAATTAGCAAATAAATTATATGCATTACGAGTTTTTCATATAGGCAATATTGACTTCTCGTGGTTAGAACATGAAGAGGCATGGATTATTTCAAACAACAATAACTATGTATATGGATATATGGATAATCCATATTCAATCGTATTGTTTAAATTAGCCTATCATGAAGGTGTGATTGAAGAAATCACAGAAGAAATACCGTTAAATGAGGCTAACGAAGAAACAATAGATAATACAATATCTAAAATAAATGATAAAGTAGCTATGATTAGTAGCTACTAATTACCTTTTAACGGTGTATTATCAGAGGTGTTTTATATGTAAAAGAATTAAAAAAAATAATATATATCGTTTATTGTAAAAAGAATTTCAAAAAAATATGAGGTGTTAAAATATGAATCAAATTAAAGAAATTGAAAAAATTGAAAGAGAACAAGTGGCATTCAGAGTTGAGTATAATGGATTCGATGCACATGGAAACCGCATTGAATTCCATAAATTAGATGTACGATTCAAGGACATCAGAAATTCAGCTGTTGGAGATGAATTCTGTCCAAAAACAGAAAACCTCCAGAACTACAATCTAAGTAGTGCTGAAGTTATCTTCAAGACAGATGAAGATGCAGTCATCAGAGTCTGTTTTGAAGGTGCATTTGATGATGAATACGGTGAATCATTTGAGATGATTCATGTAGTATTCGATTGAGTAAATAGTTAATAACTATTTACTTATTTATTTATATAGAAATTGAATAATTTTGTAAACGAGGTGTTAAAATGGGATTAGACATGTGGTTAAAAAATAGCGATGGGTACGATGAAATCTATTGGCGTAAGGCGAATCAGATATTCCGCTTTATAGATGAGTATTTAGAAGCTGAAGGTGAATATGGTATTGAGAACTGTAAAAACCATGCAATTTCAAGAATAGCTATTGAAGATTTATTAGAAATTTGTCATAGAATTAATAAAGACCATTCATTAGCTGAAGAATTGTTACCAGGTCAAGAAGGTTTCTTCTTTGGTTCAACAGAGCCTGATATGTATTATTTCCAACAATTGGAAGAAACAGAAAGAGAATTAAAAGACCTATTGCAAAGAAGAGATGATGATTACTTCATCTTTCATGCATGGTGGTAAATATGATAAAATGAATTAATAGTTACAATAACTATTAGTTCATTTATTAAATACAAGGAGGAATAACTATGGGTTTAGATATGTGGATAAGAAACCAAGATGGAAATACAGATGGAGAAATTTACTTAAGAAGTGCACAACAAGTATTTGATTATATAGAGGATTATATAATCGATAAAAAACAAGAAGGCATTGAGAATTGTGAAGAATATAAATTACCAAGAATATTATTAGAAGAATTATGGTGGGTATGTTGCAAAATTAATGAAGACAATTCATTAGCTGATAAACTACTTCCAGAAGACTATGGAATTGGTTTTGGTCCACAATATGAAAAAGAATATTATATACAAGTTGAAGAACTTGAACAAGAATTATATAGACTACTAAATGAAAGAGAAAATGATGAATATTTCTACTTCATAGCATGGTGGTAAATATGATAAAGAGGTGTTAAATATGATTTTAGAAATAGAAGATTCAAATAAAAATATCTATGTATGCAACATCGTTGAATGTGATGAAGATGGGAAATTAGTATTTGAAAATCTCAAAGATTCAGAAACATCAGTATCAGTAGCTGATGTAACATTTGATGAATACTTTGGGACAAATGATACAATGATTAGATTACACTTGGAGGAATAATTATGGCCACAAGAGGAAATATCGTTTTTATAACAGAAGATGAAGAAACTATGGAAGAAAAACTAAATAAGGAATGCATTTATGTCCATTGGGACATGTATCCAGAATATGCATTAACATGGATAAAAGATTTCTTACGACTACCTGGAGCTATCAGCCGTAAATATGATGATAGCTATTTAACAGCATGGTTAATTCATTATTATTTAACAAATGATGAATACAGGTCATTAGATGATGATGATTTTACAGGTATTGGAGTTGATTCCAGAGTTAATAGGTGGGCTGGTGTGCAATACATATACATTATTGAACCAATAGATGAAGAAGATAAAAACTTTAAGATTACAGTATTAAATTATGATTTAGCAAAATATGGTGAATATACCGTTTAAATACTGTATGGTGAATTGGTAGTAAATAACTATCAATTCATCTATAAATAAATGAGGTGTTAAATATGAGTGAAGAAATAGTTATGCAAGTAGAAAAATTGTTAAACGATATATATATAGAAGATATGGACAAATTCACAGAGATATTCAGACACATATGTGATTTACAAAACAATCCTGTAGAATTAGAAGAAGATAGCTATAAAGAAAAATTAGAAGATATGTATGATTATGTAGATGATTGTGAACTTAAAGAAGAATACAAACATTATCTATCATATAGAGGAAAAATAGCTGGAATTTCTTTCTTTGATGATGAAGATTATTCAGATGAATTAGGTTTAAAAATATCTTACATAGAAGATTACGAATCAGAAACTATATACTACGATTATTTTGTCAATTACATACATGAAACTATATATGTAGGAGAAGATATTGAAGACTTTTTAATAGAAGAATTAGAATATATGCCAGTCGAAGCATTAAAAAGATACTTTGACTTTGATATGTTAATAAATGAAATGGAAAGTGATGGAGAATTATATGAATTTGGAGGCAAATACCTAAGAACAATTATGTAAATACATTAAAGTGAATTAAACGAACTTCGATAAATAGTTCGTTTATATTCATTTATACAAAAATTTTAGGAGTTGATTCAATATGTATATAGAATTAAAAATAGATGAAGAAGCAAATAGAGTTGTTGATGATATAATCCAGAACCTATTAGGTAAAATGGATATAGAAACTTTACAAATGTATTTCGACTTTGATAAGTATCTTGCAGATATTATAAGATACGACTACAAAGAAGAAATAGATGATATGTATAAGGAGGTTAATGCAGATAAAGATGAAAAAATAGATAGTGTTTTAAATAAAATAATAAGAACAATGGATATAGAAGTCTTACAAATGTACTTCGACTTTGATAAATATCTTGCAGACTTTGTAAGATACAATGAATTAGAAGAAATTGAAAATGGATATATCGTTGATATAGATTTGAGATGATAAATATGGATAATATAGACAAATTTATAGAAAGTATAACATATATAGGAGATGTTGATAGCTATCTCGAAATAGCTAATTACATCATTATAGATGTTGAATATGGAGATAAAAAAACAGTCAATGAACAAATCGAGGAATATCTGACAATAGATGCATTACAAGAAATGTGTAAATGGGGTATTACTCCAGGAACAAAATATCTATTGTTTGATATAAGATTTGGATTTGATAGATGTTTGTTTAATAGTGAGGAGGCAGATATAACTATTTACGAAATATTATATGACTATATAGAAGAAGGATTAGAAAGACATTACTACGATGTTCTACCATTTGAAGAAAGAACATCAGAAAAAATATTAGAATGTGTAAAGAAAGCAATAACAGAAATAGATTATGAAGAGTTTGAACAAATTGCAGAAGACCTGTTCTAAATATAAGGAGTTGAAAATATGATTAGTGAAAAAGAAATAAATGAAATAATTAATCTTCCAAAAGAATATAACCAAATACATTTATCTTGGTTCGAAGGAGGAGAAGAATTAGGAGTTTACAAACCGATTGAGAAAAGTTGCTTTGAAAAGCCAGAATACGATTTCATAAAGGCTTTCCGAGCGAAATATTCAGATATAAAATTATTATTAGATGTTTTAAGAGAATCTGAATATAAAGAATATTTCGAGGTATGTTTATACTTTTAAATACATAGTGAGTTGATAGTGAATAACTATCAATTCATCTATTAATTAAAATGAGGTGTTAAATATGAATATGATTATAGTGCAATGTATAGCAAGCTATGTAGAAATTGTAGAGAACATCGTTAAAAGGATGAGCATATATGAAGCAAGTAGCTTATTATATGATATATGCGAACAGCATCAGATAGCAGATATAAATAACTTTCCAGTAATGGATTTCAATACATGGCTACCAGCTGTGTTAAACGAAGTCTTCAAAGCAATACTAAATGATGAGATTGACATTAATGTCATTAACAGCTATCTTGAATATTATGATATTAGATTTTCATACAATCATGAATATGATGAGTTAGTTGTTAGACAAAATGACAAAATCATTTGTGGAGTTGATATTTCACCATTCTCTCCAGCAGAGGTTGGAATATTAATAGATGAATAAATGCAGTAGAATGAATTGGTGGTAAATAACTATCAATTCATCTATTAATTAAAGGAGTTGAAAATATGTATATTAAAGAATCAAATTTGAGTGATTGGGAAAAAACAAATGGAGTAATCAGCTATGGAACACTTATCGATGCATTAAATGCAGATATGGTTCTATGTAATAAAATTGTTGAAGTTGATTGGGAATTATTAGGAAATGTCGAATATGATAAAGATTATGAAGATTGTTTAGAAATTGGATTCGAAAATTGTAATGTAAGAAAAAATGATAAAGACTTATCACATATAGAAGAATGTGGAGATTGTCCTTATTATTACAGAAACAACGATGACTACTATCAATTCTTTATAATAGATATTGACCAATATGAAATAAGCAAATTAAGAGATTTAGGAGCTTATGTAACAATTCTATACTCAGATGAATTAGATGTATATGTATTAGCTGTTGGTCATTATGGAATGAGTTGGTATATGATTAATTCAGGAGTTAAAATAGAAAAAGCAAAAGAACTAAATATGTTAATTTAAATACGATAAAGTGAATTGAACGAACTTTCACATATAGTTCGTTTACATTCATTTATATAAAATATTTTAAAATGAGGTGTTAAATATGAATTCAAAAGAGTTAAAAGAATTGCCATTAGAGAAATTGTATGTAGAACAAAAAAGAATAAACTTATATAAAGCAAAATGCGAAGGCATATATCGTAAAAAGAAATATGAATTAATTTTAAATGTAGATTGGAATGAAGTAAACGAAGACAGAGAAAGCAAAAATTTACCTAAAATTTCCAACCAATCACAAAGAGATGCTTATATTGGAAATTTGGTTATGAAAGAAAAAGAAGACTTATTAAGAGCAGAAGCAAAAGCATTAGCTTTTAATAGTTACATAGACATGAGAAAAAGAGAATAGTTAGAATATAATCTAACTATTCTATATAGGTGTTGAATATGAATAAAAAAGACTTAGAAGAAAGAGAAGAATGGTTTAAAGAGTTTGAAGAAAACATAAAAGATGCTCCACATTATAAATATTATTATATAGGAGGTTTTCTTGGAATACTATTAGTAGCAGGATTCTTTGCATTAAATCTCTATATAATGATAGGTGTATAAAATGAATGAAGAAACAGCAAAAGGAATATGTATGCTACTATACTTATTCTTTATATTGTGTTTGATGATGGCACCAGCTTGGATAATCTGGTTAGTTGTGAGGTGATTAAATGAAGATGAATAAAAAACAAGAAAAAGAATTTTGGACAAATCCACCAAAACAATTCATAGGTGAGAGCGATTTAGAATATAAAAAAAGATTAAACATATGGAGAACATATGCACGAATGTATAAACAAGGAGTATTCAAATAAGAGAGTTGATTCCCATCAACTCTCACAAAAAGTTCGTATTAATAAAAACAAAGGAGTTGTAAAAATGTATGAAAATAATATAACAAGATTTTATAAAAATGAAGAAAACATTGATTTAATAAAAGATTTTGAAATATGGTTCGAAAAAAATTACGAAGTATTTGATGAGTGGTCAATGAACTTAGATAATATGTTTAACTACACAACACCAGAAAACATATATGAAACTACAAATAGTTGGAGTGCTTATCATGGAGAAACACCATTTATGATAACAATTTATAAAGGAGGTACAGAAGACATCCAATGTTTTAAATCTGAAAAAGAATTCGATGAATGGAAACAAGAAGTATTTGTATACTGGGTTGAAGATATACTAACAATGAGATTTAAACAATCTTATAATACATATGAAGAATATACACTACAAGTTATGAGAGTTGTATATACATGGGAATATTATAAGGTAGTTGAACTTATTAATGATATAATAGAATCAGATGAAAAGGTGATTAAATGGATAGACATATGTATAAGATAATCACCGATGATGAATTAGCTAATCAAATAGCTAATTCAACTTTTCTTTCATCAAATACCGTTAAAGAAAAATGTTTGAATATAGCTACAAATAAAAATAAAGAAAAGTGTAATATAGGAGATATATTGCTTTCAAAAGAATTAAAAAAATTAAGGAGTTGAAAATATGGATGTAATAGCACAAGCAAGATTAAAAGTAGATGAATTAGATGATTCAGAAGTAATAGCAATATTTAGTGAAATTGGAAATAGATGCCTACATGGAGAACAAATATACGATAATATATATGAGATATTTGAGGATTATTCAGTTGAAGAAATGCAACAACTATTATATGACTCAATATATGATAAAACATTGGATATGTCTGATAATTATTTTGTAGTTGATATGGATTATATAACATCATTTAAAAATTTAGTATATTGCAAACAAATGATTATAGCACATATGAGTGTAGACCAAGCAGAAGAAATTTTGCATATAACAAAAAATAAAAAGTGATAATTATGTTAAATTTTAAAATATTTAAAGATAAAGAAGAAGATGTAGAATTTGAAATTGACTTCGGTCATCCAGATACCATTATTGGTATCTTGGACGCAAATACCGTTGATGATTTTATTCCTGATATTGATTGGGAGTTTAGAGGCGATAAAGATGTTCATTTTCCATTAAACAAATTTGATTTTCTAAAAGAACAAGAAATGCATCAAAAATTCTTAGAAGTTTATTATGAAATCAATGAAAAATGGGATATGTTCCTACAATGGCTCTGGGATTATAAAGATGAATATAAAGAAGTTAGATTTGAAAACTTTAAGCTCTATATAAACCCAGAGCTTAAATAATTTTTTTAGGTGATAAATATGAATAAAAAACAAAAAGAATCATTAACCAATCTTAGAAAAAAATATAAATGCTTAACTAAAAAAGAACTTATGGAACAACTTGAATATGCTAAAGACCTTGGATATTTTTATATAGATTATTTTCCAATAAGTTATAGACTTGAATTTTATAATGAAGATTCAGATTTATTAGATTTTGAAAGAGTTAATAGAATAGGATTTAAAAAACTAAAAAGAATTTTAGATGAAATACGTTATAAAAGAGGTATAGACTTTCAAGTAATTATTGTAGATGAAAACTCTGACTTATTAGATATAGAAGGAATGTGGTAAAATGAGTTATAAAAATTTCATTATTTATTATAAAGAAGACATTTGTATATATGGAACAGCTGACTTAACAACATTATATAAACAAAATCCAGATATTGATTATACATTGGGATTAAATACAACCAAAAAATTCCCACATAATCCATATGAAAAGAAAAGCAAATTATATAACAAATTCGAAGCTATTAGAAAAGAACTAAAAGAAGATAAACAAAGATTAGTCTTCTGGTTAAATGAATTAAGAGAAGGAAGTGGAGTAGTCTTGTTTAAGAACTTTGAGATATATATCTTATAACTAAGATATATATTTTTTTATATTTTAATTTTTTTTATATTTCGTTTTAATTTTTATTTTATCAAGCACTATCTTATAGAGCCATACCTTTTTATTTATATTAAAGGGTTATGACTTAACCGAGCGCCGCCCTATGCCGAATAGAAAGGATACCTGCTTCCAACGTGTAGCGACTCGGAACTCGGTGTCGTACCCTCGCTGCCTGATAAAATTTTTTTGAAAACAATACCGTTATAAAAAAATATATAACCCAACAGTATAAAAAACAGAAACGGCTCTCGGAACATGGTCGTTCTCTCTATTTGCATATAAATTTTTTTAAAAACAGTAGCTATTTAACCGAGTGCCACCCTATATCGGACCGACTCGGAACTTGGTGTCGTACCTCTCGCTGCCCGACAAAATTTTTGGGACCCGTAAGGCCCCTCATTATTTTCCAAGATGATTATAATATACACCACTCTCTACTGGTGGCACTAAAGCATAGCAAAGATATACTGCTCCCAATAAAATAATAACACAAGCTATAATAAAAAATATATAGCCATATTGGTACCATACACCGTTTAATTTTTGTTTTAAAGTAAGCTTTTTATGTAAATCTGCTGGTTTATTTCTTTTGAACATTTTCTTCCCCCACAATATAATCAACGATATAAGATTTAATAAATTGTTCGCTACATAACAAACAATCTCCATAAGGCTCAATAGCTATCACATCAGCACAATGAGGCTTATATTTTTCAGAAAGCATATTAAGGAATGGCACATAGGATTTGTTTCTCATATCAAACAAAATGCCATGCCTAATATAATCTATCCTTATGAATCTTAGCTCGAAATCTTTTTCAAACCTATTTAAATAATCCCCTGCTGTCATACTTCTGCCACAGCTCTAACATCAAGCAACCTACTGTATTTCTCAGAAATCCTATAAATCAAATATCCATGAAGCTCATTCAAAAACGGAATGTCTTCAGGAATTGGCAACTCAATAGCTATTTTATTATCTATACCATCAGCTATTGATAAAACCACATCTCCATCAACGGCGTAGCTATCAGAAACTACATGCAAAATCTCATCCAAAACATCTACAAAGAAATTTGGAAGAAAATTATCATGCAAAAATTCTAATAATCTATCATAATTCCTAACATCAATAGCTATTCCATACTTATTTTCTATATAGTGAAACATATTACTCATTTCATCACCTCAATATTATATAATATGTCGCTAATACTATATAAATGTTCCGATTAAAGAACACCGTTTTATAAATTTCTTAAAAAATTTAGGTTCGCCAAAATTTTATTGATAGCTATTATATGGCCCAAGCTAATCCCATTTTCCGCAAACTTAATGGTCCTGGAAACATCAGGATAACTTCCGCCATCACCCAAAATATAGCTGCGTTCACAATTGTATAACGAACAAAAGCTATCCAACACCGTTATTGTTATAGGTTTTTTATCATTTTCAATAGCTATTACATCATCTTCGCTAACCCCCAAAGCATCAGCTATTTGAGCCGTACTAAAGGCGCAGCGGTGCCTTAGGTCCTTAAGTTTTTTCCCATATGTCATAAAAATCACAAAAAAGTAAAGCCTGAAGAGGGATTTGAACCCACGTTCGCAAGATTACAAGTCTTGCGCTTTGCCAGACTAAGCTACTCAGGCAAGAGAAGAGATAGAATACCGTTTATAAGGGGAAAAATAAATTTTTTTTGTAAATCTGGCTAATTTTCTCAAAAAGTTGAATTTTTTTGCAATTTTTTGCCATTTTTTAACGAAAACTTGGGAAAAAACGAAAAAAAATGACTTTTTTTGCAAAAAAAAACCTATTTTTTAAACGGTATTCTAAGTAAATATGTTAAACCTATCCAGATTATAACTCTACAGCTGCACGAGCATCAACATCTTTTACTGTTACTCTGCCGCTGTGTTCTGCTAACTTAACGCATTTTTCAGCTAAAACGGATGTGTAATCTGCTAAATGTTCTTCAATAATCGCCAAAGCATCATCAGATACTTGTTGTGCCCCATGCCCTTTAAGCATATCTTTAATTTGTTTTCTTGAAATCATAATAAAAACCTCATATTATTATTTTTTCGAGGCAGAAAGAATTATTAATTTGTTAATGATTTTAAATTATGTTTTATTTACATAAATGTGGTTATTAATCATATCATGGCTAAGATTATGTTAAATAGTGCTTTAATTTTTGCACCCATTCTTTCTACCTCAACATTATATTTGCCTTAATACTATTTAAATGTTACGGTTTTCAAAAGCCCAATACCGTTTAATTTTTTAAAAAGAGTGTGGTCAGCTACATAACCGTAAGATTTATATACTACTTATGACATAATAATAGATAGGAATCATGAAGGTAGTTTTAAAATAAACAGGAAATTATTTCTAATAATTCTTTTTAGATTTTACAACTCCTTTATTTGAAACACGACGCATTATATTCATATTTAACACACCTTTAAAGACTTTAACACTTTGTTAGCTACTGGATTGATTCCCACTAATACATTTGAAATTCCAAGTAATCAGAGATTACTTGTCTACTCCATTTGTTTTCTTCTGTTCAGCCCTTTGGGCGTATAGATTGTTTTGGCAGGGGGTTCAATTCCCCCATTTTCCTACTTTTATGAGTTTTTTTATTTCACATTTTGTGAGCTTTTTGGATTTTTTCATGATAGCTATTTTTTGAGGAATTATCCTATTTTTTATACAACGATGTACATTTTTGTACATTATAAGTTATCACTTATAACTTATAAGTAATATATTTTTTACATTTTTGTTCACATTTTGTGAACTTTTTTGTGTGAGGAATTTCGTTAATTTTTTGAAAATTTTAAATGTAACATATTTTTAACATGTAAAGTATATTTTACATGTAATATATTTTTTACATCGATGTGAAATTTGTTTCATATTGAAAAAATTTTTTTGATATGCAATGATTTTCATATCGAAAAATTTTTCAAAAATCGTGGGCGTTTTTATAATTTTCTAAAGGTCCTTATGTTCGTGGGTCAGCGGGGAGTTGGCGGTGTTTTTGGGTGGTTTAGGAATTTTTTTATAATAGCTATTTTTTGAGTTTTTGATGTTTTAGTGTTGTTTGATATATATGTGGGAGCAGATAAATTTTTTTATGTTTGGGGGTGTGAGGAATTATTGAAAAGAGAGTTAATTATTTTGATATTTTTTAGGAATAGCTATTAAATAATTTGTCGTAAATTCAAGGATTTTGATAGAAAATTTTGTCCAGTTTTTGGGTTGGAAAATTTTTGGAAAATATCGTTGAAAAAATTTTAAAAATAAAAAAAATTTTTGGGTGGGAAAAAAATTCAAAAATTGGAAAAATTTTTGGGTGAAATTTTGGATTTTTTTTTGGGGTGAAAAATTTTGCAAAATTTAGGTGTTTTTTGGGGGTTAGGAATTGGAAAAATTTTGGGGTTGTTGTGAATGGGTTATGGAGGAGTTGGGGCGGGGTTGGCGGGGTTACAGATTTTTGTATTTTTGGTGTTTTTTGGAGTTTTTGGTTTTTTGGTTATGTTTGATATATATGTGTGAAGGTATAAATTTTTTCTTTTGGGGGTATATGTTGAATTATTGGAGGAAGGGTTAATTATTTTGGTGTTTTTGGCTTTAAGTTATTGAATTATTGAGCGGAAATGCAAGAATTTTGATGGAAATTTTGGTCCAGTTTGGAGCTTTTTTGGAATTTTTGCAATATCGTTGAAAAATGTTCTGAAAAAATTTTTTTCCATATGGGATTTGTTGAAAAATTTTCGTATGAAAATTTTGAAATTTAGTCTTGGTTCTGACAAAATCATGAAATTTGCGAGGAATTTTTACAAAGTCATTAAAAACATTGCAAAAATGGAGGAATTTTTTTCTATATCGTTAAAATGTGTGGAAAAATAGGTTTTTTATGGGTTATTTTTTTCATTTAAAAAATAGCTATTTTTTAGTGAGTTATAGTGGATAAATATAAAAAAAATATAAAAAACATACAAAATTACCTTAATGTTACATCTTTTAATACATTTTAATACATTTGTTACATTTGTTACATATTACATATTTTTGTTACATATTTTTATACATACTTTATACATTAGTATATAGCTATTAGACTACTTTTAGATAGGTTTAATGTTTTGTTACATATGTTACATCTAAAAAAATGGGTCGTGCGCAAGGATGTAAAGTATACTTTACATATTGCTCTAAATCGAATATAGAGGATTCTCCGTCCTCCGTTAGCAATATAGAGGAATATAAGAGATTTATAGATAATTTCATACAGAATTAGATAGTTATAGCTAATTTCATACACAATTAGGTAGTTATGTGAAAAATAAGACTTATACATAGAGTTTTAGGTATACCTAAATTTTAAGGCGGAAGGTACCTTCCGACCTCACGTGCACGTGGGGAACTACAATACGTAAAAAAATGTAAAAATTTTCCATAATGGGGGTAACTTTTTTCGATGTTACAAATGTTACAAAAAATCGAAAACAACTTTGTGATAAGTTTCCAGCCTAACAGCCTATCACGAGAGCCCCAGAATTTTTTTGTAACATTTTTTCAAAAAATGTAACAATGTTACATTTGGGGTAAATCAAGAACAAACTAAAAGGTGAATCCTTAAAATTACTTGTAACTTTCTAAAACCATGTAACATTTTTTTAAAAAAAGCTGTATTTTCTTTATATTTAATTTTAAAAAAACACAAATCCTAAAAACCGATATAAAGAAAGGTACCTCCTATGGCGATTTTAAGCTATACAAGACCCTCAAAATCAACAAAGCACTATCATCACATCATTATTTTTTTTTACACTTGAAATAGTAGGATTTCATCCGTAAGGTGTGCAAAAACATAAAACTTTATATATGTGTATTTGTTCGTGTATAAACGAACAAAATTTTAGAAAACTTTAGAAAAACCAAAAGGTTTATATATGATGACTGAAAATTTTTCTTTGTTCGATTATATACGAACAAATACACATATATAAATATTTGTAAAAAGGTGTAAAGAAAAAATTTTTTTAGGTACACCTAAAAATTTTGTTCGATTATATACGAACAAATACACATATATAAATATTTGTAAAAAGGTGTAAAAATGAACTTTTTTTCTTCGATTGTATACGAACCAAAAGATTTATATATAAAGAAAAAATTTTACCACCTACTCCCACCAAAATCAAAACATTTATATATAATAAAATAAAAATACATAATAAAAATTTTTTTAGGCATACCTAAAAATCAATAAAAAAACACATTTTTTAAACGGAATTTACTATAATTCTTTATAAATAAAATCAAAATTTTCACAAAAATTTACTATAACTCTTTATAAATAAAACTCCTATATAACACCGTTATAAACTACAATTCTTTATAAATAAAAATATATTTTTTAAACGATATATGTTACAATTCTTTATAAATAAAATTTTCATATAACACCGTTATAAACTATAACTCTTTATAAATAAAACTCCTATATAACACCGTTATAAACTACAATTCTTTATAAATAAAAATTAAAATTTCCACAAAAAATTACTATAACTCTTTATAAATAAAACTATATAAAAACGGTGTTCTAAAAAAAAATTTTCAACAAAAAATTACTATAACTCTTTATAAATAAAAATTTATTTTTTTTTAAAATTTACTACAATTCTTTATAAATAAAATATTATTTTTAAACGGTGTATATTACAACTCTTTATAAATAAAATTCAAAAATCAAACATATCCAAGAAACTATGCCCATCATCTACCTTAACCTCACAACCCTTCACATCATTCTCATACACTCCACCCAGGAACTCCCTATTAATATTATCTATTTCAAAATCAAACAACGGCACAGAATCACACCTAATCTCCCCATCTAACCCACAATAACGGCAAACAATATCTCTAATAGCCTCGAACGGACTTTCATCAAAAACCCACTCTTCCCAACAACGACAAACTTCCCCAACAACACCCCAAACGAACTCATCAAACACACAACCCTCATTCTTATCAAACCCCCCCCTAACTTCACACCCATTAACCAAATACTCACCACCCTCACCAACACCAAAAACTCCATAACCAAAACTCTCCAACACCCCAACCTCCCCCCTAAACTTCCCAACCTTCAACTTCTTATGACACAAGAACCTCACATACTTATCAAAAAAACTACAAAACACACTAACCAAAAACCCACTCCCAAACTTCCCAGCCACCTTCCTAACCCACGCCCTATCAACCCACCCCACCTCTCCAACAAACTCAACACTCCCATCACTCCCAATCCTAACACCACTCCCATCACCACTCCAACCCCCTTCTCCAACTCTCCCAACAACTCTCCTCACAACACCCTCATCAACCCCATACTCCTCCAAATCCCCCATCTTGATAAATTTCCTCTCCCCATCAACCCCAATCAACCTAACAAACCCCTCACCAACCCAATCAACCTCCCAAATACCACCAAACCCACCACACACAACCTCAAACAACTCAAAATCTCTTCCCAAATACTCATCAACCCTAACACCCACCTCACCAGTCCACTCCCCACCAAACTTAACCCATTCACTACTCAACCCACCAATCCTCTCCCAAACCCACCTCAGCACAACCAACCCCCACCTATCAACCAACAACCTCAAAACCTTACTCCTAACACCACCCATCTCAACAACCCCAACATCCCTCCTATCAACCAACTCACCAAAATCTTCACACCAAACTTCCTCACCCAGCTCACCCCAAAACCCATCATCACAATGCACAAACCACTCCTCCCCATCAATTTTAACCCCACCAAAAAACTTCTTACGACTAAAAACAACCCTAACTTCCCCCAACTTCTCCAAAACCAACACCCAATACCCCCTGTAAAACTGTCCTGCTCTAAAAATCATTTCAATACCTCACTAAAAAATCGATATGCAAATCATTACATACCGTAACATTTTCAACGTCCATTTTCCATATATCCTATTTACTTCCATCTCTATTTAAACGGTATACCAACAAAAAACTTATAAAAACCTATAACAAAAAAAACACAAATAAAACGATATACAACAAAAAAACCCAAAAACCACCACCCCCATATATATCCCTAAACACATTTTCCTATTTTTTTATCTCACACACACAAAACGACGTACAAAACAAACTTATATATATTCTACTAAACAAATACATCAACTAGGAGTGATAAAAAATGTTAAAAGTATTCATAGCACAACCATTAAAAACAAGCCCACAAACCCAATCAAACCTAGAAACCCACCTAAAACCACTAGTAGACACCTACCTAAAAAATCAGCCATACACCTTCATCTCACCAGACCCAACAGATGCAATATACAAACTACCAATAGACATCTTAGCAGACTACATATACTACATATCACAATCAAACTTAGTAATCTTCCCACTAAACTGGGAAGAATCCAAAGACACCATGACCCAAAACATCATATGCAACCTATACAAAGTACCAAACGTAACCGAAGAGGCACTAACCATATCAAACATACTAAATAAAAACGATGTACCAAACCTAAAATAACCCACCAACCAAAAACCTTATATACCATGAGCCACATATTAACCATTACAAATCAATGTGTGTCTACCAAGAACACATTAAAGGAGGATAATTATGGTAAATATTAGCAAATTTTTTGACTCACACATCATAAACCTAAAAAAAGATAAATTTTGGGGATATGAAGAAAAAGATGACAGCGTCTTAGTAACATTCTTCACCAAAAACCACGAACCTATAGACCTACATTTCAGCAAAGATGAATTCCAAAAACTCAAAACATCCATGAGAATAAAAGAACTAAAAGACATGCAAGAAAGTGGAACCATACCACAAAAAATAAACTACGAAATACTTAACGACGTAATCCTACTAAAACTAGGCAGCAACAACTTTATGGTTCCATTCGACGCACTACTAAACCTAATCAAAGACCTACACTCCAAAGGAGAACTAAACATATCAGCACAAATAACAAACGAAGGAACATCAATCAATTTCAATAAAAAATAAAACGATATATGGAGAAAAAAGTATGATAAGAGTATTTGAAGCGTTTGCGGGTTATGGTAGTCAAAGAATGGCATTGCGTAACATCGGAATTGAATTTGAGGTAGTTGGTATCTCAGAGATAGAGGGCGATGTTATTCAATCATATGCTGCGATTCATAGTGATTTTTTGGAAAAAAGGGAACATATTGATAGCTATGTGCCTGAAGACAAAGAAGAAATGATTTCTTATTTGGAAGAAATTAATGTTCCATTAGATTACAAAACTTTTGAAAACAAGGCTAAAAAGCTTAGACTGCCAAAATTAAAAGATATGTACTTAGCAAACAAACTGATTAACAATTATGGAGATATACAAAGAATAAATCCTACAACTTTACCTGATTTTGATTTGTTCACATACTCATTCCCTTGTCAGGATATATCTGTAGCGGGATATCAGTGCGGATTAAATGAGGATTCTGGAACCAGGTCATCATTACTGTGGGAATGCTGTAAGATTATTGAAACTAAAAGACCCAAATATCTGATGATGGAAAACGTTAAAAATCTTGTTGGGAAAAATCATAAAGATAATTTTTTGAAATTTTTAGATTATCTTGAAAGTTTAGGTTATAAAAACAGCTGGGCTGTTTTAAATGCCAGGGATTATGGTGTTCCTCAAAATAGGGAACGAGTTTTCTGTATCAGCGAGCTTGAAAGCAAAAGAGATTTTGTTTTTCCAGAACCGACAGAATTGAAATTCAAACTTGATGATATTCTTGAGAAAGATGTCGATGAAAGATATTATCTGAACAATGGTCAAGTTATGGATAAACCTATTAAGCAGGAGTATAGCTATTGTTTGGACTCCAATTACTGGAAAGGCACCACACTTCAAAGTTTTTTAAAAAAGCATAGAAGACAGCTTGTAACTGACAGGGTCAATGAATCTGGGCAATATGTACCAAGAAGGCTTACTCCAAAAGAAACATGGAGGCTGATGGGTGTTAATGATGAAGATATTGAAAAAGCAAGCCAGTTGGTAAGCAACACAAGTCTTTATAAACAATCTGGAAACAGTATTGTTGTTCCAGTTCTTGAAGCTATATTCAAACAATGGTTTATTGAGATGCATTATATGATGAATCTATAGATATTTTAAATGCTATTAAAAAATAAAACGATATATGAAAAAAAGTGATACCATGACTAACCTAACTCAACTAATACTAATATTCGAGGAAAAGTACGATGCAGAATGGACCGACAACATACAATACAGCTACTCACACGAATCATCAGAAATAGACTTCATCATACCCATAGAATCAATACCAAACCTACTAACAGACATCAGCAAAATCAAAACCACATCAATGTTCGAAATAAATAAAACAATAATAAAATGCATATACGAAGAAGAGGAATACTATATATCAATAGACATAAGTACAATAAAAAAACTCTTAAACGATATACAAAAACAAACCTTTATATGTGGAGGAAAAAATGACTAAAACAAACACCAACCACTTTTGGATTTACGAAAGAATAAAAGAAATAGATGAAGAAATAGC
Source organism: uncultured bacterium (assembly GCA_949292245.1). Taxonomy (GTDB): domain Bacteria; phylum Bacillota_I; class Bacilli_A; order RF39; family UBA660; genus Onthocola_B. Next base: position 20,605 of record CASEYV010000002.1, read on the forward strand.
TCAAAAGAGGAAAGAAAAAGCATTCCTAGAATCTCTATTACAAAAAGATTCTCCATGCATATTCAAATCAAAAACTTCAGATACATTATTTTTTAACAAAAACTATTAAACGATATATAAGAAAGGAGAATAATAGAATGGAAAAATTAAACAATAAAAACGGACCACTTCAAGTCCGTAAAATAGTATTAACAGGAAAATACTTTCCTATGGATAAATCAGACTCCAAAGAATATATCTATATATCCATAGATTCAAGCCAATCTTTAACAAAAGTGTTATCAAATAAATTAGAAGAAACATGGCAAGAATTAGGTGTAAACAAAAACCCAAAAGAAATTATAGAATCAGATGAGTTTATAAAAAAATTAGAAGAAAACAATATTTATTATATGGACAGCAAATATATGGATTTCCAAAAATTATATATATTTGCCTTATATAAAAAATAAACGATATATGGAGAAAAAAAATGGAAAAAATAGAAGAAAAAATAAATCAAAGTACAAAAATTTTAAACGATATTCATGGACAAATTCACACATCACTACAAGATATATACAGAGAATTCCATACTTATAGCCCAAAAGGTTTAGATAAAGAAATATCTCGTATAAATGAATTAACAAAAGCATTAAAAGAAGAAGAATCTAACTTAAGAGAATTAGAAAAGAAAAACAAACAAATTCAAGCCTACACCATAACACTTGACTACGGAGGAGTCAATATGGCAAGTCCAAGCACATTTATAGACTACCTTTACATATCAACCAATTCAGACCAAGACCTAGAAGAAGTATTATTTGAAGAAATAGAAGAAGTATGGAAGGAATTAGGCGAAGACAACTCTATAACAACAGTTCTTCAATCATGTAACTTCATACAAAAATTAGAAGACAAAAATATTTACTATATAAACGATGAATACATAAACCTCAAAAAAAAGGGCATATACGGCAACATCACCTACAAAAATTATAAAAATTAAACGATATACAGGAGCAAAAAAAATGAACAGATTAATAATAAAACACCTACTCAATTCAATTTTAAAAGACAAACTAAACCAACCTACCAACGGACCAACTCCACAAACTAGAATAATTGATGATAAATATGTATTTATAGAAACAAAACAACCACTAACAACGGAAGCAATATCCTGTATCCAAAAAGGCTTACTTCACTCACAATTTGTCGCATCAAATACAGACAACACCGTTGCAGTCTTCAAACTAACCGAACCAGAATATTATGTGATACAACACATAAAACTAACAATAGACCTAATACAAAAAGAAACCAACACCCTAAACCCAGAACTCCCAAGAGTAGCTGGATACCTTCAAAACATTGGGTTCAAACTCAAATACTACTACAAAGGCGAGGAATACGAACCAACCATAGAAGTTTTAATACCCAAAGACACTCCAACAGAAGAAAAAAACTCAATGCACGAAACTCTCTTTAAAACAGTAGATGAATTCGCATCAAGATACAACATAAGCGAAGAATTTCTACAAAATCTACATATATTTTTAACAAGAGAAAAACAATAAAACGATATATGGAGCCATAAAATGATATATTCAATTAAATATACAAGAGGAATCGATGATTATTATCTTTATTTTTACCATCCATCTAACAATCACGAAGACTGTAAAAAAGCACTCAAAGATGTATGCCATCATATATGTGAAACCCAACAAATAAACAAAGAAACTCAAAACCCATACACATTCATATCTGACAACACCAAACTTATAAAAAACGAAATGGCAAAAAGAGGATTCGAACCATTATCCGTAACAGAGATAGCCGAGTTCTCCGATGAGGACCCACTATCCGAATCCTTCCAATACAATAATATATAAAAACGATATATAGGTGAAAAATATGTCAAACTCATTAATAGAAGAATTGCCTAAAATTATAAGAAAAGGCAGGAAAGAAGCAAATAAAATATTAGAAGGTTTATCCGAAGATAGCAGATTAACTTTACAGACAAATGAACTAGTTTTGCCATCTAAAGATGAGGCAGGATATTTTGTAAATTCAAATGAAAAAGTATTAGATAGTCAAAAAGCTAATAAATTGATTTATGGTGATAATTTATTTATTATGCAAACTTTATTAACAGGTGATGAAACAACTCCATCCATGAAAGGAAAAATTGATTTAATATATATTGACCCACCTTTTGATTCTAAAACAGATTATAAAATCAAAACTAAATTAAAAGACACTACTATAGAACAATTTGCATATTCTGATACTTGGAAAAAAGGGACTATAAGCTATTTGGAAATGATGGTTCCACGTTTAATTTTAATGAAGGAATTGCTATCTGAAAATGGAACTATTTATGTTCATATTGATTGGCATGTAGGACACTATGTAAAAATTATGATGGATGAAATCTTTGGAAGAGATAACCTTATGAATGAAATTGTTTGGTGCTATAAATCAGGTGGAGCTTCTACAGCTAAAGGATTTGCAAAGAAGCATGATGTTATTTATGCATATAATAAGTCAAATAATTTTATTTTCAACAATATTAAAGAAAAATCTTATATGGGTATAGGATATACTACTGGAAACAAAAATGTTACATTATATGATGATAATGACGGCAAAGGCCCATATACATTAGTGAATGTTAAAGATTGGTGGACAGATATTGGAATGATTGCAACATCTAAGGGAAGGCTTTATGCTACTCAAAAACCAAAAGAGCTTCTAGAAAGAATTATCTCAGTTTCATCAAATGAAAATTCAATAGTTGCAGACTTTTTCTGTGGTTCAGGTACAACTGGTGCTGTTGCTGAAAAATTAGGCAGAAGATGGATAATGTCTGATTTAGGAAAACCTGCCTGTATGGTTACTAAAAAAAGATTAATAGACCAAAAATCCATTCCTTTTCTATATCAATCAATTAGAAATTATCAAAAGGAACAATTCAAACAATCAGAATTTAAAACCATCAGCGACTTATCTCATGCTGTTATGAATTTATATGGAGCCACACCATTTAATGATAATGATAACTTAGGTTACATAAAAGATTCAAAAACTTTAGTTTATGTTGATTTTCTTTCTAAATTAACTAGTCATAATACATTAATTAAAGCACAAAAATTAAGAAATACATATAAAGGGGGGTGGAATAAAGTAGTTATATTGGGGTGGAATTTCGTTCAGGATATTAGTCAAATTATTATTGATTTAAATGATTCTAATCTTGAAGTTTTAGCTATACCACATAATTTATTAGAACAACTTAAAATAAAATCTAAAACTAATAAATTAATAAAATCTGGCAATTTAAGACTTTCATCTCTACAACATCTAACTGTTAAAAAACCGACAATCGAAAATTATAATGAAGAATTAGAAACTTTAACAGTTGAATTAGATAATTATGTTTTATTATCTCCTGAAGCTTTACCATTAAATAAAAAAAATAAAGAGAAAATATCCGAAATAATAGATAACGACCCATTATCTTTAATTGAATATTGGAGTATTGACCCAGATTATGATGGAAAAATATTCCGTAGCAGATGGCAAAATTATCGTGGAAACATTGCAAATGATAATCCTTATAAAGTTACTAAATATGTAAAAATTAATGTTCCTAAACTCAATAGAAATAGAGTAATCTGTGTAAAAACAGTTGATATATTTGGGTTTGAAAATACTATTACAATAAAAATAAAATAAAAACGATATATAGGTGATTTGATGATTAAAATGAACAACCATGAAGTTATCAACAGATTCAGGAAAGCAACAGAAAGAGAAATAGAAGCATTAGAAGAAGATTACCAAAACACAGAAGACATAACAGAAAAAGAAAACCTTGCAAAGAATATTGCAAACTGTTATGCAAAACTACAACAATACAACGGAGTAGAGAAAAAAATTGGAGATGATTTCAGCTTAATTCCTGAAATACCTGAAGAAGTAATTGCAAGTATGGATAGAATTCAAAGTATGATTGACTATGCACTATTTATGTGTGAAAAATATAAAGATTCAGACTGTAAACTTGACATAAGAGAATTTGATAAGAACTTATGCAAAATCTACAATAGCATAACATTACCTTATCATTTCGAATACAAAGCAATGATTCATTTATTAAGTGAAGAAATGGGTCATTCAATATTCAATGACAAATATGCAGATTTAATGCATCAACCTGAATACCTTTTAACCTATGCATACTTAATAGATAATGAATTATTTGATATTTCCTATGAGAGTATTGAAAATGAATTAGATAAGATTATTTATGTTCCTGATATGATATGCTTTATTACATATACATCACAATACATCGGCACAGAATATGAAAATATATTTTGGAATAAGAAATTCGATGACCTATCAGATGAACAATGGATTGAACAGTTAATTAAGCAAGGAATTGTGTGGACAAACGATGAAAATCTTGGTTATATTATTAACCAAGACTTTTTAGATTTGGAGGATGAAGATGATGTTTAAAATTGAAGAAACTTTTAATGGATATGCGATTATGTACGATGATGAAATAGTATTCAAACTTGAAGGAGTAATGAATACTAAGGCTACTGCCGATAGGATTGTGAAGAAACTTAATGAGGCGATTAAAGATGATGAAGAAGTTTATTAAATTAATAATTTATAACTAATACCTCAATTACTTATTCACATAAACGATATATTAGGTGATAATTATGAACAAACATCAAGAAAAATTAGAAAATGCAAAAAAAGAAATAATAGATATGCTTAAAGATATTATAGAAAATCATTCAAGTTATAGTCATATAGCTATGCTGTCAAAATTAAATACTCTAAATGAATACATAGATAAGCATTATAAAGAAACATATATTGACTATTTAATAGTTGAATCTCTTAATAAAGATTTAAATAAATAAGGAGCTATTAATATGTTTATATTGGAATTTTACGACTGGGATTTCATGTATAACTACTACATAGAATCAGAGAAACCTATAACAAAAATTGAATTTAAAGAAAAACTTCTAAAAGTATTCGAAGATATGACAGAAAATGATTCTGATGAAATATGGGAAGCTTTACCAGCTTATTTTCATTCTTCAGAAGAATGCAGTAAATTTAAAAAAGCCTTAAAAAAACAAGGACTATACCTATTAGATGATATAATAAAAGCAAGCATCCACGAATATACAACATTATCATCCTATAAAACAAAACTTAAAAACGATATTATATTAGAAAAAATAACCAACGAACTTTCCAAACATGGCTATAACTCATCTTACAACTACAATAATTGTGATGAAATTAACTATCAAGAACCACACCTATACATTTCAGTAGAAACCATAACAGACAAAAACCATTACAACGAAATAACAAACAAAGTAACAGACACCGTTTATAATTTTTGTCAAAAAGAAAATATCATAGACTTTTTCGGCACATTAGAAATACACATAACCTTAAATTAAACGATATATAGGAGGCATACAATATGATATTTAAATTTAGTATCTGTGATTACGAAGGAAGCGACAATTTGTACTTCGACGTAGATAACAACCTAACAAGAGAAGAAATAATTGAAAAAATTCATGAAGCATTGAGAAATCATGTCAAAAACGAATTAGATGAGGATAGCAAAAGACCTATAGGAAAAAAAATTTATTGTACAGAAACAAAAGGTATTGAATCCTTTGGTGGTTCTAAAAAATTAAATAAAGAATTTGAGAAAGTAGGATTAAAAAAAATTAAAATACCTACCTATAACATATGGTACGATGAAGATGCCTACACTCTCTTAGGAATAGATACAAAATGTAGAGGACCTGAAAACTGTCAAAAAGTATGGTGTGATAAGGTACACGAATGGAAAAAAAATAAATAAGAGGTATAAAAATGAAAATAGATGAAAAAGTATTAGATGTAATTGCTATAGATATAAACCAAAGATACGAAGAAAACGAAACAAATCCCCCAGATAATATAAATGAGTATATCAATATAACAACTCGCCTTGAAGGAAGATTAGATATTATAGATTTTCTAAAAGGCATATTAAAAGATGATAAAGATATAATAAAATATTTAAATTCTATAATGGAATAGATATTATGACAAAAGATATTAAAATATTAGAGGACCATATTTACACACTTTTAACGGAATTATATAAAAATTTCTATAAAATGGAAACAGATGAAGCACACTATCTAATGAAAACAATCGAATACCAAATGGATATACTCGAAAAAATAAAATATGGAGAATCAATATAATATTAAACGGTATATAGGAGATTCAAAAATGAAAATAACAGGCGAAATACTACAGAAAATAGAAAATAAGCTATGGGAGAAATTGAAAAATTTAAATAAAAATGAAAAACAATTAATAGAAGATAGAAGTATATCATATTTCAGTATGAGTGAATTTGCTGATGCTTATGGATGTATCTACTGTATAAATTACTTACAAGAATTAAAGGAAATAATTAATGATAATGAAGGTTATATCAGACACTATGGCTTAGAAGAGTTCAAAACAAAAAACAAAGCAGAAGTATACGGAACAAAAGAAGCAATAAAAACTCTTAAAGCTGAATATCAAAACAAATTAAATGAATTACTCGCAGAATCTATACCTAACAACGGAGGATTATATGCAATAGAGTTATTCTCAACTGCACACTATCTTGAATCAGGAATAGACACTCTAAATGCCTTAGAAGAAAGATTAGAAGATTAATAAAATAAAACGGTGTATAGGTAAAAATTATGAATAATTCTTTAAAAAAACCTAAACTTAAATTAATGCCAGTTGGAGAAGTTAAATATAAACAAAAAGACTTTTTGAAATGTCCTTTTAATTATATTGGTGGAAAACATAAAATACTCCCCCAATTATTTACTGCATTTCCAGAAAACAATGATATTTTCCTAGACATGTTTGGTGGAGGATTCAATGTTGGAATTAACAGCAATGCTTCTAAAATCATCTATAATGACCAATTAACTCCTTTAGTTGAATTATTTAAATATCTTCAAGACAATTCATGCGAGGATATTATAAATTATATTGAAACCACAATTAAAGATAACAATATTAGAAAAGATGAAAAAGAAGGGTTTCTTCAATTTAGGAATCAATACAATCAATCTGAAGAAAAATTCCCTTTAGATTTATACGTATTAGTTTCATTCTCATTTAATTATCAATTCAGATTCAATAATAGTGGTGAATACAATAGTTCACATGGAACTAACCGTAGTTCTTTTACAAAGAACATGAAAGAACGATTAATACAATATATCAATATTATTCATGAAAAAGATATAATATTTTTAAATAAAGATTTTACACAGTTAGATTATTCTATTTTAACTGAAGATAGCTTTGTTTATTGCGACCCTCCTTATTTGATAACTACAGGTTCATATAATGATGGTAATAGAGGTTTCAAAAACTGGACCATAAAAGAAGAAAAAAATTTATTGAAATTATTATCAAAACTTGATAAAAAAGGAATTGATTTTGCATTATCTAATGTAACTATTCATGATGGAAAACAAAATGATTTATTACTTGATTGGATTGAAGCAAATGAATTTACTGCATTAGATATTAATTCAGATTATAGCAACTCTAATTATCATAAAAAAAATAAAGATAAAGAAAAAAATACAGAAGTATTAGTAATTAATTATTCTTTTAAATGATTTATTAAGGTGATTAAATGATGTACGAATTAATACTTAAAGACTATAATGAATATGATGAGGAATCCTTTTTTTATGAGTCAGAGATAGAATATAATTCAGAAGAGTTTTTTAATATAATTTTAGAAGCAATTCATACTGTATCCGAAATAATGGAATCAAATAGTAAATCAATAACAGGTAAACCATATAACATATACAACATCGTTGTAAGTAAAGAATTCTCTGAAGAATTAAAAAAATACGATATACATATCATAAATTTTCAAACTCACGAATTAAACAATTCATTTGATTCAGTAGAAAAGGTTTTAAAAAAATACAAATATGTTAATAAAAAAGAAATCATTAAAACAATCACTAATTTATTTAAAAAAACAAAAAATGAACCACATATGGGCGGAAAACTTATATCATCTAAAATCTTCGGCAACTACATTCTAATAGAAGCCGAAAAAACAATGGATACAAATATGATTAATACAATAAAAGAAACTTTAAATAATATAAACGATATAAATAAAGTTCACTTAACAGGTTCAAATAAAAATATGAGTTTGTTAATATACGAAATGGAATTTTATTATGAATAAAAATGAAATAGAATTAAAAATTAATTGAATAAGTAGATGAATGAGGATTGATAAAATGGAAAAAGAAAATATACCATACATTATAGCAATATTTATTGTTATATTATTAGTTATAATTATAGAATATTATTTATATTTATTTATATCACAGATGACTATTATTAACGATGCAACAGATTTTTATTTTGCCATGCAAAATTATGGTTTATTGTTATTCCCAATGTTTATAGGGGCTGGGGTAATATGTTTTATTAGAAGGCTTATAGAAGAATAAGGTGAAATATGAACCTGTTAATATACAAAATGGAATTTTATTATGAATAAAAATGGAATAGAATTTAAAATTAGAACGATATTTGAATTAGCAAATGGACAAGTAGGAATGGGCCAAGGACTCAAAGACATAAAATTCATCAACAACGACTACATCTTAATAGAGTCAAATCATCCAATGAATGCAAGAATGATAACCCTCTTAATGAAAAACCTACACGAATCCATTAACGCAGATATAATAACTAGCTTTCGAAAAAACACCGTTTTAATATTAAAATTAAACGATATATGAGGAAAAAAATGACTGTAATATTAGCATCTAAAGATTTATCAAACGATAGTATATATATAGGTTCAGACCTACTTAGCAGTACCGAATACAACGTCTACAAAAAAACTAAAATCATCAAAAAAGAAGATAAAGATGGAAACCTTATAGTTTTTGCTGTAGCTGGATACACATGGCTAGTTGACTACATTAAAAATTATGACCTAAAAATAATAAACGATGTATCCCATTCCCCATACAACTATATCAAAAAAGTATTATTTTGTATGTACGATGATTTATTAGAAAATGCACTAATCCCAATCTATGATGAGGAAAAAGACACTTGCTCCAATATAATCATAATATATAAAAACAACATCTACAGTATACAAAGCAACTTTGCCATATTAGAAGAAGACAACTATGAAGTCATCGGAAGTGGATACCCAACAGCTACTGGAGCATTTTTAGCATCAAAAATGGCAGGGCTCTCCATCAAAAAATCAATAGAGTCAGCACTTAAAATAACCATAGACAACAACAAAAGCTGTGGATTAGGATACGAAATCTACAAAATAAAAAATAACGAAATAAAACTAATAAAATCAAAAGAACAATACATGGGGGTAATAAATTGAACGATATAAATAAAATTAAATAATAAGCTTCTTTTTTTTATCTTATACTAATTTTTTTTATTTTTATACTATACTTTTATATACTATAAATTATCAACATAATTATAGGTGATATTATTTTAATCAAGGAATATCGTTATAAAGGGACAGATGGAATTCTTTTAATTGATGAAGACATTACAACAGATGTTTTTCTATCATTAGAAGAAATTGATAAGATAGTAGATTTTTATTATGATATGAAAGCTAAAGAATTAAATAACAAAATAAACGATATTGGGGAATGAAATGAGTTGGATTCAAGAGTCAAGAATAGTAAAACTTAAAAAAGATAAACCACTTAAAGATGGTAATGTATCATGTTATATTACTGCATCTACTCAATTATATGGTATAACCAAAGCATTTGCTGTAAATAAAAATAACGAAGTAATTTCTTTTAATGATAAAGTGTATTACGGAAGGCCTGAAGATATTCTAAAGACTTATACATTTAAAGAGCTTGGAGTAACAGAAAATTATTTCAATAAACACTATATGGATAAAAAATTTTTATTTGTAATACCGTTTAATACTTATATTGAACCATATAAATTAGAGAAAAAAGTAAGGGGTACAAGAAAAATTGAAAAAGATGAACTACCTATATTAAAATTTTTGATAGTTGAAAATTATTGTCATGGGGAAAAAATTAATCCATTTGACATTCCTAATCATCTACATGAATTTTGTATGGAGTTAGATATTATTGATGCATTAACTTGGTATCAATCCCACAACAAAAGGGAAGGACTTTTAGATTATATTAATTATTTTGAAGACTTACGTAACAAAAGGTGATTATTTGTCAGATGTTGTAATATCATATAGCGATATGGCGGATTTTATTATGAAATGTGCTGATGAATTTACTGAATATTGTGATGAAAATAATATAGACACAATGGATTTTTATGGTAGTTTTGATAGATTATATGATAGGGCAGGAATGGTATCAGAATTAAGGGAATATGAAGATACACCGTTGTTTAATTATGTAGCAGTTGAAAATTTACATAATGCTATAGATAGATTAAGGTCTGCTATGAAAGGCTATGAATCTGAATTACCTGATTCTGAATGGGGTAATAAAATCAGAGAATTAAATAGGATTAATCATAAATTGTCTAATAAATATAATGAATATAGACAACTTAGAATGGATTCTGAAGATTTTTATAGGGTATACGGTTTCTATAGAGAGCTTGAAATCTTGTCAAAAGAATTAGATTATGCTCAATCATATATAAAAAGTACAAACTCTGCTCTAAAATTATTATTAAAACGAAGTATACCAGAATTAATTAAAATAAGTGCTAAATATAGTGATTTATAATGAATATCATAGGATATATTGGTGGATTATATATTTTTTTAATTATTATTATATTTTTCATCTACATAATAAGGAGGTATTAAATGGATAATGAAATGAACATACATGATTACAAAGACATAATCAATAATAATTACGGTATACAGCTTGAAATATTATTAGATAAGATAGATGACAACTTATTTTATGTTAAAAAAGAAATTGCTGTACATAAGATGAAAAAAGAGGAATTATCTCCTACATTAATTGAAGAGTTATATAACACTTTAAACGAAATAAAAGATGACTTAATAATTTATAGACAAACACTTCAGGACCATCATAATTTTCATGAAAACATTAAGGAGATTTAATACTATGACTTTTAAAGATGATAGAAAGACAGCTCCTTTAAATATCAAGTTATATAATGATGAGAAAAAAGTTTACATACCATATTTAATATGGAATATGTTCGAAAAAACATGTTGGGATTGTGTTCCAGCACGTTTATCTGATAATTATTATTGGAATGCTCATAGGAGTTGGTTAATTGCTTGAAAGAGATATACAAATGATAGCACAACATTTAACGATGTTAAATATAATGTATACTGATGAAGAAATAGCATATTTAAGAAAATTAAAAGAAGTATTACCACTATCAATATACGAAATAGTTGATACTATAGATTTACAGAACGATGGTTTTTTTGATGATATTACAGTAGTAATACAAATTCCATATCACTATGGAGAATATGCAAAAGCAATACTAAAAGATTACAACCCTATTATAAATTATGAAGATTATGGTATAGAATTTCATATTCCAATAATGAATATTAAAGGTGATACAGAGTGATAAATGGAATTTCATTGTTTGCTAATGTTGGAATAGCTGAAACATACTTTAAAGAAAACGGCATCAATATCGTTGTAGCTAATGAATTATTGGTCGAAAGATGTAGAATTTACAAACATATATATCCAAGTTGTGATATTATATGTGGTGATATATCTGAAAATACTATTTTTAATAAACTTGTTGAGTTATATAATTTAAACGAATGTGATTTTTTAATTGCAACTCCACCATGTCAGGGCATGAGCCAAGCTGGAAAAATGGACCCTGATGACCCAAGAAATTCATTAATAATTCATACAATAGAGTTCATTAAAAAAACACAACCATCAAACATCATAATAGAAAACGTTCCACAAATTCTCAAATTCTCAATAAAAATAAACGATGTTGAAAAAAAAATTTTAGACTACATCGTTGAAGAATTAGAACCATTAGGATACAACATAAATTACGATGTATTAAATGCTGCCGACTACAACACTCCACAAAATAGAAAAAGAGCCATCTTTCTCATATCAAAAATTTCTAAATGGGAATTCCCAGAAAAACAACCTGAAATAACAGTAAGAGAAGCTATAGGAAACCTTCCATCATTAGAAAGCGGAGAGGTATCTAATATTCCACGTCATTATGCTAAAAACCATGCAAAAAGACATATAGTATGGATGAAATACACTCCAACTGGAAAAACTGCCTTCGATAACGAAATATATTATCCACAAAAAGATGGCAGAAAAATTAAAGGATATAGAACAACATATAAAAGAATGGAATGGGATAAACCAGCACCAACAATAACAATGTGTAATGGTTCAATCTCATCACAAAACAATGTACATCCTGGTTATAAATTAAATGATGGAACTTACTCAGATGCAAGAGTTCTATCAATATTAGAACTATTAAGACTAACAGGACTTCCAGATGACTGGAACTACCCAGAAAATATATCAGATAACTTATTAAGAAAAATCATCGGAGAAGGCTTTCCACCCCATTTCGCAGCATCTTTATTAAAAACAATGCCAATAACCAATTAGGTCGTGATAGAATGACTAAATTATCATTTAAAGAAAAAGAAAAAATTCAAATCAAATTACAAAGAATTAATAAACAATTAAACGATATTGTTGAAAATATTGAGGCTATGTACATTCTAATAAACCCAGAAGACCCACTTGAAACTTCAATATTAAATCCAGAACATCCATTTTCTGGATGGTTAGAAAAGATAGTAAACGGCACATTAAAAGATGCCAAGAAACTTCAAAAGGAAACTAAAAAACTTCAAAAACAAGTTAAAGTTAAAAAAATTAAAAAAGATAAAAAAATAGAACAAGACATATAGATGAAGTTGGTGAGAAATATGAGTGAAGATAACTTATCTAAAATAATTAATATTATCTATGATTATACATTAGACCTTCCATGTATAACAAAAATAGATGAAGATAAAATTAAGCAAACGGCTGGAAGAATTTACTCTATATTTATTGAAAAAAACAATTAAAAAAGCAAACCGTAATATTTAAATATGATGACTTACAGAATAATTAATTGAATTGTAAATAATAATTATTATATACAATTCTTTTAATAAAGCCTTTAATTAGCCTCCTTAGAGATTTTATCTCTTTTTAATTAAAGTTGAAATCGTTTAATTTATTATGCGATAATAAGGGGTTCTAACCCCCTTATATCATAGGCATCTATAAGATATAAGGTATTTATTATTTTATTATAATAAATACCTGTCTATATAGTTTGACTATTGAAACAACTCTATATAAATAAAATTTGTTTAATTAATGCTATTATAGTATATACTACTATAGCATACACACCTCCGACCCAACACGTGGAGTGATTTTATCACTCCCACCCTTTATTTTTGAAACTATTTTTTCACACATAATATTTTATATATAATAAAATTAAATATTTTAATATTTCCCTTTATTTACTGTAGAAGAACATTTTTTCTTATTTTCTTATGATACATAAAACAAAAGTTTTATATACCTAATCTAATATATTATACCTTAACAAAAAAAAGTGAGGTAAATATATGAAATTAAAGAAAGATACTGCATCTACTAACATTAAAATAAGTAGAGATTTACAGCAGATACTTAAAGACAGTAAAAATAAGGGTGAAAATTATGATAACTGCATAAGAAGACTCATTAAAGGAACTGTAAAGAGAAATGGGGTTATTATTTCACAGGAAGATAGTGCGTTTGGTTTATCCGATATTTACTACAATGATGATTTTACTGATACCGTAGAAAAATTTAAAGAAATATCATTTTCTATGCTAAAAGAGGCACAAGTCGGAGATATATTTAAACCAGAAGAACCAGAAGATATAGACTTAGAAAACAAGAGTAATGAGTCATTAGAAGTAGTATCAAAAACTGATAAAGCTTGTTATTGTGTTTTATATACACATAAAAACGATATTCTATCTGATACTGAAGCTATAACATTTACTTGGTTATGATAAGAATATTTATATAATTAATAAAACTAATAATAATTTTAGCTGAAAACTATTTCGTTTAATAAAAAAATTTTAGAGAGGTTTTATCATTGTTTGAATATATGAAAAGTGCTATAGAAAATGGAACCATTGTAGCTGTCCCAACAATGGGTGAAAATCAAAAAGGGACAACTACAAAATGGAAAGATTTGATAAGAACAAATTTTAACGATATTAAAGATAAAAAATCAGTTTTAATAAAAATTCCTGAATATACGGACCCTAGTCTTTTTAAATTTGTGGTTATAGATGTTGATGGAAGAAAATTCTCACAGAAGAATACTGATTTTACTTTTGAAGTAGTTAATATTTTATTTAACAAACTTTATAATCATTTAATTAATTTAGGATGGGAAGAAGGTAAAGATTTTTTAACTGTTACAACAGCAAACGATAAAAAGCACTTTTATATAGCAGTAAAACCTGTAGAAGATGATAAAGAAGTTGTTTCAAAGCAAAATAATCATTTACTTAAGAACTTTAGATATGGTAGTGGACCACTTGAGGGAGAAAAAATATCAAACGATATTGAATTATTTGGATACCATAGCCAATCATTAATTATGGCTCCTGAAAGTCAATTCAGCTACGGAACATATAATGCAAATACTGAATTTAATTTAGAGTCTTTAGTTCCCAAAACCTATTCAACCATTATTAAAACAATTAAAAATGCTTTTGAAGATTGGTATGATGATACAAATATAAACGATGTACAAGACAACCAACAAAATAATGATTTAAGTTTCCTAACATTCGATAAAAGCAAAAAATACGAAAGAAAAAAACTACAGGATTTTAATGTAGTTAAATTATCTGATTTACTTCTTGAAGCTTTTATGATTGAAGGAATGCCTAAACACGAATTTGAGATAGCAATTTGTGAATACTTAGGAAAATATTTATATCAAGACCAACTTAATGAAGTTAAAAAATTAATCCTAAAAAAAGCTCCAGAATCTCTTTTTAACGATATTATAAACTTCAACACTAATTGGATAGTTAATGATGATGTTGATAAAAAAACTGGATTAAAAACAGCATTACAATTAATTAATATCCAAAAAGGTGGAGATTATGCTCAAAGATGGCAAAATAGATTATCAATGGCAATGGAATATGCTTATTATATTCTACCAATAATTGATGATAAAAGAGCACGTTCTGGAAGTAAATTAAAAGGATTTTATGTATCACATCGTGGAATAGCTGAAGAAACATTTGAAGTTTGTAGCAAAGAAGGTGAAAAACCATTCCTTTTACAAACAGGTATTCGTGAAAATGTGTTCCACGATAATATGGTTATATCTATATCAGAATTCACGTCCGATATTCAAGTAACAGAAGACGAAAGAGTATTCTCTATCATTGAAGAAGGTGGACGTAGTTACACTTATGTATTAAAAAGATTTAAAAATCAATATCAAGGATTTGAAAGATTTTTAGTATTAGCTGCAGCTAATGGATATATTGAAAAAGTTAATGCTCCAGCATATCCAGGGTTTTATTTAATGCCTGATAATACTATAAAAAAATACGATATATCTGAAACAAATCGTATGGAATATATTGAACCAATTTGTCCGTTACGTGGAGATGTAAAAAATGCAATAGATTTATACTCTGATATAGCTGAAGCTATTGGTATAGAGGAAAAAATTGCTATTGGTTCATTTATTGTAGGAACCGTTATACCATTTGGATACTTATTCCGCCAAGACTTAAAAAGATTAATGCCAACTTTAATTTTAGCTGGGGATGCAGGTACAGGTAAATCTGTTTTAGCAAAAAGTTTAGCAAATTTTTATCAAACTATCTTACCAAGAAAAATCACTTATGGACCTGGGGACGTAAGTACAGCATTTGGATTTGTTCATAACTGTATGGAATCAACTACATTCACTTGTGTTATTGATGAAGCAGATAAAGTTCTTACACCAAGTAGCGACCACTACAATATATTTAAAGATGCTGCTGAAAAAATTGATGTAAGAGAAACAACCTGGAATAAATCATATGCAAGGGTTATTCCAATTTTAACATTAAACCCACATATAGAACAAAACGAAGAAACAGCCCCAATTTTACGTAGAAATGTTTGTTATAATTTATATGGAAATTCTATGTTTGACCCTGATACAATATCTAATAATCTTTCTAGAGTCATCGATAAAGATGGTATGTTTGGGGTAAGACTATCAGAATTGGGGGCAATTGGAGAATATATTTATTATTATCTACATGAATACTTCAAAACACCTCGTACAGGTAATGTTCTTCAAATAGCTGAAGAAGCTGTTAAAAGTATGTTTGAGTATATAGGTGATACTGATAATAAAATATACAATTATATTACAAATAAAGAAAAACTCCCAGATGTATATCGTTTAGATGATGATAATTTTAATTTAATAGAAGAGTCTAAACAAAATACCTTAAGTATATTTTATACTATTTTAAGATTAGAATTTTTAAAATTTAGAAATAGTAATACATCTCAAAGGCCAGAATTTTTAGAAGCGTCTACTACAAGAGAATTATTCAAAACAAGGGTAATCAAAGGATTACACCCATGGATTGAATATTATGCTTCAACAAGAACTGAAAAATACTATATTAAAGATGTTATTTTAACCCATATTTTATCAACTAATAAAATGATAAATAAAAATAATAGTGTTATGGCAAAAAGAAGAATTATTAAAGATTGTCTTCAATTAAATAAAGGTGTATTACGTATTAACGGAAAAATCATTCGTGCTACGGAAATAGATATAGATGATTTATTAGATAACATTCTTTAAATCATTATATCTTTTATTAATATATTTTCTTTATAAAATTGTCCTAATAGATTATATATAAATATGTTATAAACTGGGAATATTACCAAGTAAATTGGAATCATCATAAAAATAGAAATATCTAACATATATAAACATATTTTAAATGTTGCATATATTATCAATCCTGATGTTATTAACCATTTAAGAAAATCAAATTTCATTATTCTTATATCATTAATCATTTCAATAATATCTATAGCTTTTATTACTTTTTTTGTTTTTGCTAATCTAGCAACACCTATTGAGCAAAATATAGTTGAAATTGTTGAGAAAATCATCACAACAGGATGTATATTTTCTAAAGGAATAATGAATTCTGTTGAAAAACCTATTATACTTAATACAAATAACTCTATAAATCCATCTACATTTACAAATTTAACATGAAAAAAAGATAATATTATTATAAATACTCCGAATGGTATAAAATAATATACACAATTAACAAGATAAACCTTTATCCCTTCAATAAACGATAATTTAATATTTATTTTAGGCATTTTTGTATTATGAAATATACCATCTCTTATAGTTTTCATAAAAAATCCAATTATTATTGTTCCAATTAAAGTGTAAGTAATAGAACTTATTGGACTTTCATAAAATTGAAAAAAAACAACCAATAATAAACTTAATAAACCCAATCCTAATAGCATTGGAATATTTGAGAAGGTATATTGTAATGAATTTTTAACTGCATCTATATATCTCATGTGTTTTTTTATAAAAAAACAAATTTATAAATATTAATAATTTTTGTGTATTTATAGAAAAACTTATAAACAATAGATGATATAATAATAATAGGTGATAAAATGAGTTTATTAGAATATTTTCCGTTTGAAGAACCAAGACCATATCAGCTTGATGCTGTTGAGAAAATAATTAAAGCTGTTGAAGATGGTCATAGAAATATTATTTTGTCTGCTCCAACTGGAACAGGAAAGAGTGCTATTGCTATTACATTAGCTCATTATTACAAAACAGCATATATCTTAACAAGTACAAAACAGTTACAACATCAATATGTAAACGAATTTGATGATGTTAAGACAATGAAAGGTAGAAATAACTTTTTATGTGAACAGTTTAGAGATATTGGTAGTATTACTTGTGATAATGGACCTTGTGTTGTACAAAAAGTAACCTGTCCATATAGAGCCAAAAGAGATAGCGATAAAAATTTAATATTAAATCCAGACCTTGTTGTTTGTAATTATTGGTATCAAAAAATTATAGGCCTTTTAAACGGTATAACTGTTGTTAATTATAAATATGCAACGGCTGATTTTTATGTAGAAGACTTTATTGAAAAAGAAATAGCTATTTTTGATGAAGCACATAGTATTGAATCAGAAGTATTGAGCTTTTGTGAAATATCGTTAAATAGAAAGTCTTTTAAAAGAAATATAGATATGGGAATCCCAAAATTTAAAAATATTAAAGAAGTTATCGAGTTTTTATCATTAGCAATCAGTAAACTAAACGATAAAATATCAATTGCAAGGGAAGCAAAGATTGAAGCTTATCAAGACCAGAAAGATATTAAATCTATTTTAATTAACGATTATAATTTATCTCACGATGATATAATCAGTTGTATGGAATCAGCAATGACAATGAAACAAATCGTTTTAAACAGCAATGATAAAAGAGAAATAATGTCTTTAATAAAACAATTAAACGATATTGAGAAAAAAATATCAAATCTACTTGATAAAATATCAAAATTGGATAAAATATTAGAAAGTATTGAAAAAAAAATAGTATTTATAGAACAAAATCCAGATAATTGGGTTATTGATGATAGAGAAGCTACAAGAGTAATTATAAAACCAATTGAAGTTAAACAAATTGCAAAACAATTATTAAATAACTTAGGTAATATTAATATTTTCTTATCTGGGTCATTACCAAATCCAAAGAAGTTTGCTGAAAATCTTGGAATAACAGAATACTACACCATTAATATCCCAAGCATTATTGAACCAAAACAAAGACCTATTATTCAATCTTATGTTGGGTCTATGTCATCAAGGAATATTGATAAAACAATGCCGTTTTTAATACAAAAAATAAACGATATTATGGAACAACATCCTGATGAAAAAGGTATTATTCATACTTTTACTTATTCAATAGCAAACAGGATTTGCTCTGAAATAAAAAATCCAAGATTAATAACCCATAACTCATCAAATAAAGAAGAAGCCTTAGATAATTTTAAATTTTCAAATAAAAACGATATATTAGTAAGTCCTGTAGTCCATACAGGTGTTGATTTCCCATATGATGAATGTAGGTTTCAGATTATTGTTAAAGACCCATTCCCAAATATAGGCGACCCACAGATTAAAGCAAGAATGAAAAGGGACCCAGAATATCTTTTAATGAAAAGATGTGAAACCCTATGCCAAGAATATGGTAGAGCAGTTAGGGCTTCTGATGATTATGCTGTAACATATATTTTAGATAAAAATATAGAAGAATTAGTTAAAAACAATGATTTTATTACTAATTACTTCATTGAAGGATTAGGGCAAAATGATAATAGGAATCTTCCATTAAAAGTTAATAGAAATATCAATAAAGTAACTGAAGCTATTAACAATGGCTATAATACCGTAGCTAAATTAAATTTATATATTCCTGATAATAAACAAACAGTTCATAATATGGTTAAAGACTTTTTAAGACAGAACATCGTTGAATATGACATCTAAATTAAGCACTAATGAAAAGTTTTATATACAATGACTGACATATTATGTATTACAAAAAATAAATAGGAGATTTTATTAATGTTAAGCAAAAAAGATAAGATTAAACTATCAGCTTACAGTTTGTATTCAGACTATCTAGAGCCACATCATTGTAAATCTGCAGAAGATTATTACGAAGCTCGTAAAATCTTAAAAGAATTAGTTGATGAACTTAAGGCCGAATATGATAAGAAAAAAGAATTTCACAAACAGCAGGTAGATTTTATTAATAATTTACTATAGTGATAAATTTGACCTTTTTAGATGACTATATTGAAGAAATAAATGAAGAATATATGTTACAATTAGTAGTAAATAATCCAGAATTAATTGAATTATTAGTTCCAGATATAGATTTAGATAATACGTGATAAAATGTTGGATGAAGTGTTAGATGATTATAATAAATTTACAGATAATCTTCCAATTATGGACATTATTGTAAATAAAAGTATAATAAACATATCTATTATTAATGATGGAATTGACCAAAATATGTTAAAAGAGTTAGAAAAAAGAATTGGTGAATATCGTATTTATAGTGAGAATGATAAACTTATTATTGCAACTAGCGATATTGATTTCTTTAAGAACTCATACCCTTATATTTATAAGGTCTTAGATAAAATCTTGGAACATATTTGTGATTGTCCTATTGCTTCCTTTCAAATAGATTCATTATTTGTTAAAATTCCAATAACAAAAAATACAGTTTCTATTAGTGGAATGAAAAAATTATGTGATGATTTTAAACAAGATGGTGTTTTAGAAATGGGTGAAATACCGTATTTAAAATTTACTCTTCCAAATAAAATAATAAACGATGTTGAAGAGTTGCAAAAATAGTTAAGTCAAATATAGGTGTGGTAACCACACCTATAGGTGATGAAAATGTTTACACATAAAAATATGTTAAACATATTTATAAAGATTTGTATTTTTTTTGGAGAAATATATATGTCAAAAAAAAGACTTACTGATAAAAAATTAGATGATATAATAAAAATGATAGAAGCATATGAAAAATTTCAATATCCTGCATATACATATAATAATGCTCTTCATAGGGATATTTTAAAATTAAACGGTATTCATACATTAAATTGTTTTGAAAAACCTGATTATGATATTCTTAAAAAAGCTGTGTTTGATTGTAAAAAAGATACATCATTAATTGATATACTTGATGTACTTAATTCATTTTTAGCAGATAAAGGATTTACTAAAAAATGTAAGAGCATGAAGTGTTGTAACGGTGATTGTCATGAGAAGTGTTTAAACGATGAATATACCGTTGATGTTTTTATTGATGAAGATGATATAGATGAAGTTGAATCTGATTATCCTAAAAAGAAAACTGCTTCAAAAGCTCAAAACCATAAAGACCGCACTATGGAACAAGAATATTCAATGACTTTTGAAGATGTTGCATATAAAAATCTTAAAGACCGTATTATGGACCAAGAATATTTAATGGTTATTGAAGTAGAGAATGGAAAATCAGATGGAGATAAAGATGTTGTATATTTAAAGGAATCTGATTTTAAATTTAATCCACGTTTAGATTTAGATAATTTTAAAGTTATTATGGATTCTAAAATGAATATCCTTATTAATTCAAACGATATTAGTGATGTTATTATGTATATCAATTATTTGTTTAATTTTTATTTTAGAGTCAAATCACCTTCTATATCTAAACAAGAAAGGGCTTTAAATGAAGATGGGTATAGAGTATTTATTAAACCTATATTATCAAATATAATTGATACAATTACAAAAAAATATGAAGATTATGGAGAAACCAATTTAATTGATTCAGAAAAATTTGGTATAAAACCTAAAAACGGTATTTTACTAAGGATTAATGATAAGATTAATAGAATTCATAATTTATTACGTCCTGAAAGAGTAGAAAATTTTGAATCAGTTGAAGATTCTTTTGAAGATGCTATTGGATACTGTTTCTTAATTATTGCATTAGGTGTTATGAATGAAGATAGCAGTAATTACTGATATACATCTTGGATATAGACAGTATAAACTTGAAGAAAGAAAACAGGATTTCTATGATACATTTCAAAAAGCAATTGACCTTATTATAAAAAACGATGTTGATTTGGTTTTGAATTGTGGAGATACTTTTGATAAGGCACATGAAAGTGCTGAAACAATTGATGAATTTCGTAAAGGTTTAAAAAAACTGAAAGAACATAATATTAAGATGGTAGCTATATTAGGTAATCACGAAGTCATTCAAAGAGATAGCTTCGTGCCTATCTTAAACCTTTACGAAGATGATTATGATATTGATATATTAGGATACAAAGGTAAAAAAGATTACATCACTATTGACACAGATATTGGTGAGCTTTTAGTATCTGGAATATCCTTTTTATCAGCATCACAATCTGATAGTTTAAAAAATAAGCTTCAATATTTAGATACCTTAAAGTCAGATTTTAAGATATTAATGTTGCATCAGGCTATTAAAGAAGATTTTCCATTTTCATACGAAATAGAGGAAAATGATTTACCAACATCGTTTAATTGTATTTTATGTGGACACATTCATGAAGTGTGTGATTATGGAGTAAGATACTACCCAGGTAGTTTAAATCCTTGTAACATCAAAGAGGCAATGGACCCACATGGTGTTACTTTTATTACAATTGATAAACAAAAAAAATACGATATTGATTTTGTTGAGATTGAACAACCACGTAAAATGTTTTTTCAAAGAATGACTTATAATGATGACTTTGTTAAAAATTTAAAAGATTTTGCAAAAAAAAACGGTCAAGGTAAGAATATTTTGCATCTTGAAGTAATGATAGATGAAAATCAAATTGTTGATGCTAATGACTTTATATCAAGAGAGATTCAAAAAGAGTTTCTCAGAGTAACCACAAGGTTTAAATATAAAGAAGAACAAAAGAATAATTACAACTTTGATATGGGGAAGACAACTATAAAGGATATTCTCATGAAAAGGTTGGAGGATGAATCTAATGAAGTTAAGGAATTAACTATTAAAATATTAGAAGCATCAAAAGACAATGACAGTCTTGAATTTATTCACGACAATTATAAAAATAATATTGAAAAATCCTATAAAAAAGATTTTAAGGATTTAGAGAATAAAATGAGGGCTGAAATAAAAGAATACGAAAATTTTTTCAATAAATTGGGAGAGGATAAATATGCCAGAAAATAAAAGTGTAGCATTAGATTTAAGTGCATTGGGAGATACATTAGAACAACAAATTAGTGCTGTTCCAGGTGAGAAACCATTTTTAGAAAATCTTACTAAAGCAACTTTAAAAGAATTTGCATTAAACAGGCAATTAGACATCAGAGAAAACAGAGAAAAAGAGAACAACGTCGTTAAAAAATATTATGCTATAACCTTAAGATTAAAAGTTGAATATGAACACGAAGTTGATGGCGAAAAACAAACTTATGTTTCATATGATAACTATGGTGGTCTTAGAGCATATCCTAAAGTTGATGAAAATAATGAGCCAGTTTTAGATGCAAATGGTAACCCAGTAATCGAAAGATTTTGGGCAGGAAATCCTGATGGTAATTTTGCTTCTTATTTCTCATTATTGCTTAAAACTGCACAAGATTATGATTCTACCATTAGAACTTACCAAGATTTCTTTAAATTCTTAGGTGAAGAAAGACAATGTTTAATTAAATCCGAAAAAACCAGTTTTGGTGGTAGAGGGGAAACAATTAAACAAGTTATTAAAGAATTTATTTAATTTGGTTAATATGTATATTTTAATGAGAAATGGTAAAAAGTTATATAACGAAATATATGAAACATCTGAAGAGGCATTAATCGCTTTAATGAAACTTCAAGAGCAAGGATATGTTGATGTTTATATAGCTGAAACAGATTAGTTATGAATTTTGTTTGTTTAGAAGAGGCTTATAAGCCTCTTATTTATTCTATTTTTGATAATTTTAAAGAAGCGTCTGAAAATGACAGAGTTGATTTTATTTTTGGAAGACTTGATGAAAGATTATTACGATGTAAATCCACAGAGTTCACTAGATATGATACAATTCATAGAATCATGGAACTTCAAAAAACAAACGGGGTCTACTGTACCATATTGGAAATACCAAACAATTTTTTTCACATTACGTCCCCAGCTAATTTTGAGAAAATATGCTCCATTTTCGACAAGACAATGTATAATATTGAGATACGGATGTTTTTTTTGGAAGAAGCTGGAAGGATGAAAAAATATTCAAAAGGCTTTTTAGTAGCCCATAAAAAAAAGAAATTTATCTTTAATACAACGAAATGGTTAAAACCATCAAAAACAAATACCGTTAAATTAGATGATACAGATTTTGAAAATGAGATTATAGGTTATGTGTTTAATTTAATCAATAAAAAATTATTATCATAAAATATAAAATATCTTATATTTTATATTAATGCTAATAATTTAGCTATAAATGTTACCCCTGCTAACCCGAATACGCTGAAAAGTGCATATATAATTGACTTATATGTTTTGAAGATAGATGTGAGTTCAGTAATTGTAATATTTAATTCACTAATTTCAACTCTTAATGAAGCTAAATCACGTCTAAATTCAGTTGAATCTTTTTCTAATCTAGCTATTTCTTCGTGTTTTTTGTCTACTCTTTGTTCTAAGATTGCTAATCTTGCAGTATAATCTGTTCTATCTGTTAAAACATCATGTTCTAATGATTGTATTGTTCTTTCCATTCTATTAGTTTTTTCTGATAGATTGTCAATTCTAACAGCATTTGATTCGGGGGAAGCCATAACAACCTCCCCATTTATGCACAATCATCTTCATTATTGATAATTGTATTCATTTTTTCAATATTTCCTACATTTGCATCTGTTTTGGTAAACCAAGTGGATACATATCTTTCAGATAAAACTTGTGCAACGATAAGCACAACAAATGCAACAAGACCAATAACTAAATTTGATGTTGTTTCAGAAAACCCAAGTCCAACTAAAATTGGAAGTAAGTAAACTGTTAAAAAGCTCGTAATGTTTTCTTTTGTTAAACTATTCATTTTTATCATCTTTTTTAATTTCGTATCTATTTTTATCTATTCATCAAAAATTGAAAAGAGGTGTATTAAGATACCTATTTTAATTTTATAAAAAAAACTTTAATAAATAATTATATATTTTAGATAAAATAATCTATAATTGCATAATTTAATTGATTTTGAACAGAAATATTTGTATTGATTGATAATATTTTATGTTTTTCAGTTATCATAAACTCAATATAATCTTCTGCAAATTGAGCTGATATTTCATCAATTCCATCAAAATCAATTAAAATAACTGCTTTATCTATTTCAACATCTAATAGTTCTTT
Source organism: uncultured bacterium (assembly GCA_949292245.1). Taxonomy (GTDB): domain Bacteria; phylum Bacillota_I; class Bacilli_A; order RF39; family UBA660; genus Onthocola_B. The sequence continues at coordinate 45,887 of CASEYV010000002.1, forward strand.
AATTTTTTGTATAAAGTTAGGACATATTAAAGATGTTACACCTAAATCATTGATTTTAAAATAATATGCTTCCACATTTTCTGGTTCTGATAATCTATAAGCATCTTCTAATATTTTATTTTTTTTTGTTTCAAACATACTATCAAGACTAAATAAATTTGTTGTATTCGCTAATAAAGTTACTCCTTTAAGCATCGCTTATATCTCCTATAAAAGTAATATTAACTTCTGGATAATTTTTCTTAGGTCTTAAATTATTTAACGATATTTTACATCCAATTATAGCTTCTTTATCATCTTCTTCAGAGCTATGTAAAAATTCCGTTGAAAAACTACTATAATAACCATTTTCACTAGGAGTTACGATAACTGTTGGTGTTTTATAAAATTTAAAGATGTTGTCATCTTCATCTACAAAATTAATTATAATTTCTTTATCCATTTCAACGTTGTTTGTAATTATAATTGTATTAGATATATCTAATCCATTAAAATAGATATTAAATTTTTCTAAGTTTTCTTCCGTAAATTTAAGTGTTTCCCCAGGTGGTCTTTTATCAATTTGTGATAATAATGAGGATTTATAAGTATTATCAACAGCATCATAATATAAATTAGAAGTAATTTTTAATGTTTTTCCAGCAAAACTGCTCATTTCATATGCATCTAATGAGTCTATTTTTGCTTTAATTTCTTTATACTTAGCATCAGATTTTGCAGCATCATTATTTTCAATGAAATTAACTAATTCATCAATAATATCATTTTTAGCACCGATTACTCTTAATGGATTAGGATTAAATTGTGTTAAATTTAGAATAATAGATTCCCCATCACAAAGCTCTTCTTGTTCTACATCATCAATAGAAACAAGATATGTGGGAGTTGTTTCATCATCTATCCCATATTCCGTTGTAATTGCTTTAAAAAATTTTTTATCAATCATATTAAACCCTTATAAAATTAATATTTAGATTATATCGTTTGATATTTATAAAAAGTTATATTAATCTCTGATAATATCTTCTTTATCTAATTGAGTATTAGCAATTACTTGTGTTAAAGTGTTATTAAATGATACAGATAATTTATCTCCTTCTTTAATTTGATTTAATATTTTACTAATATTGGTGATGGAATTAATACATGCTTGTGTATCTTGTTCTAATCCTAATCCTAATTCTTGCTCGTATTCTATACCCTGTTTTAATCTAACAGTTTCAATTGCAACCAACTGTTTTAAAACATCTTCAGGACTTGCATCAGTTTTAGCAATACCAATTGCTGCTTCTTGAATATCTGGTGGAGCGCCTTGTAGTGCTATATCTAAATAACCATATTTTCCCATATCTGGAAAGTATTCTTCATTTTTCTCTAATGGAACCATATATTCTTCTTCATATTTGTTTTTGAAGTCATTCATATCATATGAAGAATCTATATTTTCTTGTTTAAAGATTTCATCATCACTTAAATATGGGTATTTTTCAGCTATTCTTTGTTTTTCTTCTTGCGATAAATTCGCATATCGCATTCTTATCACCTATTAAACGGTATATGAAAAATAAATTTATAAAATGTTATAAATTTATTCTTTTTTATCTTTTTCGTTTACAGCATCAAACATGAATCTTATCAAAACTTCGTTAAATTGTTTATTATCAATCTGCTTGATGATACCTCTCACACATCCAGCTAAAAAGATTACAGCTGCTTTATAATCAATTTCATATTCTTCAAACAATTTTTCTAATTCTGGGGCAATATTTTCTTTAATAAGAGTTAATTGCTTAGTAATTTCATCTTTTTCATTTTGTTTATTTTTGTCTGTCATATAAATACTTATATACATAGTTATATATATATTTTTTTATATATAATTAATATTAAAAATTTTGAGGAATAGAATGACTGAAGAAAATATAAGTAAAAGTGATGCTGTTCCAACAGAAAGTGGACAAACTACTGGTAGTGATGACACAGAAACAGATGCTACTGGTGATTTAAAAGAACAATTAACGGAATTGGAAGGAAAACAAACAGTATCTACTGGAGAAAAATCTCCATTACTTTCTGGGGAGCAAACCTTTGAAGACCTTATTGCTACGATTTGTGATGGAACAGATTTGCTTTTTTTACCAAAAAGAGGTAATATTATAATTACTGATGTTGAATCTGTTATTTCAGAAGCTTATTGGTTAAGAAAAAATCATTCAGACGTAGTTGGAGCAGAAGATGTAAAATTACACACAATTGCTGATGGAGAATATGAATTGGCTATTGATTCATATGGTTTCTACAATACCGTTATAGTTAAGTATAAGGGGGGAACAGTTAAAGAAAGTTATAATGATTTAGTTAGAGCTTTTGATGAAGTTCCTTTTGAAGTTGAATATAATACGGCATCAAAAGAAGCAGCACAAATGAAGGCTAAAGCTATATTGGCAGCACAATTAAGAGAACATCAAATGTCAGTTACAGGTAGGATATTATATGATGGTGATTTAGATGTTGGGGATATATTAACATTTGAAAACCCCTTAACACTTAAAGACCAAATTCATATAGCTAATGGTGAAGAACCTGAATATATGTTTTTATTAGGATATTCAGTTAGTTGGACTGCTGATAGTTATATTGAGGCTGATGTTGAATTATACTATGCACCACAAAGTCCATCACCATTAGGGGTTCCAGATTACGGAACTGGTTATGCACAAGGAGATGTTCAAAAGGCTATCGAAGAAATTGGAGCTGTTGTATCAACTTTTTCATACTCAAGTGCATGTCAAACTCATGATTGTATACAGGAACAGAAAACTGGTGATTGTTTTGGATTAAGTGATTATATTGCTGTTGAATTTGCTAAAAGAGGTATTCGTGCAGTTATTTATGAATACCCAACTTCAGTAGCAAGACATCATCAAGTTAAATACGAATCAAACGGTCAATTAATCGAGTTTCCATATTCTCAATATGTTAAGGAGCATGTTTTCTATTCTGAGTCCATTCCAAGCGATGCTTCAATATACAAGGAATATGGACCAGGTAATTTAACTGGAACGGAAACAAATAATACAACTACTGATACAAATTAAACGAGGTATGAAAAATGGTAAGATATGCAGTTGGTATTGATAAAGGGTCAGCAGGATTACCTGACCAACAAATATTAGATGGGGTTGCTAGTGCAATCCAACAAGCATGTGGAGCAGAAGTTAAAAAAATAGGTATTGGTTCTAATGCTGTACCTGCTTTTGGTATGACATCTGGGGCTAGTGGGTATACTGCTGTTTATATTACAAATGGTCGTGGTTTGCAGACACCAGAGGATTTTGAAGTTGGTATTGGCAGATATTATAATTATGATTTTTGTATATTTGTTTGGGCAGGTGAATTAGTTGGAAATCCATATTTAACTGTTGAATATAATGATAAATATCCAGTACCACCAGAACACGATTGGAATAGAGATGCAAGTTTTGGACCAGGAACTATGTATGCAAAGGATTTCTTTAACAAAAAAAGTAATATCTCTCTTGTTATTGCCCAAAGTTTTGAAGAAATTGGTAAAGGTGTTTGTGCAGGTGGTAATTATGCTGGAAGTGGCCCATCAACAGCAGGAGGGCAACAACAGGAATCACAGAAATCTGAATTACTTTCTGGTGAATGGACCTTTGAAGAATTGATTGCTTATATTTGTGATGGTGTTGATATTCAATTTATACCTAAAAAAACAAATATCGTTGTAACTGATTTTGAAAGTCTATTTGCTGAAGCAAAATGGCTTAGAGATAAGCATGCTGATTCAGTTGAAGGAGAAAATCTTCATTTTTGGCAACTTGAAGATGGAAGTTATGAGGAACAAATTAATCAATTTGGTTTTTATAATTCCGTTAAAGTAAATTATAAAAATGGTTCAGTTGTTGAAGAGTATGATGATTTAGTTAGAAACTTAGGTCAAATTCAAATTACATATGACCATAAAAATTTAGATAAAACATCAGCTATTATTAAAGCTAAGGCATATTTAGCAGCTCATGTTAGAGAATTTGAGTTAAAATTAAATTCAACGATATTAGCTTCACCTGAAATAGATATAGGTGATATAGTTACTTTTAACAATCCATTTACTATGCGGGATTCATATAAAGCTGACCCAGAATATTTATTTGTGAGTGGTTACTCAATAGAATGGGAAGATGGAGGAGCAATTAAACAAGGTTTAGAATTATCATATGGACCTATTCAGGCTAGTCCACCAGAAGTTCCTACAACTGGTAGTAATGGAGCTGATGTTGAAGCTGAATCAATATCTGAAGAAGCAAAAGCTGCATTTGAAGAACTAAAAACACAGTTAGGTGAAGTATCTTATGATACATCTTGCAGTTCAGCATCATGTTTAGAATCCAATAAAAAAGGAGATTCTAAAGCTTTATCTGAATATATTGCTAATTTTCTTAATGGAAAAAATATTCAAAATAAAATTGTACAGTATGAAAAAAATGATAAACCATTTTATTCCGTTGTATATGTAGATGGTAATTCATGGAAGAATGTTCCTTATTCAGAGATAGTAAGTGATACTAATTTCTTAGCAACATCTGCAGCATTAGAGCAAGTACAAGAAAGTCAAACAAATGAAAGTGGTGATACTAATGGTTAATCAAAATTCAATAGCTTCAACAAGTGGAGAGAATTCTAATATTATATCAAGACAAGTTAATCAATATTATGATTCTACAACTACAGAGGCTTATAAACAAATTATGAAAAATAAAAACAACGATGTAAGGCTTGGTGGAAATTTAAAACAATCAAAAGATAATGTATATAAAAGTTCAGTTAGTGTTTATACACCGTATGATGGACAATATCATACTTACTGGACTAGTATGAGTATTGATGTAAATGTAACAGATTTCTTACAAACATGTGAGCTTACAGCTCCATATTCTCCAGACTTAATGGAGTATTGGACACCAATTACAGCATATTGTCGTGTTTATGGTAGAAATAAAGGTGAAGAAAAACTTTTATTTATCGGAAGGGTAAGAGAACTTTATCAATCTGGTTATGAGTTTAGAATGGTTTTACAATCAGCTACATGGAAATTAAAACAAAATGCAACAACAAGTTTTGTAGAAGATAATGTAAAGGGTAAAGATGGATATGTTATTATTAAATTGATTTTAGAAGCTTTAAAATTTGATTCATATTATATATCTCCAAATGCTGAAAAAATACTCCGTACAGTTGGTATTGATGAAAATGGGGAATTAGTAAAGGCTGGGGAAGTAGTTGAAGAAGCTCCTGATTTATTAGAATATTTAAAAAGTTCTGACCCAATGGGAAGTATTACTAAAGATACATTAAGTAATAAATTAAAAGAAAGTAAAGTTGGAAATGAAGAAAACATTAACTATACATTAAAATATGAAGAACCAACTGAAGTTATGAAACAAATCGCTGCTACATCTGTTCCAGTACAAACAGCAAATCCAGTATCAGGTGGTGGTACTGGTGGTGGTGGAGGTGGTGGTGCTGGTGGTGTTAGTGGAGGTGGAGGTTCTTCAACATCATCAACTAAGAAGAAACAAACAAAAGACCAACAATTTAATGCTAAATGTCATGCAACAAGTAAAAGTATACAATTAGTATTAAGACTCGCTTATGGTAGTATTAAAGCGAAAAAGAATGTAGATGCTAGTGTAGGGGTAAAATTAACTAATTATAGAAAATTACAGACAAAAAATAATAAAACACATGCAACTAATTATTGGACCAAAGATGGATTAACCAATTGTATTAATTGGTTGAAAGAATATGCACGCGACCAAAAAGTTAGATTTACAGGAATTTAATAAACGGTATTATTAAATATATAAAAAGTTATAACTATTTATATATATGATTAAGTATATTATTATTCAAATTTAATCATGAGGTTTGAGAATGAAAAAAAAATTTGAAAATGGAACACCAAAAATTAAAATTAGAAATATAATTGTAAAGGAAAAAGATAAAGAAGATAAGGAGAGGTATAATGAAGAGTAATCAATTAATTTTTACTAAAGGAAAAGAAAAAGCTTTAAAAACTCTTTTTAGTCAGGATAATTTTGGATATTTAGCTATTGGGTATCAAGATGAAACTCAAGATACTAATGGATTTGAAAATCCTGTTACTGATGCTGATGATGATGGATTTAACGAAATTAATGTACAAACATTTCCATCTTATGCAAGGATTCCATTAGTAGCACAAGATGAAGTAAATGTAGATTATGATACTGAAACTGTATATATGAAATTTACTGCTGATTTGGATATTGATAATATTATTGAAATTACACCTATAAATCAATTTGCTATTGTAGATAGTTCAGATAGTACAGACCCAAATACCGTTATATATGCGGCAGCAACTTTTCCAGAATTTGTTAAATCAGAAAAAATAGCTATTACTTTTGTTATTGATATAGGTTTATAAGGGGGTTTATATGACTAGTTATTATAATAGGGTTTATGGAAATCTTTATCCTGGTCGTATTGCTAAATCTGAAGATATTAATTTAATTCAAACTAATATTGAAGATGCAATTAAAGCCGTTATTAATGATTTACATGAACAAACTTCATATATTTTAGGAAATGAAGAAGATGCCTTCTTATTATCTCCAGCTCCTAAACGTGCAGGTAGATATATTGATACTATGAATTTAGTATCTGAATCAAAAGAAAAATGGCTCAACATTAATAAATATGGATATAAACAAGGTATTAAAAAATCTAAAACAAGTTTATACAGTATTATTGTTAAATTAAGAAATTTATATAATAGAACTGTTACCGTTAAGTTTGAGTTACAAGATGATAGGGGAACTGTTTTAAAAACATCAAGTGTAAAGGTTCCTGCTAATACAACTTCTTCTGAATTTGAAGTTGTTTTTGCACAAGATTATGTTCCTACAATATTAGGTAGAAGCAATTCAGATATTGAAGAAGATAATAACTTTTTAATGTCTAACAGACCTAATGAGGAATATATTCATGAAGGAAATACCGTTTATGATAATCAAGATGATAAAAATTCTAGTGTAGGAGCTACACAATTATATCTCGTTGTTAAACCATTAAATATGTCTGCAACAGACTTATTTGTTAATGGAGATGAAGATGTTGGTGTTATTGATAATGAAACCTTTATGATTTGTGCTGATTCAGAAGGTAAATATGGAAAATTATTACAACAAACTGGTAACTCTGGTCTTTATTATGAGGATACTATTTATGATTTGTATTTCAAAGATGTTTATTCTACAAAAAATACATATCTTTGTAATGGAGGAGCAGCTGTAATTGATGGAACACCAGTACAATGTATCGATACACATGTTACTGTTGATGGAGCTTCTTCTTTTGGAGATGTAAAATCTTTTGTTTATATGGATTTAGATGGTCATTTAAGGTCAGAAAATTCAGTTGCTACTGAAGGCTCTTTAAACGATGTATTAACTCCATTACCTGCTGGTAGATTACCTATAGCAGAAATAACATTCTATAAGGATGGTACAAAATCACCAGAAGTATATCAAGAAGATACTGAATTAATTACAAGACCACGTTCTCATCACGAAAGACTTCGTAGATTAGAAAAAGAAATGGCTTATCAAAGAGATATTACTATACCACCTCGTTTAAAATATACTTTATCTGGTAGTGATATTATTGAGGATAATCCTCAAAAGATTACTGCAAAAGGAGATGAAGATGGTACTGCTGGTGCTAATGAATTAGAATCTGGTACAGATTTCTTTTTAACAACCGATGCAAATGGTAATTTCGTTGTAAAAACAATAAATGCAGAAGTTTTAAATATTCCTATAACTTTTGATGAGGAAGAGGACGCTAAAGAAACTGATGTTAATATTAAAGAAGGTAAATTGTATCCTACTAAGGTTAATGTAGATGTAAAAAATAAAAGCCTTACATTAAAACAACTTAATACTGAAGCTGGAGTAGGAATGGATGATGAAACAGCTAAAGAAACCATTTTTAATGTATGGGATGATGATGCAGCTAATAGACCTGTAAATGAAGATATTACTCCTACTGAAAGAGAATTTACTGTTCATAAAGGTAAAAGTGGTAAAAATGATTGGTCATCTGAATATCCAGCTATGACTTTTTATACTGACTCTGATTTTCAAGTTAGTGGTATTAATATTCCTATTACTAAATTTAAGAATTGTGAATCAGTTTGTTTCTATATATGGAAAAGACAAGGTCCTAATAATAAAACAAATAAAGTATGGATTGAGCTACCACATATCTACAAATCAAAATCTTTCAGCTTAGCTAATGCTAAAGAAAAAGATGGTTATCAAATTGTTGAAGGTGGATTCAATATCGTTGTAGGTAAGGATAAAAGTACAACTTCAAGTGATACAACTGGTACAAGCAGTACAGATTCTGGTGATGCAACCCAATCTAATGAGCAAACTGAATATACAGATACTGGTTTACATCTTCCTAAAGGTCAGTATATTATTATGGCTTTACCAACACCTAAATCTGGGTCTGGTAGTGTATATGTAGAAACATATAAACCAGCTGATTCAAAAGATTTCTTAATACGTTATTATGGTGCTGCTGATGCATCTCACTTTTATTTAAAAGATAGGTACTTTGAAATTTGGTATAACTCTGCTACATTTACTGGTACAAGTGGTAAATATGCTCAAACTGGATATATTGAATCTGGAACATTAAAATGGACACAAGTTGAACCTGTTGAAACTGTTACTGTTCAAGCAAATGTTGAAAATCCAGAAGGTTGTTCATATAATATTTATGCTGATACTGGTGGTGGATATAAGCAGTTAAAAATGAATGAGCCAACAAAAATTACTGGTCAAGGATATGCATTTAGATGGAAAATATCAATGACTGGTACTGGTAAAGACACACCAAGATTCTTCTATTCGGATGAGAATGGATACGCCGTTAAATTTATATTAACAAGAAAAACCCCTGAAGTCGGTGCCTATGATGATAAAAATGCTTGTATCACAACTAAAACGATATATGCAAATGATATATTAAGAAAATATGTTGGTGATGACAATATGTCATTAACTGATAATAGGTTTTCTAATTATGAATTTTGTAGGTTATGGGGACAAGATTCAACAGATACTGATTTGTTAATTGATATTGCAGCTTCTGATTTAAAGGCTAAAATTGATACTCCTGAAATTACTACAGCTACTGATACTATTCCAGCACAGACTAATGAATTTGATATATTTTCATTATATTTCGTTGATTTAGATTTAGATGATTTCTGTGATGGTTCTGTTGATTATGATAATTATGAACCAGATATGGAATATGATGAGCATAATATGCGTTTTAAATTAGATACAGATAATGCATATAATGATGATGATATTGCTGTGTTTAATATGAGTGATTTCGAGTATAGTATTGATGATACTCCAATGAGTGCTATTAAGCATACAAAAACTACTGTATCAATTGATGATGATTCTGAAGCGACAGAAGAAGTTGATACTATTAGTTTTGCTGCAAATACCGTTATTGATTCAGATAAAAATATATTAATTGGTCGTTATCAAAATAAATCTTCATATATGGATTTAACTAAATATTCTGGTATGAAATTGAATATTGATTTGGATACTGTTTCAACTGATAATGTTTCTACAAGTGCTAATGTAGCTATCAAAGGTTTAGCTTTATATGTAAGCTCTGCTTTAGAAGAGGATGTTCCTACTCGTGTAAATCAAGAATTAGAAAATAAAATGGTTGTAGCAGATATTGAAGCATTACCACCTACATTAGATGATATTACCGAAGAAACACTTATTGATTTCTATACTAATAAGGTTATTCATGCTATAAAAACAGTAAACGGTGTTAATTATGATACATATTGGCAATATATTAAAAATAATGAAGGCTCATATGTATTACAAAGAGTATATGACTTAAAACCTTATAGTATATTTGAAATTGTTGATTTAGCTGCTGGAGATGACCAAGAGATTTATGTATCTATTGATGAAGATAATGAGAATTTTAAATATGCAAAAGAAATTGGTATCATTGCTTTAGTTGATGAAGATATATTTAAGATTGAAACAAGTTGTATCTTAACATTAAAGAAAATTAGAGCAGTAGCTCAAGGATATTATACATTGTTTGATGGAACAGATACATTATTACCTGCTGACCCTGGTGAAAGAGGAGAAGATAATTTATATATTATCAATACTCATACTGATAAGAATGGTACAAGGTCTTGTCAATTGAAAATGTATTATAATAGATATAAAGAAGTTGGTAAAAGAATTGCTTATTGGAATAATGAATCAATAACTCGTGATTTCAACTTTATTGGTTGTCAAGTTGCTGTAAATAGTTGGATTCCTAAAAACAGTTTAATTATGAATTTATGTAGAGATGAAAATGGGGTAGACCCAGTTGTTAGTATGAACTTCCCTACTATAAATTATATTCATTATGAAGCTGCTTCTGATAGTATTAAAGAAATTCCATTAACAGGAACAAAAGTTGATTTAACAGTTGAACCAGATAATGAAGATGTTAGTGATTCAGAAACTGATGAAGGTGCTTCAGCTGATTTAGAATTAAAAGATAATGTATTTGATGATTGTATTATTCAAACTGGTGATTTATATAAATCCGAAGGTACATCTGATAATTATACCGTTAAAATTTTAACAACAAAGAAAGAACCTGTGAAAGGTGCTGATGTTAATTTCAAATTAAACGGTGTTTCATACAAAAAAACTACTAATGATAGTGGTGAAGCTTCTGTAGCTGTTAATTTAGAAGAAGGTACATATACTATTTCAACGGAATATAAAGCACATACCGTTAAAAATAATATTTATATTGGAACAAACAACATTAACCAAAATAAGGTTAAATTTACTGCAACAATAACTATGTTAGATGAAGATGAAGAGGTTCCAGAAGGTATTATTCAAATTCTATGTGATGGTAATGTTGTTCGTTCTGAAGAAGTTAATTTTGCAACTTCTGATGTTGATAGGACTACTAAAACAGTTACATTTGAATCATACCGTTTAGAATATGGTGTTCATGAAATTAAGGCTGAATATTATCCTACAATTGATTATATGGATAAAGAAGAGTCTAAAAAGTATAAAAACAGTTCCTCTTCAACTGTAAAAGTTAATGTTATTTGGCAGACAAAAGAAATTACAAGCACTTCCTCTTCCAAAGAAGATGAAGAAGAGGATAAAAAAGAAGAAGATAGTGGTACTGAAAAATCATCATCTAAATCAAGCTCTTCATCAAGTTCAAGTGGCGATAGCGACAAAGATAAAGATGAAAATAAAGATGAAGATAAAGAAGAAGAAAAAGAAGAAACTATTGAACAAAAGTATTTATATCTTGATGAAGACTCTATTAGTATAGTTGAAGATAGTGAAATTGAAAACAATGAAAAGCTTCAACAAGCAATTCCAGACTTTGTTGTAGTTGAAGATGGTATTGTAAACTTCAGTCAAGTATATAGAAAACTTAATACTGATGAAACAATTAAATCTATTTCACTTGAAACAACAGAGAAATTTAGAGATTTCATGAAAACCATTCATGGTGAGGTTGAAGAACCTGAGGATATGAAAAAGACTTTAAATGTATATATTAAAAATATTATGTTATATGAAGCTGAAACTATGCCTATTTTCCATCCAAACATTCGTATGAAAATATATAATAAACCTCGTGGTGAAGAAACACTTGACTCTCCTGGTGTTAGGAAAATTGGTGCAGTTTTAACATATAGATAAGCGATATATTTTATATATATCGTTTATTTTTTTGGTGATAAATATGACAAAAGGTGAATTAACACAAGAAGAAATAATTGAGGTATTTGAAACATTAGAAATTTCTAAATATAAAAAATATCTTGATAATACTTTTGAGGTTTGGGAAGTTCCCCCTATAAGAAAAGGTATGCAAATTTATTTTGAATCTCACTAGTAAAAATAATATAATTAAATCTTAGGTGATAATATGGGAGAAAAAATTGAAGCACAAAGTCATGCTGAAGTTGATAATCTTAGGCATAAAGATATGTTAGCAAGGACTATTCCTGCTACTAATTCTACTATGAAAAATGTTGAACGCATGATTAAAGTTAATATTGATGACCAAGTTAATTTAAACGATATTCATAGCCGAATCAATGATGCTGTAGATAGTATGAGTGAAATTATGAATAAACAAGATAAATATGAAAATATAGCAACAATCAATACTATTGAAGATATTGTTGTTAAGAATTTAGATGAACAACAAGATATTGATACTATTGATAAAAAAATTGATAATCTTGAAAAAATTATATCAGAACTTTTAGAAGAAAATAAAAAAGTTAATAAAGAATTAGTTGAGATTAAAAAGACATTAAAGCAATAGTAAATTACTATTGTTTCTATTTTTTTTTATTTTACATATATCGTTAATTAATTTAAATATATGTGTTGTTTTGATTGTATTTTTTGTATAGTTTGATATATATGTAACTATATCTGTATGGTATATTTCGTTAATATAGAAAACTATAAATACTATTTTTATCTAATATTTACTTGGAGGTTGGTATAATAATCATTAAAGAGTTTGATATTTTTAAGAAAATTATTACATATTCATCTGTTATTGCGGATGAGTGTATTATTTTATTCAATAAAAACGGTGTTTTTTTAACTCCTGCTACAAGAGGCGGGACTATTTTAGTTAATTGTTCATTGAAAAGTAATATGTTCGATGATTTACCAGAAGAAGATGTACTTATTGCAATCAATATGGTTAAATTAAGTGATATATTAAAATCTTTCAAAGGAAAGGATATTGAGATGGATGTTAGCGAGAATAATATCGTTATTAAAAATGGGGGTAAAGAATTTACCGTTAAAGCTTTGTATGATGAATATCTTCCTCAACAAAGGGTAATACCACCAGAGTTTTATGAAGTTGATAAATTTTGTATTGATACATCTTTTATAGTAGAATCTGTATCTGATATATCAAAATTTACTGATTCTCTTTTTGTTGGATTAAAAGATAATGTTTTTTTTATTCAACAAAGAGGTTCTGATGATATGGATTATATTAATAAAGAAGAAGTAGGCGAGTATAATGATTTTAAGAAAATATTTGCAGTTAATGTTATGAATAACGTATTAAAATTTATTAAACTTAATAATAATGTTGATGTTATCCAAATAGAAGAAAATCCGTTTTTATTAAAAATGGATGATGATAATATGAAATTGATTATAGCTATCGCACATATGGTAGAAACATGAGGTGTTATTATGAAAAAAGAGGCGATTATTCAGGAAATTGAATCCAGTCATGGTTCTGTTGATAAATTTTTAATGAAGAAAAAAGATTATTATGACATTCCATCTGTTATTGTGGAAATTAATGATATTAAGTTTTCTGGCATAAATTTAGTATTTAATATGGATTTTAGTGAGTGTTTTGTGTTTTTCAATCATAGAGTTTATGGTTTACATCAAATAGGATATTTTAAATCCGATAATATTAAAGCTTTTAAAATCCATGATTTAAAAACTAATAAATAGTGTTGTTTTTGCACTATTTTTTCTACTTTTTTTTATAACTATAATTTTTTATAAGTGTTTTTATATGAAAAAACTTATATAGTTTAAAGACTTATATTAATTATAGTGATTTTTTATGATTTTAGATAATAATGCTATGTATGCTAAATACAAGGATATTATTCCTGAAGATAATTTTGAAGATGTAGGAATTTCTTTGACTGTAGGTAAGGTTAAAGAGTTCGTATATAAGAAAAATGATTATGTTTGTGGAAATGATGAAGTTTCTGAAGTTTGTACAAAAGAATTAACTCCAGAAACTGATAATAATGGAAAAAAATTTTTTATTTTACAACCATCACTTCAATATATCGTTGTAGTTAAAGAACATTTACCTGTGGTTGATGGTATCGTTAGGATAATTAATTCTTTAAACGATATATCCAAAGTGGGTTTAAATGTTATACCTCAAGTTACTGATTCAAGTATTGATACACCCGTTGAAGTTATTGTTGAAAATAAGACACCCGCTCCAATATTTTTAGAAGCAGGTTCAAGATTTTGTAAATTAGTGGAAACACAAACTGAAGAACCAATTTCTAACATCGTTTTTTTAATTGGTGGAGAGGATAATTTACCTCTTGAAGGTGCTACTGTTAAGTTGAAAAATACAGTAACTGATAAAGAGTATTTATCTACTGAATCTGATGCATATGGTTTAGCAAAAATAAACGGTATTCTTTATGGTGATTATAAAATGACAATTCATCACGAAGATGAAGAATATGATAATGGTGTTATAACAGTTGCTGAACCATTAATGACAACAATTTATATTCCAAATATAATGATGATTGGTAATAATGAGATGATAGAATGAATAGAATAAAAGTATTACACACTAATGGAGAAATTGAAGATTTTAAACCTCGTTTAATAGGACAAACAATTATTAAAGAAACTGGAATTAGCGAAGAAAAAGCTAATAAAATTCAAGGAAGAATTATTAGTAAAATTCGTAATTTAAAGAAAGATGGGTTAGATGAAATTTCTACTAATGCTATTAGAGCAGAAGTATCCTCTCAATTGTTGAAAGAGAAAGAATTTGAGGCTGAAGAAGATAATAGAAGCTTAGGTATGTCTAGAGCAGAGATTTATGATTTGATAAAGAACCCAGATAGGTCTAATGCAAATCAATCACCATCTTCTGAATCAGTTTTAAAATATAGTAATGATAAAGTATTTAAACAAATAGCATTAATGGAAGTCCCTAAGGATTTAAGAGAAGCTCATTTGAATAAATTTATTAAAATTCATGATTTAGAAGGTTTAGGTGCAAATATAAGACCACATAATTGTTTTATTTTTGATTTGGATTGGTTTAAAAGAAATGGGTTAATTATAGACCCTAATGATGTTAATGCTGCAAGGGCACATCCAGCTAAACATTTATCTGTATTATTAAACCATGCTTTACAAGCATTACAAGTTAATTCTCAACAAACAACTGGGGGAAGTGGGTTTGCTGATTTCTCAGTTAAAATTGCTCCATTTGTTAAAGATATGCCATACTCTGAAATCAAACAAAATATGCAAAACTTCTTTTATAATTCATCAATGATACTTATCAGTAAAGCACAAGTTGTTTTCTCAAGTATTGGTGTTGATATAGCTATTCCAGATTATATGAAAGAGATGGACGCTATTGGACCAGGTGGTATTGTTGTTGGAAAATATAAAGACTTTGAGAAAGAAAATGATGCAGTTGTTCAAGCTATTCTCGAAGTTATGGAAGAAGGATGGGGAGAAAAAGCTAATCCTACTCCGTTTTTATTCCCAAATGTTATTTTTAACTTAAATAAAGAAGTAGTCAATAATCCTGACAAACAAGATGTATTACTCCGCATACATAAGTACATTGCTAAATATTGGACACCATATATCTGCAATATTGATATAGAAGGCTCTAATGGTGCCTCTGCTGTAATGGGGTGCAGATCTAGGCTTAATAACAATTTAAAGACAGTAGAGGACTCTATTTACAATTGTGGGAACTTAGCTTATTATACTATAAACTTGCCTAAATTAGGTTATTTAGCCAAAAGCAAAGATGATTTCTTTTCTTTACTTGATAAATACCTTAAAATTGTAGATGAAGGATTATTATACCGTAGAGATATGGTTAAAAAAGCATTAGATGAAGGATTGATGGATTTCCATAAACAAAAAGATAAAAAAACTGGTAGACAATTATACGAGATTGAAAGACAAACATTAACATTTGGTCTTGTTGGTATTAATGAGTGTTTATTAAATCTTTATGGATATGGTGTTAAAGGACATATTGAAGATGCTGAAGAGATATTACAATACATATCTAATCATGCGAAAGAATTTGCTAAAGAGAATAATGTTAGAACATCAGTTATTATGTCCCCTTGTGAATCAACAAGTTCTGAATTTGCTGATTTTGATAAAGAAAAATATCCAGATATAATCGTGAATGGTAAAAAAGGAGCTTATTATTATACTAATGGACATGATATTCCAATTGATGATGAGATTGATTTTACTGAACACTTAGAAAATGCTTGTAGATTACAAAAATATGCAACAGGTGGAGATATAGCTCATATTTGGAGTTCTGGTCAATGCGACCCAGAAGCTTTATTAAAAACAACAAAAATGGCTATTGAAAATGGTATAGGATTTTTAAGTTATTCTGGAGCATTTACTGTTTGTAAGAACTGTGGTGCTACTTATAGTGGAAAGCTTGAGCAATGTGAAACCTGTGGAAATGATAATTTAGTTGTATATGAAAAAATATGTGGTTATATGGTTCCATTAACAAAATGGTGTGATGGTAGACTTCAACAAGAACAAGATAGATATTTACAACAAATAAAATAAGTGATAAAAATGGATTATAGTATATATGAAACTTCATTAGTTGATTATGATGGTGAAATATGTTTATGTTTAAACACAGGACAATGTAGTAATAATTGCTTTTATTGTTATAATAACCCAAATGATATTCCTATTATGGAATTTGATACGGCGAAATCTATAATCAATAAGAAAAAACAATTTGTTACTGCTGTTTCACTTACTGGTGGAGAACCTTTACTAAATCCATCTTTATCTAAAATTTTAGAATATGCAAAAAAACAAAACTTAAAAACAAAAATTGATACATCTTTATGTTGTGATATAAATGATAATGTATTAAAAAATATAGATTTTATTAATATTTCTATAAAAAATTACAAATATCTATTAAAAATACTACCAAAAATTATTTATATAACAAAATACCAAAATATTGTTGTAAATTTAAATATAGTTTATCATCCAGAGTATATTTCGTTTTATGAAATAAAAAAAATAAACAACAAATTAAAACAGTTAAATAAAATTGTTTTAGTTGTTACTGCTATGGACATATCTAATACAAAATATGACAAAGAGGTTACAAAAAAAGATTTATTAAAATTAAAAGAAGTATTAGATATTAACTATATTTTTTATACAAAAGAAGATGGTAAATTTAGATGATATTATGAAAAATAAAAAAACAAAGTATGGTAGAGTTGGGATTTCTCCCGATGGATATTATATTGTTACTTCAGTAAAAGAAGGGAATTGTCAAAAGCTTTTGCATAGATTAATATATGAAGAAGAATTTGGCAAAATTCCCGATGGGTATCATATTCATCATAAAGATGGGAATAAATTGAATAATAATATTGATAACTTAGAATGTTTATCTCCATCAAATCATGGTAAAACCCATAAACATAGTATAGAAACACGTCATAATCTTAGTAAAATGAAGACTGGAACATCACGTCCTACTAATTCAACTGGATATTATAGAGTTTTTACAGAAAAAGATAAAAAATACAAACAAGGATTTTGTTATGTTTATGAGGTTGATACATCTAGACTAGATGGAAAAAGAAAAAAAAAGAAAATCAGAAGAGTTAATTTATCTGATTTAGAGAAAGCTGTTAAAGAAGCAGGATATGAGTGGAAAAAGATTGATGAATAATTAAACATTGAAGCTTATGCTTCGTCTTTTTTTTTATTTTTTAGAGCCTCAAACAAAAAGTTTAAATAGTATAACAGCCATATTATACTATGGTGTTTGAAAATGTTTGAGAATGAAATAAATGGAGTAAGTGGTGATAATATAATTTTTATTAGAAATAAAGATTATATTGGGCCAGTTACTATAAAAGATTTTTATAATAATTACGATATAAAAGACTACCAAACTATATATTTTGATTTTGATGAAAGAAAATATATGTGGTCAAGTATAGAAGATGTAGTGAAATTTGAAGAATTAGATACAGTAAACATTGTTTGTCATAGAGGATATTCTATTACTTGCAGTCCTAATTTTAATTTTTATGATTATAAAACAAAAGACCGTAAAAAATCACCATATGGATTAATTTCAGCTTCTGATTTGGAACAAAAAAGTAGAATAATTAATCATAAAAATATTCGTGTTTTAGATAATGTTTATAATGAAAATAGATTTGGAACTTTAATTGGGGTTTTATTATTATCTACTACTAAGATTATAAATCTTAATGGATATATTTATATTGAAGTTGGTTTTAAAAACGATGAAGATGCGGTTTATTTTAAAAATATTTTAGATGATTTAGATATGAAATATGCAGAAAAAGAAAAATCTGCATCTTTTGATTATTATATTGGAGATAATACCGTTAATAAAGAAGAAGATAGAAATAGTTTTTATATTGGCTTAGATAATATTGGAAATAAATATTATGATATTTTGAATGAACATATAGAAGATAATAATATAAACGATATAATTCCATTTTGTTATCAAGAAGATTTATTATTAGGCGTATTTTCTGGATTATTAAATATTGGTGGAACAATGCCGTTTATTAAGAAAGAAAAGAAGATTAATATTAGATTTAATTTTTATGATGAAGACGTTTTATCATTATTTTATAATATATCTTTTTTATTAGGATTTAATCCAAGTACATATAATTATAATAAAGGTGTTGGCTCACTAAAAACAATATCTTTTCCTCCTGGTAGAGTATACCATATTTTAGATAAAATTAATTTAAAAAAATCATTTAGAGAAAAGATTGAAGAAAATGAATTTAAGGATTATAGAAAACAATCTATTAATGGATTATGCACAGTAAAAGAGATATTTAATAGTAAAAAACAACCTGTGTATAAAATAAAAATTGAAAATGACTCTAATAATTGTATTGTAAATAACATACTTGTGGATTGGGGATTTAAATGAATATAGAAGATGTACCTATTGATAATGTAAAAAATATTTTATTAATTGAACCAAATTATCCAACTAGTGAAGAGAATAAATATATACCTATTGGTTTATTAAAAATCGCTTCATATTTTAGGTCTAAATCAAAAAATGTTTTTTTTACGAAATTTAATAAAAAGATTAATAATAAAGGTTATAATCCCGATTTAATATGTTTATCATCTTACTTCACTTATAGAGCAGCATATACAAAAGAAACTGTTGATTATTGTAGAAAATATTTTCCAAATGCAAAAATTGTTGTTGGTGGAATATATGCTATACTTTTACCAGAACATTGTAAGGAATATACACAATGTGATTATGTAATCACAGAAACATCAAAAGAAGCTGAAGAATTAACTCCAGCATATGATTTGGTTCATACTAACCATCAAGTTTTATTTACAACAAGAGGATGTGTTAGAAGATGTGATTTTTGTTCAGCATATAAAATAGAACCAAAATGGACATGTAAAAAAACAATAAAAAACGAAATATTATTTAAAAATGTTTTATTTTATGATAATAATTTATTAGCAAATCCATATATAGAAGATATATTGAATGAATTAATTGAACTTAAAAAACAAAGAAAAATAAAATACGTTAGAGCACAAAGTGGACTTGATGCTAGAATATTAAGTAAAAAACCTCATCTTGGTAAATTATTAAAAAAAGCAGGTTTTAAAGGTATTACTTTATCTTGGGATGGTGATTTTGAAGACTTAAAGTACATTAAAAAAGCAGTAAATATATTAACTGAAAGCAAATATAAATCAAAAAACATAAGTATTTTTATGTTATTTAATTATTATAATATGAACTATGAAGATATTGAGAGAAAAAGACTTGAATGTGCTAAACTTGGAGTTAAAGCAATAGCATTAAGATACGTTCCAATGGATTGGACAAGTGAGGATATATATATTTCTCCAAATTGGACTGATAAAGAAATCAGAAAAACAATGGCAAATCGTACAATGCATAATAGATGTATTAATTACGATATAACAGAACATGGTATTCCATATATGCATGATACATGGAAATTATATGAATTTCATGAATAGGTGATGTTAATGTTTAGAGTTGTTAATGGAAAAAATTTAACTGATGAAGAATATCAAATATTTGTTTCAAAATACAATAATAATACAAAAGTTAAAGATATAATAAAAGAAATGGATTTAACTTATAACCAATATAGAAAATTATTAAAAATGGGTGTTGAAAATAAAGATGTAATAAAAAGAAAACATAGTAATAAGAAAAGAAGAGGCGAAAATACTAATGCTAAATATTATTACTATAATAAAGCAAGTAATAGATATGTCGTAAAAAATCCTATAACAAGATGTACTAAAAGTTTTCTTAACGAAATAGATGCAAAAAATTATGTAGAAAAAATTAGAGAAAATAATTGGAAGGACATCGGACCTATCAGAAGAAATGTTCCATATAATAGCCCAAATGCTTTCTTAATAGAAGTAGAAATAGAATATAATAAAAATAATACAGGATATTTTAGAGTTAAAGATTCTATATATCCATATAACAAACAAAAATGTTATGAATATAGGTATCGTGATAAATCTAAAAAATATCATAAACTATTTGCTATGACTATTGAAGATTTAAAAGAAAAAGTTTTATCAAATAACCTTCCATGGATGTCTAGAAGTGAAATGAAAGATTATTTAGATAAAGAAAAAAAATTATAAAATATTTTTTAATTTTTTTATTCTAAGATTTTCTATTTTTCCAACTCCTTTATTTAATCTTAACATTAAAAATGGATTTTCAATATTTTCATTTACATAAGGTAAATGTTTAAAGTTATCTTTTAGATTTGTACTATTTATATTAAAAGCCAAACACGCTTTTTCATTCATTAAATTATCATGTTCTTCTTTTAATAATTCATAATCCATTAACGGTGTATTATAATGTTTGATTAAATAATAGTCATTATCTGAAGGAGAACTTAATTTTATTGAGAACCAATATTTTTCACCAGGAGTTAGATTATCTACATATATATCATACTTAACCATATTACTGTTTTTTGTTAAATTTTTATCTACCCATCCAACTCCATGGATTTCTTTAATGATAGCACCAGGAATTGTTTTATTATTTCTATGGATAGCTATAGTTAAGTTTTCATCAGGAACACCAACAAAACCATTTGTAAATAATTCAATTGATGTTATATTATCTTTTTCAGCAGTAAATGATTGATATAATGTATCTTTTAATTCAAATCCTTTATTATAACTACCATCTAAATTAGTTTGAGAAACTTGTTCTTGAACAACTGTAGGAATTTCGTTAAATATTAAACCTTGAATCAAAGGATTATCAATCTCATCTCCTGTAATAGCTAAACCTTTCGTATCTTGATGATAGGATATAACATCTGATTCTGTATTCTTATATGTAATATTTAAATTAATAGCAAATATTTTAATATATTCCCCCATTAATAAATCTTCAAATTGCATATTAATTAATAAACCATATTTATAATCAATTGCACGACTTTTATCTTCTAATACAGGAACATTATAAACTTGTTTTTTGTATATATCAAAATTATATGGGTTTAAATATACATTATCTACTTCGTTTTGTTTTTTACTAAAAGTAACTACAATTCTTGTATCATATATTTCAATTAAATCATTTAATTGATTAAATCTATAATTAAGACTTAAAGTATCAGTTCTAAATACCGTTTTAAATGGTAATTGTATTTTTTTATAGAAGAAACCAGTTTCAATTTCTGTTGTGTTCATATCAGCATAAACTAATTCGCTTGAAAGCTGACTAAACATTTTAACATTACTACCATGATTATATCCTTTAATTATAAATTCAACATATTCAACTTCAGTAAATGGGTATGCTTGGTAACTAAATTCAGATAATGTAGTCCAATATGGTTTCCTAATTTTATAAACGGTATTATCATCATAAATATAATCTAAATTAGGATTTATTCTTTCATTGAAATCCATAGTATCTCTAAATTGTTGCATAATTTCTTCTGTCGGACTATTTGTTGAAGATGCTATACTTAATTTATCAATTAAATCAATACTTGATAATCCATTAATTTTATGATTCTCAATAAATTCTGGGGTATATATAACTTTCCTTTCAATATCGTTTATGTTTATAGTATTATTTTTGTTCCTTTGATGGCTAACTTTAGCACTTTTTCTGATATTTGTTTCAGCAGATAATTCTATATCAATATTTTCAATAACGGCATTATCTGGAATATCTAATTCACTTACATAAAGATTTAAATCTGGTACTTCAACTAATTCTTTATCAATATTGGAAATTAAAGTATATGAAGAATTATTTTCATCAATTCTATGTAAATTAATCCATGAATTATCATTTGTTAAAATTTCATATTTAACATTTTCATTATATTCTTCATGAATTGGTGTATTAATTGTAGCTTTTCTATTTGCATTATATGAACATCTTAAAACATTTGAAGCTAATAGGTTTGATTGAATAACAAAATTAACATCGTTTTGATTTTTAATGTTTGAATAATAATCAGTAATTCTTTTATTTCTTATAAAGTATTTAATTTGATTATTATTATCAATTATTTCATGATGAATATATTGTAGTTTTCCATTATGTTGAATATATACAGTAACAAGGTCTTTACTTTCATTAATTGGTTCAACATCAATAGATAATCCTTCAACGGTTGCATACCCATCTTTACATTCAACGATATTGCTTCTTGTATTTTTTGTAACACTTATATAATGTTTTCCATAATAACTGTTATATGTTGCAGAAATAACAAAATCATAATTTTCAGTTTGAAGTGCTAATCCAGTTTCAATATCATCTTCTTTAAATATTAATGTTGTTCTAACAGCATCAATATTCATACCATCATCTACAATAGTATAATTTGTATCAGAGTTTTTAACAACATCTTTTTTAATTATCCATGGTACATCTTGAACAATACTTTCCCAATATGTAGAAATTGGTTCAATTTCATATGTAGGTTCACTTGGTTGTGATAATTCAGGATAAGTAAATTCTTCTGAATCTGGAATATTTTTTTCATATGAAAATGAATTAAAGTTATCAGAATATATAATACTTTTAATAGTTGAGCTTAATGATAAATCATTAATAACTTCTGTTTCATAAACGGTATGGGATAAAATATTATCTATCATGAAAGCTAAATTATTTCTATGACTATATTCTAATAATGGTTTTATATCAATAACATCTAAACTAGGATTATGTATAAAATCTTCTTTATTATTAGTATTATATCCAGAGTTTTCAAATATAAGATTTCCATCATCATCAATACCATACTGGTAGGAACGAATATCGTATAATATTTTTAAGATTTCTCCAGCCTTTAATTGGGTATATGGTTTAAATACTTGATTAAATCTAAATGTTGGATAATGGGTAAATTCTTCAGAAACGATATATCTAATTAATCCTTTCATACCATATGGCTTTGTTTTATTCATTAAAACTTCTATTTCATCATTATCTAATATAAAGAAGTTTGATGGAATATCTTCTAATGGTAAATCCATATAAAAAACACCAGAATCAAGATAAACATCTTTAATTACATATGAATATCCTTCCAATCCTTCATTAGAATTATACATTTCGTTTTTTCTAATAAATTCTTCAGCTAATTCCCTTGTTTCAAAATATGCCATTTGATTTTTTGTATGAATTTCTTCCTCATCATTATCATAATATTCATAAACCCAACATCCATCTCCTGCCCAATATTTTGAAGACCAGTCAAAACTATTGATTTTTGGGAAAAATCTATCAATTTGTTCCTGTGTTGGTGCCCATCTAAATAAATATTTTCCCATATTTTCAAATGTAGGAATAACGCCAGTATGATGAAATATTTCTGAACGAAGTAATCCAAACCTATTAATAAATCCATCTGGATATAATCTAAACAAATCATTATCTAATTCATTAGAACCTACCCTTAATAAATCTATATTAATGTAATCAGATTTTTCATTAATTTCGTTTATTAATTCTCTTAAATTTTTACCAGTAAAGGATTCAACTTTATCAACAATACCTAATTCTCTTCCTAAATATCTTGTTGGTAACTCATCAACATTTTTTTGTCTATCAATTTGTCTAATGATTTCTTCTGTTTCATTACCATCTATTATCATAGGAAATGGTTGCAATCCTTTATCAAATGGTTTTTTCTGATATTTCGTTAATTGTGTTACATTTTTATTATAATAGTGTGTTTTTTGTGTGTAATGTTGTTCATATTCATCAAATTTATAAAGTCCAATTCTATGAATAGTCTCCTTTTGGGTTTTATCAAATCCAGATTCAATAGTTTTAGAAACATTAAACATACCAGTATTTTTCCCATAACAGCAGAAATGAACAGTAAAGCTACCAATAGTGGTAACTCTTGCTGCTATTTGAAGATATTTAACATCTCCATTTTTCATATCACCTATTCTCTGAATTCTTTCAAAAACTTCACTACTATTAACTTCTTCAAAAATAATATCTGAAGGAGCTATAATATCAATATGGACATTCTCCACATCTACACCTGATACATTCTTAACATAAACATCATATATATATTCATTATTTGGTAATGTAGCATCTGTAGACTGAGAAACTTCAAATATTAATTGTTTCTTTTGATTAATAATTTCGGATTTTAAATCAATTTTTTTAAATGATGCCATTATGGCTCCTCCTTGTGCATATAATCATATCCTTCAACAGTTACTATAGATTCTCCTAATTCTCTTGATTTCACTTTGATAATTATCCTATCTTCAGTATAAGAATCCATTTCATCAATTATATAATATAAAACATTATTATTGACGTCAATACCATAATCTCCACTTTGGGTGGTAATATCAATAAACTCATATGCTCCAGTACATTTCTCATCTCCATCATACTCACCTAACGATATTACAATTTTAACATCTTTATTTGGTTTTAAACCATTTTTAACAGTAACATATATGAAATTAAAGTTATTTTGTTCAATAATTTTATCAACAATAACGGCATATAATTCCATTTCGGTATCTATACCACAGTAAATATTTTTAGATATTTCATTTTTAACGAGATTTATATCATCAGTTTTAAATGTAGTTTTGTATATATCGTTTAAACATTTATTAGCAGAGTCTTTTTTGCATATTCTATAAGAGATTGTTACTTCATCTTTTCTATCACTTAAATCAGATATAAATTGTATTTTTGATTTAGCAACAGATAATTTTGATTCTATATCTAAATAAAATGTTACAACATCACCAGGTCCATATCTTCTATATGTATTTTGATATTTTAATTCAACTTTATCTTTTGTTGCGGGTTGAGATGAAATAAAGTATCCAATTTGAGCACTATTATAAAATGCTGAACCATTGTATGTAATATTTAAATAATTATTAACAAACATTGTTTTATCAATATCAACATCAGGTATAATTGTAAACATAAAGTTAGAATCATTGTTTATTGTTGTTGTTATCCTATCTCCTAATCTAATTGATTGATTATCCTCATTAAGATAATAGATTTTTAAATATTCATCATTAATAAAATCATCTATATCATTCTTTAGACTACCATATATCTTATATTTTTTACCCTTAGTTAATTCTGAAACAGAAGAGTTAGTTTCTATATCTACAATATCGTTTATTTTTATTTGAACATCTTTTTTAACGATATTAGCACCAACACTTGCATATCCAAAATCAATGGTTTCTTCTGACTCAAATATAAAGAATTTATTCATTAATTGTTCCATTGTGTATTCAGAACCTAAATCAGCTGGAAGTGTAAAGTTATAGACAATTCTACCATCATTTTGACTTCTAACAGTATCTTTAACTATTTCGTTATTATTTATATAATAGACATTAATGAGTTTTTTTGAAACAGGAAGTGTTTTGGTTTCTATATTTTTTATAAACAATAATGGACCAGTTTCTCCAGTATCTTGGTTAATAGAGTTACCATCAGCAGTAAATTCATAATTTTCATTATGATAAGTATATTTATAAGGATTCATTTCTATTGAATTTTCAATAGCTAATTGGACTGATGATAATAAATCGATAGTGTCTATATTTTCTATTTTATATGTTAAATCCGTAAAGTAACAGCAATTAACCGCTTCATTTAAATCAGTTTCTCCTGTAATATCTAATTTAACTAAACAACTATCAACAGTTCGGAGTGTAATGTGGTCTTTTAATTCAACTTCATCTATATCACAAGAATCTAAAGTTCTAAACTTAATAGGATTTTCAAATGTTAAAAACTCTAAATCAACAGTCTTTTCAAACCTACATTCAAACGGTATTAATATATCCATTTGTTCATTAGCGAACAAAGTATTAATATATAAATATACATTTTCTTCATCAATAATATCATCATCTTCAGTTAAATTCCTTACTTCAACGGAGTTTTCTAAATAAGGATTTAAAATGTAAAACTTATCATAAAAACCATAGAACATACCATCTTTATCTATAAATTCTGAAGCAGCATTTTTTCTTTCACCATCTTCTTCTATGATAGGATTTAATTCAATTTTAATTCCTTTCATATCATAATCTTTTGTGTTTTTTAGTCTTAATGTTGCATATCCTAATGTAGACAAAGATGTATAAGCATCATCAGAACAAACTCTTAAGTCATCTAATGAACTTATTAATTCAATATTATCAGCTTTGATTGGATATGGGATATTATCTCCTTCCCAAACAGCTAAATAATCATTTTTAACAGAGGTACCATCTTCTACTCTAACAAACAACTCATCATAATATTGTCTGTGTTGTGGGGTAATGTTTAATGTATAAGTTATTTTATTTTGTCTACATTGTGTAGGAACAGACACCTGTAACTGAAAAGTCCCACCATAATATAAATCTATTTCGTGTTCAATATATCCTTTTTTAGCAATATCGTTGTAAGTTGTTTCAACTGGATGATTTTCTTCTGGTTTCAAACTTCTACTTTCATCTTTAACAACAACGGTATAATCATCACCTTTATATGTTGTATAAACGGGAAGTATTTTGATTTTTTGGTATCTATCTTGTTTATTTTGTTTTAAACCAGAAGGTACAATTAATGATAATGTGAAACTATGAGAATCAATAGTAACTCTTTTCTCTTGTGTTTTAACCCCATCTACAACGAAATATAATGTATGATTTCCACAAGTAAGAGATACCATTTTTTCATAAAATGCTTTATTAAAATTATCTGAACTTGTTTCCGTACTCTTTCTCGTATAGGTAAATTTATCATTATCTTGTGTTATTCCATCTATATAAATTTCAACTGTTCTATAACAGCCAGATAAAAGAGTAATATATGCTTTATCTGGATTAAATTCTTTAACACTTCCGTTTGGATAATCCTTCACATATCGTTGAACTATATCAAACATAGCAGGGTCTGGAAGTTTAGATTTAAAATTGGCACGACAAGAAGTTTTGTTTTTAATTTCATAAGTAATAGATTTATCTCCAACAATACCACTTTTATCAGTAATCTCAAATATAACTTGCCTGTTTGTATAATCAATTTTTTTCTTCTTTACAACGATATTATCTGGAATAACACTTGCTTCTATTTGTTCTAAGTATTCATTGACCAATCCAATATCAATTTGTTCATCAGATGGTTTTGTATTCAATATAGGACCTTCTATAGCATTATCTGGATTAATCATTTCCAGCTTTATTATTTGCTCTAATGTTGTTCTACATGGAGAGTCTTCTCCATCTTGAGTTATAATTTCGTTGTTTTTTGAAACATCAAAAATAACTGGTTCTAATGCTGGTTCATATTCAATTTCAATAAATATGTTCCTTAATCTGATAAAACCAGGGTTAGTATTTTCATTTGGCCCGTATCTAACCCTAAGACTAAAATCTGATTTTCTAACATTTTCTTCAGTTAAATCTGGGTCTACAAACATTGTGTTTCTTGTAATCCAACCAGCTGCGGCTTTAGGTCCATCAAGATGATTGTCTTGTGTTAATCTATTATTTTTAGTTGAAAAATATAATTCTACAAGTCTAAACTTAGGCCCCCAATTATTATAGATTTTTCCATTTGAAACATCAACACCACGTTGGTCTTGTTCAATATTAGCTCTAATATTTTGAATTTTGATACCCTTTTCAAGTTTAGAAAAATCAAAATAAAATTCTAATTCAGCTGGTTTATTGTAAGTACCACAAACACCAGCTATAGGACATGTATTACGGAATCCCTTAATGTCATAAAAGGTTTTATAGTTACATTGTTTTGTTGCTGGATACCCACATTGTGCATACTCTCCATTCTTATTTTCGCCTATAAGATTTTCTAAATTAAAATACCCATGATGACGCGGATTTGCACTACCAAATCTACACCAGCTTTGGTCTACTTCGCCAGGAGCTAATCTTGTACCAACTTGTGGTTCTTCAACCCTAACTGGATAGAATCTCATCGTTTTAGTCATACTGATACCTCTACTAATTGCTTCATAATATTATCAATCCTAAATAAATCATTAATTTCGTTTTTAAGAATTTCATATACTTTATTAATATTAATAATCTTTATTTTAATATTTTTATTAATTAATTCTTTTAATAAATCATAAAAATTAGATTTGTATATCTTTGTTTTGTTATAATTTTCTTGTTTTTCGTATTGAAAACCATTATTTACTTTGGCAATGTTCTTTACACCACATTCATTACAATTAGTTTTCAATAACATAGCTATTCTATCAGAAAAAAGTAAGGTTTTTTTATATTTATCCATATCCCATATATTAAATTTATACCCATCTTTATTAATTTTTCTCTCTAGCTCATCAATAGTTGTTGCATTTTTGGTATAATTTTTAACTACAAAACGGAATCTATATCCACTTTTATATGTATTTGACTTAATCACACTTACATGTTCAATTCCAGTTTTATTTTTCCCCTCAATACATGATATAGATAATTTATCAAAATTTATATTTTGTCCACCAGATGTCAAATTATACCCGTATTGATTATTATTTGATTGAAAAATATCAATATACCGTTTTTCTAATGAATCTAACAAATAATAAGGAATATTTTTTTTAATAATTTTAAAAACGAAATTATCTTCACCATATTTATTAAAACTATTTTGTAAATGTAAATTATGATGTGTTTTATTTTTTAGCTTATTTAGATGTTCTTTCTTTCTTCTCTCTAAATCAGATGTTTGCCCTATATAAATCTTTCCATTAACTTGGTTTTCTATCATGTATATTCCAGACGTCATATAATACCTCTTTGTTCAGAAAAAAATTAAAATATTATAACTATTTTTAATTTTAATAAGATATTATATAAAAAGTTATGCAAAAAATAAAAAAAATTATATGGTTGGGTCTTCCCATTCACTTAATAAATATTGGTCATTTTCTTCAATATACAAATCATCATTAAAATATTTAAGAGTCATATCATATCGTTTATTAATAGTATGTGGATTTGTTAATCCTTTATCATTATAAACAGTATATGTTTCGGATAATTGAGTTTTATTTTTATTTTCATCCCAATATTGCTGTGGAATAGTTGAATAATTTGTTTCATCTGGAAGAACATCGTTTATTTTGTCTGGATTCATTGCTATTAATGCTGCTCTATCTTCATCAGCTATATTTGTTTTATCTTTAATTCCGATATAATGTTCTATGTTATTAGAACAAGATTCATTATATGTATATCCAGAGGCAATTTCAATAGATGGAAGAGTCTTAATCGCTCCTAATGGATAATCATATTCAACGAAGTTATCTTTATAATCTTCCATTACCCATCCATTTTCATCTTTTTTATGATACATACCGTTTTGTTTTTTAAATTTAGAGAAATTTTTATAAGTATCTCTACCTCTCCTTATGACATAAGATTCATCTTCTTCCATCATATATGTTGCATTCACTCTATCATATGGTTCTTCGGTATAATTATCTCTTGTATAATATGTTGTATTTGGTTTTAATTCATATGTAAAATCATTATAATCTTCTTTTAACAATAATAATTGATTCATTGTGTAATAGTTTTTAGGAAAAACATGAATTGCTATTTTGCTTACATATTCATCAAGTCTAATAAAAAACATTCCCTTGTAATACTCATATTTAAAAACGGTATTAAAATCATCTGCTTTTGTAAATACTAAATTAGAGAATTCATCTGTGAAATAATTATCGCTCCATTGTTCAGATATAGCATCAAAACCTAATCCATCACCATATAAATTATCTAAATGAATTTTTAAATTAATAAATCCAACTGGTTCTTTATCTTCTGGCTTTAAAACGTCCATATAAAAATATGGATGAAAATATTCCAATTCTTCTTTAATATCTGATTCGTTTAAATATTTCATTTTGATACCTCATTTTGTAGTAACTGTTATTTGATTTTTATAACTCTTTTCACCAACAAAAACAATAACTTCATATATACCAGTTGATAGACAAGTAGGATTATTTTCTAATTCTAAATATCCATCTACATCCATAGCTACCTTGTTATCATACATTACTTGATTTTCGTTATAATAGTTTTGTAAGAATACCCAATATTTATTTTTATCTTCTTCTTTTATCTCATCTTCTTCCATATCAGATTCATTAGGAATTTCACCAACTGTAACGGTTTCTCCAACATCTAAAGAGAAAGACCAAGAGTTTTTAATATTTCCCTGATTATCAACAGGTTGTATTTCTGTTGGCGATGCGATATATATATCTCTATCACTAACTGGAACTTCGCCTACATTAGTTATTTGTATTCTAATTCTTGTTTTATCACCTTTTGTGATTTGCTTTTTATCAACAACGATATTCACATCAAATTTTTCTTCATATTTATAATAATAAATATTATAATAAATATTTTTAATATCTAATTTCGTTGTTAAATAGTTGTTTTCAGATTTAAAACATAATTCTAATTCGCATCCTTGTTCAAGATTTTCTCTTGTTAATAATGATTCATCTAATCCTAATGAATCACCATTTCCACCTATGGTATAAGTTCTCAATCCTTGTTTCCACTCTTCATTTATATTTTCTAATGGAAGTTTTTCATATTTTATTTCATTACCAAACTTAATAGGAATTTTAAGATAACTTTTATCTAAATGTATTTCGTTTGAATAAACATCTATAAAAGCTTCAATTTTCAATCCGATTCCTGTAATTTTAATATTTTCTGGTAAATCAATTTTTTTAGGATAGCCTAAATATAATTTTTTTGAAATATAAGTTTTGTCATTAATATTATTTTTATAGTAAGGAAGTAATGTTGTCTTACAATATCGTTTTGTTTTTGTTAATAAATGTTCTGGATTCTTCCATTCAACTCCTTCACTTGTTTTATCCTGATATGATGAAATTGGTAATATATCTCCTGTTTCTTCATTATAATCAGGTGTAGCTGGGATAGATTCCGTATATAAATATGTATCTTCAATAAATGGATTTTTGATAGATACAATACCAATATTATTAAGATTACTATCCTTTATAAAAACATGGTCTTCTTTATCAAAATTCTTCTGATATTCATTAGCCATTCTTTGTTCATAATAATAATCCTGCTCAATATCGTAATTATAAAATCTTGGGTATGTAGTTTCTTCTTCTTCAATGGTAATATCTGGTCTATAGTATCTACGTGGAAGACCATATATAATACCCCAATAATCTAATACGGTATTAGGTGCAAATGCTTTATCAGTTGAATTTTCATCAACTGGAAAACCTCTTTCAATAGGTTTTTTCATTCCCTTAAAGAAAACTTTAACCTTAAATATTTCTACATCAAATTGTTTTGTAAATCTATCATAAACTGTTGTTTCTGATATATTATTATAATCTTTTTCATATAACAATTGCCAACCTTGTTTTGGATTAAATTCATGACAATAATGACCATAGAGCTCTACTCTTTCAATAGGAAGCATAGAAACACTTGCTAATCTAACATGTTGTTCAACGACATATGTTGGTTCTATTACCTCTATAAATACTTTAAATGCTAAATTAGTATTTGATGTTGTAATTGAAAATTTGGTTTCTTTATTTTCATTAGTAATAGGTATAGCAGCTAATTCTTTTGGGTCTAATGTTTTTGCTTCCCCATATATTCTATGTATTTTTCCTTCGTGATTTGTATAATTAACTTTATCTATTAAAACTTGACCATCAGAGAAAATATCAATTGTTGATTGATTATCAATATCGTTTATTTTTAATGTTTGTGAAGCATTTTTTATTTCAATCCAATTAATTGGTGATACAAAATCTCCTATTGTTTTAGAAAATGAAATTCTTATTCTAAACCTCGCAGGTCTTTTCATATTTGGAAGATAAAATACGAATTTATCATTTGGTTCAGTAAATCTTAATTCTGGACCAACTTTATCTCCCGCATTAGGATGTTTTAAAACGACATTCTCATCAAAATCTTTATATTCTCTAACATAATTGTATTCAACTGGAATATCTTTCCATACCTGTACTGGTTGAATTAATCCTAAATGCTTTAAAAATTCATTTACTATATCAGCTTCAAATTCTTCTGTGTATTTCTCAACTACATCAAGAAATACATCATTTTTCATCCATTCTGGAAGATTTTCTTTAATTGATAAGTTATAATCTTGATATTTTCCAGCCATTTTTAAACCTCATATATATAATGTTCTTGTAAATCTACCATATATAGAATTAACAGTTAATGTTATTTTCATTTTATCTCCTCTCTTCATACCGTTGAATGTTGGATTAGAGATTTTAATTTCATCAAAAGAATATACTCTGTTTTGATATTGTGAAATAGTATCTTTAATATATACTTTTGCTAATTCAGCTATATGGTAATTCATGTTTACCCCTCTAAGTTCTAATAATCTAGAACCAAACCTTTCCATTCCAACACCATTTACTGCTCCAAGTGGTGTTCTTAATACATTACAAATACTTGACCAAAGAGCTTCTGCATCTTGGTCATAACTAATATCATCATCTATAATAAGAATTTCTTCATTAAAACTAATAGAGCCATCATTAAATGTTTCAACATTTTGTTGTGATTTTAAATTTTGTATTCTATTTTGATACTCCATTTTTATTACCTCATTCTAAATTATATTCAAATACCGTTGATACTTTATTTGCTTGTATTCTTTGATATGGTTTTACTTCAAATTTACCATTTTGTGGATTTACTGTAAGGTCTTCATTAGGTAATATATCTACATCTAATTCATATATCTCAAAACCAGCATCTACTACATAATTTAAGATATAAGCCTCTAATCTTTTTACTGATAATCCTTGTCCAATATAACAATAGTTTCCTATAAATATCTCTATAGCTGTTATAATATGATTTTCAAGTGTTTCTTTATCATATTCATTATAAAGATTTTCTCCAGTTAATTTAAGGCTAATATCCATATCAACAGGTATTTTTTCAACCTGTGTATAGCTATATTTTACACCAGGTATTTTAGGATTATCTATTTGTCTTATAATATCTTTAAATTCTTCATCACTAGCTATATCTATTACAATTAATAAAGTTCCATATCCATCAAAATATTCAACGATATTATAATCATAAAATCCAACACCTAATTCTACTAATCTATTTCCTATATCAGCTATACTACCATCACGTGCATATCTAAAGTTTTCTATTCTATTACGTGCATCAAATGCACTCTCTTCATCTCTTCCACCAAAGGCAGCATTTGGATTAGTTACTCCAATGTCTGCAAAAGTAGAGTCTTCAAAGAATGTTAATGTATTTGCTGAAACATTTTGATTTGCGCCCATATCAACGGAGTATGCTGGAATTTTAACCCTATAACTATCTTTCCATAAAATTCTACTCTCTGCTGTTCTGAATACAATAGGGTTATTTCCTTCTGTAGTTACTTCAAAATTTGTAGGAATAAGTATATCATTAGCATTATCAGATTCATCTCTTCTATAAAACTCAAGAATAACCTTTGCAACTCTAGCTTGTCTTTTAGTAACAAAAGGTTTTATTAATATTTCTAATAGTGCTTCATCTGTTGTATTAAATATATCTAATTCCTTTAAATATTGTGTAACAATTTTAGCAATATTACCAAATACTCTTGCAAATACAGAATAATAAATATATATATTAGATGTTTCATTAATTTCGTTTATTACACCTAATTCCTGTGCAATCCTATTTAAATCTGCTAACACCTGTGTTTCATCTAAGGTTGTTATATTAATCGTTATGTCAGCCATTTTTTACCTCTTTAAAATGTAAATACTCCATTATCAAATGTGATATTTTTTATATATCTGCTATCATATTTGGCATCTAATCCATCTATTTTTTGACTAAGAGCACCAATTATTCCATCCAGAGATGTTATATCACCATCTATTCTTGCAATATCGTTTATTGCTTGTATTAATCCAATAGCTTCCATTAAACCTTCACTATCAACTTCTACATAACCTGGTGTGTCTTCTTTACTTTTAACTAAACCTGCTTTATTTGTTGTAGCAATACCAGTATCAGTTAATGTATATCCAAAAATAAATGTTTCACCATTCCAATAATATTTAGCTGGAAGTCCATTATGTTCTTCATCTTCACTTACAATTGTATAGGTACCTTTTTTAATATCTAACATATATAATCACAACCTAAATAAAATTCATCTTTTTTAGAAAAACTAATTTGTATAATAGTATCATCTGTAATATTTTGTTTAAGAGTGTATTCAAATTCTCCATTTTTACCTGTTTTTGTATCAATATTAATTAAAGCATAATTAATATAAAGTTTAATTTCTTTATCTACACATGCATTATTTTCTTCATCTATTAATCTACCTGTTAATAGATAATCTTCTGTTGGTTCTCTATATACCAATTCAACATTATCAAAGTAAGTTACTAATTTTTCAATTTTAAACGGTATTTCTTTTTCTGCTTTATGACAAATTTTGCTATCAGTTGGAGTAAATACTATTTTAATAACTTTATCTCCACTTGTTTCTGGAGTATATGTATATGTGTCTGATAATACCGTTGTTGTTATTAATAATTCATCATCACAATATATATCTACTGTTCCTGTTAAATTTTGTATATCAGCACTAATATCGTATTTAAATTTATATAATAATTTAGTTCCAGCATCTAACTCTTCAAACGATATTATTGGATTTGCTATGTCTTTTACCGCAATATTTTTTGTTATATTCAACCTATTAGTATTTTTTGTTTCTGGAATTTTGATATAAAATGTATTATCTCCAACAATAAAATTATCGATTTGAATTTCGTTTAATTGTTGAATTGGAATAATTATCTTATAATTGTTTTCTTCTATACCAACTTCCATTGATTCTTTATTAATCAACTCATCTGAATTGATTTTTATTTGAATATCTGCAGGCTGATTAATAAAAATATCTCCTTCTTGTATAGTTAATGTATATTCTACATCAACCTTATTAACACTAAAAGTTTTTGAAATAGTTGATGATTTATATGTATTACTACCAGTAAAAGTAAAGGATATATTATAATCTCCAGCTGGAATATTTTTTAAAATAACAGTTGCAATACCGTTTTTATTTGTAATTGCTTTTGCAAAATAATTAATTTCTTCAATGAAAATATTAATACTTCTATCGCTTAATACATCATCATTAGTCCTTAAAACGATATTAATTGTTTTATCTTCATTAAAATTAAAATCCTGTATATCTTCTACTTCTATTTGTGTTTCTATTTTATTTTCTTCTGGAAATGGATTTAACCCACTTTCACAAAAAGCATCTAAATCAGCCTTTGTATTAAAGGTTTGTCCTAAAAATGTTTCTTTACTTGATTCTATAGAATCAAGTTTATTTAGGAGTGTTTGAATCTTATCATATATAACAGATGATATAAAACCATCATTTACAGTATTAACTATTGGTGGGATAATTGTTTGATTTTTTGTTATTTGTGTTTGTAAATTTTCATAAATAATAGAAAAATTACTTTCTGTAATATCAAAAAATACTATTTTATATTTATTATCTTCAGCTGATATTATTTTATCTGCATGATAAATTGTCAATTAAATCACCTATTAATAACTGTTGTTAAACTAGCGGGTTGATATATATTATCTCCATCAAATTTAACAGAAATTTTAGAAGTTTCTGTAATTTCAATTAATGGTGTTTCTCCATCATCATTTGTAGTTAATATTCTTTCTTCATTATTTATTGTACACTTAATAATTCTATTTGCAATATGTATATCATCAACTGATACTAATGAAATTGAAAATCCACTTTCATTAATATTTATAATTATTATAGATTCAATTTTTACTTCGTTGAATGTAGCTACAAATACTTGTTCGCATGGTAAATAATTTTGATTTCCTAAGAATGATACTGTAATATAATATGTTCCGCTTTCTTTTTCTAATTCAAAGTTGCACATACCACTTAAATCTGTAATTCTTGTATATATTTCATCATCATTAATTGTAATTTGAACATCTTCATTTGGAATTCCATTTCCATCATTATTAATTAATTTAAACGGCATTATGGCTTGTTCACCAACTTCAAAAACATAATTTACTGAATCTGACTGAATTTGTGCATCATATTTACCTTCTGGTGTTGGAGCTGTACCATTTTCTTCAAAATCTCTTAAATCAGCTAATGTATCAAAATTAATACCTAAATATTCACCAGTATCATCTTCTAAAGCATTTAATTTATTAAAAGCATATTGAATATTATTATAATCTTCTTTACTCATTAACCCAAATTCTTTCGTTGAAGAAGCCTCTGGGAGTATAATATTTTTTAAAATTTGTGATTCATCCCAAAAGTTATCTTCATCTACATTTAAAACGGTATTTTGGAGATTAATATCAGTTAATACTTTTTTATTCTCTGCTGAAACATTTTTTTTTCTATTTTTAATTGTCATACTATCACTATATTACATTCATTGTGAATACTTTTTGTGCCATTAACATATAGAAATCAGCCTGACCTTGTTTATTTGTTTTCTCATAAACTTCTATAAATCCAGTATATGTACCTTTGTTGAGATTTATTGTTATAGAAGTTCGACCATTCCCATCTGTTGGTTGAGGGTCTGTCATATGTCCGTCCCCTACATGAAAATAAGGGTAATCAATTCCGCCTAAATTTATTCTTACATCGTTATTTTTAATTCCAACGCCATCAATATCAGTAATTTTAATATATAATCTATTATGTTGTTTTATATTAATGGCGTTCTTCCTTTGTACAAAAGATGTATTTGTATCTGAAATCATTATACTCCTTTGTTTCATAATAATTTCATTATCCCTACTAACGGTATTTTGCAAAGTATTTATTTTTTTTGCATTACTATTAATTAAGGAGGTATGACTTGATAATTGAGTATTAATATTTTTTATTTGATTATTAATAGAATTAATACTATTAGTTATATCTTGTGATACATCCTCTTCTATATTTGATAATCTATTATTTAAATTAGATAATTGAGTGTTTAAATTGTTAATTGAAGATGTTATTGATGTTTTATATGTATTAAACTCTTCTTTTGATACAAAATAATTTTTTAAAGTATCTGTTAAATCAATATTATTATACTCTGAATCAATTTCTTCTCCATTAAATGTAATTGTGAATACTATATGGCTCTTTAACGCCGTTGTTAAGAATGGGTATACATAATCATCCCAATTATTAAATTCTGGTGTATTACCATTTGTATATCCTTGTTTTAATGCAGCAGATACACTATCCCAATTAATTTGCTGTAAGTGAGATTCAATCTCTGGAATAGATATTAAATTTATCCAATCTGTTGCTCCTTTATTTCTATATTGTAAATATAATGTTCCAGTTTCATCTGGTCCTACTTGAAATTCTAAACCTACAGCTGTGGATAATGCTAATGGAGCTTCATACTCATCTGCATTAGGCATTTCATCTACAATAATATAAAATACTCTCCAATTATTTTTATCTTCTTCTGGAAGTTCATCATATGATTCTTGTGTAATTAATTGGAAAATAATACCATTGACAGCATCAGCATTAATTAAAATATTTCCTTCGCTATCTGTTAAATCTCCAAGTAATTGTTCTAAAGTATCTTTTATATTATTAATTTCTTCATTTACCTCATCTAAATCAACTTTTAAAGCTCTTGTATCTAAATTATCTAAGATATTCCATAAAGCTTCAGTTAAATCATAATTATCTTTAACTGATTCTTCAGCATCTTTTAATATAACTTCAATATATTTATTATGAACATCTAAATCAGTTAATGGATTATCTGAATGTTCTAAATACATTGCATCAGTATATATGTATTGTGAATCTATTTGATTAACGATATTTGTTTTACCTAATTTAACTTCGTTTAATTGAAGTGAGTTATCAGCTTTTAATCCTTGTTCGGCTGTTGCGAAATCTATTGCTTGGTATTCTTCCCATTCTTCATCTGGACTTTCTCTATATATTAAATAACGAGCTTTTAATTCACCAGCATCAGATTTAGCTTGGATAATTGCATCTATTAAATTTTTTAAATATTCCTCGTCCTCTTTATCCTCAAAAAGCTCTCCAATATAAAATTTTCTATTTGAACTCATATTATCTACCTAACTAATGATTTGTGGTTTCATATTTTTAATTTCTTTTGTTAATTCTTCTATTTCGTTTTTTAATGACTCTATTTCTTGTTTTTGAGAATTAAGAGTATCTTCCATTGCTTGTAATAATTCATTTTCTATACTACCAGTTATTTTAATATCTCCTGCCAAAAGAATACCATCTTTATCTAATTTAACAGAATTTTTATCAGTTTCTAAACTTATCATACCATTTTTTTCTGTTTTAGTTCCTAAAGTTAATATATTAGAACTAATATCTATATATGCTTCCATTTCTGCATTAATTTTGGTAATACTATAAATTTTAGATACTTCATCAACTGAAATCTCTACTTTAACTTCATCTTTTGGGATTAAATATTCTTTTGTTTCAGTACATTCAGGAATTTGGAGCATAGCTTGTTGAAATTTACAATTATAAATTTTAGAACCAGTATTTACAACCCAGCCATCTTCTCTAATCTTATCTTTGATGATTTTTGTTAAAACACCTTCTTCTTGTTTAACATCATCACTATCTCTTTCTTGTTTATTAAGATGACCTCTTTCACTCTTAGTTCCAGCAAACTTCTGAAATCTATCTTTAAAAACGGTATTTGTACGCCTAAAACCTTTGTCTATCATACTTTCACAAAAAATATTTTAATGAATATCGTTTTTATTAATAAAAAACTATAATTAATATTTAATTTTTTTGCAAAATATATATAAACACTTATAATAAAAAAAGTTAATAAAAAAAGAGTTGAAAAATAAAAAAAATAAAAAAAATTATTCTTGATAATCGCCGTTGTATACATCACTATTTTCTGCTTGTATATCTACGAGTTGAGCAAATCTAACACCACTTTCTAAATAAAATGGTTTATCGTTATGGTTTATTAAAAGAAAACTTAAATGACCATTAAAACCTGCATCACCCCAAGCAGAGCGTAAATCTACACCTGCTCTTAATAAACTTGAGCGGGGTAAATAGATTTGACCACTATTTCTATCGATTTGAATCTTTTCTTTTGTAACACCAATATATGGAGTATTAGGTTCTAATTTATAAACACTTTTTACTTCACCTTGTAAATGAATAGTGTCTTTTTCTAATTCTTTTTGTTGTGGTAAGACTTTTATTTCTTTAATATGTGATTTTGTTCCTAAAAACATTCCATATGATGAATCATCTGATTTAAATGTCATTACTTTATCCAATGTTAAATCTACACCATTTGGTTGATATTGGTCTTCATCTAAGTCAGGATACATATTTTTTAAAGTATATTTTCCATTAATCATTCTATCACCTCAAATTTCTATACCTTTCTCTATTAATATTTCGTTTGTTGAAAGGTTTAAAAAATAAATTTTATTTTCTTTTTCAATGGTAAATAATCCAATTTTATCTAATTTATCTAATTCTTTTAAACTACTGTTTTTATAAACGAAATAGAAAACATCAGGTTCTAAAACAAATATATTTTCATAATCTGTTCCTTCAATTTTCTTTTGAATTGGTTTTAATTCTTCAAAAGTCATAGTTTTTTCTTTAGAACGAAGAGAATAGATTAGTTGATAATCATCTTTTACTTTATAAATCTTCTCCAATTTCATCAAGTTGCCTCCAGAAGTTATATAATTCTTTTATAAATTTTTTTATAATAATTCTTTTAGCTTTATTAGTTATATGTTTTTCGCTAAGATTTGGATTTTTTTGTTCGTATTTTTGACAAGTATCTTCAAATATTAATGAGTATTCTAAGTTTCCTAATATAAGTTTATGCCCAATTCTTAAAAATGTATTATGGAGTCTTTTGTTATAAGTATTAGAATTTGGGGTAAAACCAGCATAAGCTAACAATTTTTTATATCCATAAAATCTTTCTATATCTTTAATTTCTGCTATTAATTCAGCCTTTTCATATATAGTTAAATATGTCATATTCTTAAGATAAAAAGTATATATTGGAATACTTTCAAGATTGTTTGATAATTCCATACCTATATTAGTAAGTATATCGTTTAATTGAACAATTGTTTTATTAAATAAATAACTTTTTTCATCATTAGATAGATTATTATTTTTTCTAATCTTCATTAACATTGAATTTTTTAATTTAATAACAGAACCTGCTTCATCAGATAATATTTTTATTTTATCAATCTCGTTAGTCATATTATTACCTCATTTGTTTTAATGGTCTTTTAATAATATAATAAAATTCGCAAATGAATTCTTTTCCGTAATTATCTTTTTTTATTTTATATTCTTCTCTAAGTGCTTGTATATCAATATCATACATTTTACACATTTCACTTATATAAGACCTTGCAACATTAAATTCTTGACCTATTTTATCCAATGATTTACCTGCTTTAATTTCATTAATTAAACGGTCTTTTGGAATTTTTTTTCTTGGTCTAAACTTCCTTTTACTCATTCTGAACCACATTCATATATACTTTTTAATCTTCTAAGTCTTTCAACTAAAGTTTTTCCAACACCGTTTATTTTTAGAAGTTCTTCATCACTTGCTTCTAAAACAGCCTTTGGTGATTTAAATTCATCTAAAAGTAATTTAGCTTTTTTATACCCAATACCGTTTAAAGAAGTAAGAATATTTATATCAGTTCTTCCAAGATTTTCTGGTCTATCTTTCCTAAATCCAGTCCTACCTTTGATTAACTCTTCACAACAAAACAAACATGTATTAAGAAAATCTATTTCTGTTTCAACTCTAATTACAGGTATTCCAAAATTTAAACTGATATTTGCTATCATTTTATTTACACTATTTTTTGTAAGATTTTTAAGAATTGGAACTGTCCTTAATAAACTATTATCTCCATAAATTATTAAAACGGAGTTGTCATGTTCAGATAATCTTAAAGCTTGGTCATGAATTCTTTTTTTTATATATGAAGAACAAAAATCACGGATTTCTTTTCTTTCAATATATAATTCTTCGTTATTATTTAATACAAATAAGTAATCGCCATCAGCCAAAGAAGCTTCTACTGGAAATACCCCTTTCTTTTTAAAAAATGCAGAAGCCTTTTTACCAAAATTTTGCTCCCTTGTATCAACAATTACTTTCTTTACATAATCCAAATTATCACCTAAATATATATATTTTATAAAAATTTATACACTATCTTGACCCCTGTGTTTAGCATCAATAATTCTTTGGAAATAATCATCTAATTTATATTGAAATAATTTTATAACATATGTACAGTTTGCACCTAATGAAAGAGATAATCCATAAGGAGTCCATGGGTACTCCTCACAGTTTTCGAAAAAACGATTATCTCTTGAGGTACAACGATGTGTTTCTGGGTCATAATGATAACAACCATTACCTTTACAACAATATCCACATATAGCACAAAACTCAATTTTATTTTTAACAAATTCTTTAGTAAATACAGCAGCATTATCTATTATAAGTTGATGAATAATATCTTTTTTGTATTCCATTGAAAGCTCTTCAAATTCATATCTATAATATTCAACTAAAAAATTTTCTACACGCTCTAATCCAGATGGTTGATTTGTTACAAAATTTGACATTTTATTACCTCATACTACTTTAATAATATTGAAAAATGGTTTATTTCCACCATTTAAAAATATATAATTTCCATCATTTATTAATGGTGGCTCATAACAACTCATACAGCCAAGTAATGTTTTTTCTTTGTCTATGATTAAATCATAACGTAAACATTTATTACCTTTCTTAGATGTAAAGTAATTAATATTTGTAGCAACACCGATGGTAAATACTGGATTGTCTTGTTGTACTTTTTCTAAAATTTCATAGGTTTTGCCAGTATAAAGGTTATATTCCCTATCATAATGACTTTTATTTTTTAACGAAATTAATGAATTAAAATAAACTTTTCCATTAAAAGTTCTTAATGATGTAAGAACTGGTTCACCAACAGAATTAAATGTATCAATATATCTATCTATATGATTCTTTGATATAGTTACTGTTATTTGGTTATTGTTATCAGTAAGTGTAAGGAAACCATAGTCTTCTTTTAATTTAACATCAGCTATTAATGCTTTTGTATAAATTTGTGCTTCACCATCTATATTAGATACTTGAGATAACGGTATTATATCAATATTAAATTCAGATGTATCATAGAAAGATAAAAGATTTCCACGTGGATTAATTTTTAATACATTAAATTCACGATATAACTCTTCTTCTTTTGACCATTCTTTATCAACATCGTTTAATATTTTATATAGTTCAAAACGATTTTCATTAAAACAGTCAAAAGCCCCAGATTCAATTAAAGCATTAACTACTCTTTTATTAACTTTTCTTGAATCTCTTCTTTCAATAAAATCATCAAATGACTCAAAAGGCTGAAGGTCAATAATATTTTTAATTGCTTTATCTCCAACATTTTTAATTAATGATAAAGATAAGTATATATCTTCTCCATCTTGTTTAATAACATCTTTACTTTTATTAATATCTGGATTTTTTACTGGCTTATTGATACTTCTTAATTCAGAATATATTCTCATTCTTTTTTCTTCATCATCAGTATTATTTAATAATGCTAAATAAAAGGATACTGGATGATATGTTTTTAAATATGCAGTCTGATAAGCAATTGTTGCATATCCTACAGCGTGAGATTTATTAAAACTGTATTCAGAAGATTTTTCTATTTTATTCCATATATCGTTTATTGTTTGATAAGAAATATTATTTGCCAAACATCCATCAAAGAATTTAGGTTTTAATGTATCAAATACTTCTTTAATTTTTTTACCAATTCCTTTTCTTAAAGTATCTGCTTCAGAGTCTGAAAAACCAGCTAATTCTTTTGCTATTTGCATCGCTTGTTCCTGATAAATTAAACAATCTTTTGTTGGTTCTAAAATTGATTCTA
The DNA here is from genome assembly GCA_949292245.1 of uncultured bacterium. Lineage (GTDB taxonomy): Bacteria > Bacillota_I > Bacilli_A > RF39 > UBA660 > Onthocola_B. Next base: position 89,659 of record CASEYV010000002.1, read on the forward strand.
ACTCTGGAATTTCATATTCAATTTCGTTTTTATTTTTATTTTGAATATATTTCTTATCATCGCCATTTTGTGCAGAACCTGGTCTAATTAATGCCAATGCAGCAACAAGGTCATCAAAATTTGTTGGTTTTAACTTTTTAATAAAATCTTCAGCAGAACTACTTTCTAATTGGAAAATTCCTAAACAAGATTTTTGTATATTTTCATATACTTTTGGGTCATTAAAATCTTCAGGAAATTTAAAGTTTTTATCTACTAAATTAATACAATCATTTATAATTGTTAATGTGTTTAAACCTAATAAATCTTGTTTTAACAGCATTAAATCATCACAAGTTCTTCCATCATAGGAGCAAACAATTTCATTGTTTACTTTTACAGTAGATGCTAATGCTTCAATAGACTCTGGAAACAAGATTAATGCTCCAGCGTGTACACCATATGTGCTTAACATACCGTTAATTTTTTGTATATTCTCTTTAATTTCTGGATACTTATTTAAAAAGTTTTTAACTCTTTCATTTTCCTCAATATCATTTGGTGAATTAATTAAAGATGTAATTCTATTAACCTCATCAAAAGGAACATCATATATTCTGGCTAATGCTTTTATTGATGTTTTATCGGTAAATCTTATTTGATTAATAACTTGAAATGCTTTATCTTGACCAAATTCTTTTTTAATAAGATTTAATGATTCTTGTCTTTTATCACGAGGAATATCTATATCAATATCTGACATTGAATGTGAAGCTCTTTCTTCATTTAAAAACCTTGCAAAGCTTAAATTATATTTTAATGGGTTTATTTCAGTAATATTTAAACAATATGAAGTCATTGACCCACCAGCTGAACCTCTTGCTGGTCCTAATCTAATTCCTTTGCTTTTTAGAAGATTAGCAACATATGAAGTGTTTAAGAAAAAATTTTCTAAATCAGAATTTAAAATAATAGATAATTCGTGCTCTAATCTATTTCTTGCTTCTTGATTGTTTGACAATTTACGTTTTTCTAATCCTTTATATGCTAATTCTTTTAATAATTCTTTTGATTCTGTTATGTTCTCACCCCCATTCAATATTAAATAAACTTCTTAATTCCTCTTCTTTTGTAAATGATGGGATTCTTCTTGTTATCTCTTCTAATTGAGGATTGCATTTATCACTTATTTTAACGGTATTGCGAATTGCTTTATTTACAATAGACATATCACTAAAATTTGATTCTTCTGCATTATTTATAACAATTTCTTCATTTCCTAAACAGTTTGATGGTAAGGAGTTTGTAATATCGTTATATTTTTTATGCCAGGCAATAGCTTGAATCATTTTTCTTACATCTGCGTCCTCTTTTTTAAGAAAGTGTGAATCACAAGTTACAACTGGTGGAATAGATAATTCATCCATAATATTTAATAATCCTTCATTAATAATTGATTGTTCTTTATATAATGGATGAAATTGATATTCTATATATAAGTCATCTTGAAATTCATTATATAACTCTTGGATAAATTCTTTTGCTTCATTAATTTTTGAATCTAATATTAATTGACTACTTTTAGATAGGCTACAAGCAGTTAAAACTATAATACCGTTTTTATTTTTATATAAATCTTCATAGCTTAAAATAGGTTTATAATAAAAATTTTCTACAGCAATTCTTTGGAGTTTTCTTATGTTTTTTACTCCCTCGTTATTTTTTGCTAAACATACTAAATGGTATCTTTTTCTTGATTTTTCTTCATATGAGTTTGTCATATAAAATTCGTTACCAAAAATAGGTTTAATATTATTATTATTCATTTCGTTATTAAAATTAAACCATCCTGCTGTTGAAGAATGGTCGGTTAAAGCAACAGAGTTTTGATTATATTCTCTAAGAGTTTCTGCAAGTTTATTCATCTGTATTACAGAATCTTGCAAACTATACTCACTATGTAAATGTAAATTAACGAAATTCATATTTTACCTCATTTAGTTTTAAAAATATCGTTTAAAAGGTCATTAGCTATATCATCAGCAATGTTATCAGAAATATTATTAGGAATATCTATATTGTTTAATTCCTCTTGTGGTGTGCTTCTATTATCTTCAAATAATTTAGCTAATTCTAAATCTTTAGATAAAAGATAAAAATATTCTTTTTGTAAATTTAAAAATAAAGTATGTGCATATCCATATATGGCTGGGTCTTTTATTAATGTTAAATCAGATGATATTCTCTCTAATCTATTTTTATACTGTTTTATTAAGTTTATAAAAACTTGTTCTGGATTATCATAATTATCTATGGTTATATTATCTTTTGCCATATTATCACCAAATAATATATATTATTATGGTGATATTTAAATGTTGTGCTTAGTAATTCTGCTTTACAATTCTATCGCTATGAACTGTAATATCAAATCCAGTTCCAAAGTAATTACTAACACTCCTTCCCCCATCTACTTTATATTCTACCCCACCAATATTTAGCACAATCCATGCATGACCAAAAGTTGAACCAGTTGAGAAAGTACATGTTCCGCTATGCATTTCTGTTCTATATCCTAATGCCGTATAAATATCATACATAGCTAATGCTTGGTCCCAACAATTTGAAGCTGTCCCGCTTAATGTAGCTTGAATTGAATGAGCTGAATCATGATAAAGGCTATATGGGACATTATCTACGAACCAATTATATACATTTTTTGCACCAGTTACACCTGTTGCTCCCAATGACATTTGCCTTGCTGCTTCTGCAATATCAGCAGATATTCCACCTGTATATACACCGCTTTGTCCACTATCTCCAGAGTATTCATTTCCAACTTCGGGAATTTCTGGATTATCTGGATTCATTGGTCCATATCTTAAATCCATATCAGCAATAATAGATTCTTCATCAGCACTCCAAACTATATTCATTCCATATATATACATAATATCTTCTGTACCAGTTAATGGGTTTTTAACCCATACCCAGCCATTTACATAATAATCTGGAGAATATAAACATGTTAATTGAAGTTCCATTCCAAAATCTCTAACATGAGCTGATAAATATGATTGTGCTAAAGCTCTTGCTTGTGTATATGATAAGCTTGGTTCTTCATAATTAATAACAACTTCCCCGTATACTCTAACCAATTCAGGATACGATACTGTTACTGTTCCATTTTTATATTTCATTTTAACGGTATTGTACATACCGTATTGTGATATACCTAAATCAAAAGTCCCATCTTCTACGGTATCTAATGATATATGTGGGATATAATCAGTAGGAGCATGTAATTCATCTAAATTATAGCTGTATAACACCGTTGAAGAAATAAAATAGGTAGTAATTCCAACAATATAGTAATGTGCATCTATTGCTGATGCTATATTAGATAAAACATCATCATAGGTATATGCTGAATCAGCATTACCCCATAAATCAACTAATAAATTTGGATTTTTAGATAATTGACTATCTATATATGCAGAATCTACATATTGTAATTTTCCATCTTCATCATAATGAACATATTTTCTATATATCCTATATACATCAGCTCTATCTTTTCTTCTCATATTTAAAACAGTCATATTTTGAGCTGGTTCTATAGGTTCTTCTTTTTCATAATTTGGATTAAAACTTTTATTTAACGATATATTATTTGATAACATTTTAGATGAAGATTCACCTATTGCAGCTATGGCTGTTTCAAGTTCAGGAATTTCTTCAACTGTTTCATCTCCTTTCGTAATAGTGTTGCTGCTATCATATTTATATTTGTCTAAATCAGGAGTTCCTTCAAGTTTTATTATATAAGGAATTTTTAGTTCTTTCATTATTGTTTTAACAACATCTTCAACATTTTTTCCAACCAATGATGATTCAAATTCTGATTTCATTGGCATTTTAAATTTCCAGCCAATATTTTCACAGACTAATTCAATTTCGTAATTTTTTTGATTACAAGCCCTTACTCTTCCGATAAAAAGATTATCTACATTAAAAGTTCCACCAATCACTTTTAACGACATTGAACCAGCTGAAAAATATTCCATTAATGATGAATCATATGGACATGTTAATGTACAAGTGGTAAGAATATCGTTTTTATCTACATCAATTTCCATTGATGTAAAATAATAATGATATTTTTTATCTGGTATAGTATATACTACAATTCTTTCTTTAAGTGTTTTGTAATAATAGTCAGATGTTTTTCCCACTTCTAAAATTTGATTAGGGTCAAATGATTGTTGAGATGTTGCATTCAATTTTATCACCTATATACCGTTTAAAATGAGGTATTAGCAACTTCTCTAAAAACACATTCATAGATTAACTCTTCTGTTGCTTCTGATACACTATAGTTACAATCTGTCATATAGCAGACTGGTATAGATGGGAATAATGGAGATACTATAGTTAATGGTCTTCCAATTAGATTATCAAAGAAAGATTTACGGAGTTCTATGTATTCATCGGTGTATTGGTCTGGGGTTGGAACAGTAGGAAGAGAAAATTTTCCATTTCCTAAATCTTGTTCTTGGTTATATTGACCTGGAACATTTAGTCTGACCGTTCTTTTATCTCCATCTCCTAAATCAGCCTCACCAGTCATGTTGGTTAAATGTTGATATACTAATACTTGTAAGGTTAATTCTGCAAATAAATCACAATTTTTTTCAATTAATATAAGTCCATCTGCTGATGGAAATTCTTCATAATCTTTAATGTGTGGTACATAATCTACATTTAAACAATCAAAGTAAAAAGCTTGTGGTGGGTCTACTGTTACAGATGAGCTATCATCTTGCATTTGTAATATTTCTGCATCAGTATACCCTGGTACAATTAATACTCTTGATACATCAACGGTATATTCAGACATTTATTTCACCTCTAATTTGTTTGTGTTGTTCCAGTAGGAACATCGGTTCCAGATGTTCCTTCTGTTGCTTCAACTGGGTTATATTCCGCTTCTTGGTCTTGAATGATTTTTGGATTTGTTCTTTCTTGGACATCAATAATAGCATTTTTAACAGCAGAAGATATAGCTTTAGGTTTATCTTGTGTATTAATTTTAATATCACGTAATTTTAAGTTTTGATTTTGAATTTTGAAAGTTGGTTCTTTTTTAAATAAGTTTACATTTAATTTAGGAATTGTTTTTTTGTTACAAATTACTAAATCAACATAATTTTTCTTATTACTTTCTTTATCACTATCAGAATCACTTCCAGAGCCAGAACCATCTCCACTTCCAGAACCTGTACCTCCTTGTGGAGTGTCCATTCCTGCTAATTGTTCAAGTTGGCTACTATATGCATCTTCTACTCTTGTTGCTAAAGAAGATTGCATTCCTTTTCTAAATGTAGCCATCATATCTTGGTATCCAACTCTGAACAAACCTTCTCCTTTACTCATTAATTCAGTATAAGCATCACTTTCAACATTCATACCACTACCTTTTGCCATAGCATCAAAGAAATGTGTTTGGAGGAATTCATCATTTCCATATTTAGCATAATATTGTTGAGGAGTTAATCCCTCATCATTCATTTGTGTAAATGCTGCAGAAGTTTGATTAATAACTTCTGCTCCAAGTAATGCTGCAATGTTAGCGGCGTTTGCACTAGTTGCTGCTGATGAACCTGCAATAGATGTATTAATTTGATTACCATTTTGAGCTAAACCAACACCTTGTTGTTCTAAATAAACTTGGGACATAATTTGCGGTAAGAGCTGGTTCATAGCTATACTATTCATTTGTTGTAATTGAGATAATTGTGTTGCTAAGAGAACTTCAGTATAAGATAAGTCTGTTTTATTAGCTAAAGCTTTAATTTCGTTATGTGTTTTTTCATCATAAACACTAGTTCCTTTTTTGTTTCCTGAAGTTCTAAGTCCAGTTTTAGGGTCGATAGCCTCTCCTTTTTCTCTAACACGATTACTTTGTCTATCCCTTAAAACCATTCTTGCTGAAAGACTGTTGAATTCATCTCCATAATCATTCATAGCCTTTCCTATTCTTGTACTTTGTGTTGCAGTCATACTTCCAAGAGTAGTACGGTAAGTGTCAATATCCCTATCATTCATAACAAAATACGGTGATGCCCTTGGGTCGCTTTCTTGAACACCAACATTTGAAGCTAAAGCTTGTCTTTTAGCTGTACCAATTCCATAACCAAATGTTTCAGACATTACACTTCGAGTATGAGATAACTGTTCTGAAAGTTCAGCAGAAGATTCTTGATAATCTTCTCCTACTTGTTTCATAACTTTTATCATAACTTCAAATGGTAATGCTTGATAAGGTACATTCCAATTAACTTCCTCTAATCCTCCTTTGAACCATTCTGCTGCTGTAGTTTGTCCATCTATAGCGCCAGTATATAATTGAGAGTTTGTTCTACCAATTTGCATTATATATTTTGCTTCATCAGTATATCCTTCTAATTCTTGAATATTACTATCCAATATACCCTCGTAAAGACCAGCAGAACTATAATCAGCATTTTGAAGTTCTTCTAGATAATCTACTGAATCAGTTTCCTTAGGTTTTCCTTTGAAAAAGTTTTCTACTTCAGTAAAGAAACCACTAATACCAAACAAATCATCATCTACTTCATCATTATATTTTTGAGTATTTTCTTTAATAGCTAATGTATTTTTATAAAGCTCATATGTATTTGCATCATAATGAGAAACATCTACATATTCTGCCCCGCCTTTCTCTACGGTTGCTGTAGTTAAATCATACATTCCAGCTTCTTTATTAGTTATATATTCATCAACTTCTTCATCAGATGCATCTGGATATGTTGTTAAATATGATTCTTTTAATTTAGAGATTGAATCATCATAATTACTTGTTGATTCTTCTAATTTATTTGATGCTTCTGCTAAAGCTTCTTGATGTTCTTTTAATTTAGCATCATATAATGCCATTGCTGCTTGTACACCTATTAATCCTGCTTCAATAGGACCAAAGAAACTGAATATAGTACCGAGAGCTTTTGTAAGTTTTGCTCCTTTTGAAGTACCAGTTGCCCCAACATTTTTAGCATACATTTCACCCATTTGCATCATATCTCCAAGCATACCACCATGCCAAAATGCTCTACCAGCAACATTTCCATATGTTCTTATACTTCTACCTACATCATTAATTTTATTTTTAGCTGTTTGTGTTGTAGTAGAGGTAGGGAAATTAGCCATAGATGACCTATCAATTAATACACCTATATGCTTTAATCTTTGTTCTTCATTTTTACCTGCAACCATAGTTTGTGTATGCATATCATTAATAAGGCTTTGCATATCTGAATTATTAAGCATATATGCAGGCATCCCCTCTCTTGTATTAGTAAATTTATTCATATTATTAATATATGATTTTTGTAATGCACCTGTATTAGCCCTTATATGAGTAATGAGTTCTTGATTGACTCCATTAATTGCTAGTAATTCATTATCTGTTCTTTTTAATATATTCTCTACACTTCCAAATTCAGATGCTAAATTTTTAAATACTGCTTCATTTCCACCAAGTGCAGTATAATTAAATTGTTTATTAGCAGGAGTAATAAATTTAAGAGCGTTTACTGTAGATTCTCTATTTAATTTATTTAATAATTCTATCTCATCAGGTGCTAACATAGACCTATTTGCATTATCATCTAATAATATTTTTTTAGCAAAACTATCAGCAATACTTTTTGGAACTCTTTCATGGAAGCTTTGTTTATACATTTTATTAACTTGGTCTAAAGGAACTAATGCTCCACCAGCTTGATACCCTATAGCTTTTTCTGGTAAAGCTTTAGGTTCTGGAATTTCTGATAATTCTGGAGTCATTGTGTTCCTAATAGAACCAGTCTGTCGTATATAATTATTGACTAATTTATTTGCAGCAGCATTATATGCATTAATTGCTTTATCTGTTTCACTCATTATAGAGTTAATATTGTTTGTAGTAATATTTTTAACAGCAGCCAATTCTGTTTTAGATGAATTCAATACATTTTGCAATGAACCAAATTCACCAAGTAAAGACAATGCTCTTTGGGGTCCAATACCAGTAATACTTTTTAAACCAGCAAATTGTGCATCTTGTTCTATACTGCTAGCTAAAGTAGCAATATTTTTATCAGCTAATTGAGTATGTGTATATAATTTATTAAATATCGTTTTAAATTGTTCAGATTGACTTGGAATTAATCTACCTAATTGATTTTCTAATGCATATGCTCCATATTTTTGTTGAGGACCAAATGGCATTACTGATGTGTCATAAAGCCTATCTAATCCATAAATTGGTACATTTTTACCAACACCACGACCTGGCCAGTAATTAAATGGAGATTTAAGATTTTCAGGACCTATTATTTTTGTTCCACTTTTTGTAATTGTTTCTCTTTGTTTATTTATTTTTTCTTCGGCTTCTGCTACTTTATCTCTTTTATTATTTATTTTCTTTTCATCTTCTGCTATTTTATCTTTTTTATCATTTATTTTCTTTTCATCTTCTGCTATTTTATCTATATCTTCTAAAGACTTTAATCTAGCTACATCCATTTGTTTTTTAGTAGCAGTTTTTCTAGGTTCTTTTGTTTGAGTAGTTTCTTTAGTAGATTTAGTTTTTTGATTATTTTTATCAGATGGATTACTAAAACGGTAACCAGTAAGTCTAGCATGAATAGCTTGAACACCTGTATTAATACCTTTAAGAGTTCCATCGATAGTAGTAAGTTTATTTTCTGCGGCCTCACCAATACCAAATTGAATATTTTCTTGTAATTGCTTAGCTAATAATCCAGATGTTACTTTAGAGCCTTGTACTTGTTTTCCATTTTTTCCTGTTAATGAAGAAGCAATTTTCCCTACATTAACATTTATATCATTTAAAATATCAAGAAAAACATCTAATAAACCAACTATCTCGTTATCTCTTCTACCAATATAATCTGTTGAATTACTTATTGGATTTTTTGTTGTATTATCTTTAAAAGCTTTATTAGTTGTTGACGTAGATGGTTGTTTGCCATCTTTCCCATCTTTTCTTTCTTTTGCATCTTCAGCTGCATCTTCAGTTGTTACATCACCTTCTAAAGCATAAAATGGACTGATTAAACTACCTGCATCTTTTAATCTCGAACCTAACCTAGAAAATAAATTTATTCCTCTTCCAATAGCATTAGTAGTAACTAGAGTTGTTATAGCTGTGAGTGTAGTTGCTAAAACTGGATTTGATAATGCATCTAATAAACCTGTTAATGCATCTAGTATTATTCCTATTGATTTTGAGCTAGCCTCACCAAAACTACGCCATAATGCCTGACCAGCTTGATTTAATGACTCAAATTTTTTATTTAAGTTATTCATTGACTGCTCTGCAATTTGTTGGGCAGTAGCTTGTTCTTGAATATTTGTTGTTGATTCATCAATATCATCAGCATCAAGTTTAAGCATTTGTTGTCCCACTTTTGTTCCAACAATGTCAGACCAAACCTCAATCCTTTCTTGTTGAGATAAACCATTTTTATCCATAGCTCTATTAATAATTCTAATTTGGTCTGAAATAGGAAGCATTTTTTCTCCACCATCTTCCCATAAATTTTCAGGTGTTAGTCCAATTTTCTCTAAACCCTCTACTGTATTAGAATTAGCACCTGCTGGATTGGTTAAAAATGCCCTTAATGCAGTACCAGCTGGGTCCCCAACTACTCCCCTTTGAGCAAATGTAGCAATAGTACCCATTAAATCTTCAAGTAAATCCATATCCTCAAGATTCGCTCCTGCAACAGCAGCGGTACCACCAGCATATTTTAATGTCATTGCTACATCAGATACTTTTAAAGGACCTGCCATAGATGTTCCTACAAGTAAATCATTAACTTTTTGAACATCAGCTGAAAAATTAAGGTCATTCATATTTCCACCTAATAAGGTGGTTGTTTGAACTAATGTTTCCAATGCTTTATTTAATTCCATTCCTTCAATGGTAGATAAATTAAAACCATCTTGTAAGGTACTTAATTGATTATCTAATCCAGTTAAACCTGCACGTCCTAATGTTTCTAAACCAGCTGTAATTTCGTTTACATCTTTTCCAAATTGAATACTTAATTGAGTAGATGCACTAGCAATTGTATTCATATTTCCAGTTAATTCTTGGGAAATAGCTTGTACAGATGTTAAACCTTTCTCAAATTCACCAAAAGCACTAGCTGCCTGTGTTTGAACTGATAATAATGTTGCAGCTAAACCAACTAATGATGCATCAAGTACGTTGATTCCACCTAATCCTCTGAAAAATTCATTTGATAAATCAACAAACTGGTTTAAACCACTTACACCAGCTGCAATACCACCCATTGTACCTGGGATAAAGTTAAGTTTATAGTTAATATTACGTGTTATATCTGCCATAAAAGAAAACCCCTCTTAAATACCTCAAAGATTAAAATTGAGTATAAAATTCTAATTAATATTTGATATAAAAAAATAGATTTATAAATAATGATAAAAATTAGACAATATCGTTTAAATAGAAAATAGAAAAAAACTTTTTTATGATATTAATTCTATTATGAAGTTTAATATTACAACTATTATTAATCCTCATATAGTGGTTATTTTATTAAAAAGAAATAGAATATAACTCTAAAAAAATAAGAGAAATACTCTATTCAAATAAAAACAATTACTGATATAAATTACGGATAAAGTTAAAGCTCAATCCATTCCCAGCCATTATCTAAAACTTTTTTCTTAAGCCCATCTAAAGTTACAGAAGTAGTTTTATATACTTTTCTTTTAATCATTCTGGAATAAACATAAATAAACCCCTGCTTACAATTTTTATTTTTGCTGATAGATACATACATAATCCCAGAAGTATTTCCATTCTTAGAAATTTTTTTTCTAGCCTCTTCAGTATGAGTTGTACCATACATAGGATTTTTTTTACCCCTTGTGCGTGAAGATATTTTTTTCTTATGACTTTCAGATAATTTTTTCCCAGTATGAGATATAGATATATTCTTCCTATGCTCTTTTGAAAATTCCCTTTGGTAATTAGGAGATAATTTTCCTTTTCTTCCATACATTGAATTATTCTTACCTTTTTGATGTTGGCTATTATGTTCTGAAGCAGACATTAAAGTTAAATTATCAATAGAATTATTTAATTTATTTCCATCTATATGGTGAATAACACCATTAGAAAGTAATGTAACCTTATGATAATCTTCATAAATTAATCTATGTAATCTTTTCCCAAAATTTCCTTCTTTATGAGAGCATATTCTATAATATCCTTCAGAGATATGTGCGTTTCCAAATTTAGTTTTTATTTTATTACTCATTAGTATCGCCCTTTTACTCTTGTATTTGCCTATCTATGATAGGCGATGCAAATGGAAGCTGAGTAAAAGAAAACTTCCATCTACAATTATTATATTTGTTTGTACATATTAATATATTTTTTTATTAAATGAATGCATCATCAAAAAACCATTTCGGGTCGTATGCTATAAGTTTATAATTAGATGTACACCAATTACTTCTTATTCCATTACCAGATAATACACTAGCTCCATCTCTTAAAATATAGCTCCCTTCTGTATTTACTGGGTGTTTGAGCCTCATACGAACATGCCCATCCCCCCCACTACATTTAACATGAATTACTTGACATTCATATCCCATTGCGATACCTATACGGTACATTAACTGGGTTATATCGACACAGTTTAAAGGTTGGCGGTTTTTTAACCTTTTAATAGTCGTATCAGTATTGTATTGACTGTTATAATAATAACCATACCCTCTTCCTTGGATTTTTTCTAAGAATTCATCAATGGTGTTGAAATAACCTAATGCATCTCTTGTTTTTTGCAATGTTTTATCAACGGTGTTTGATGTACTTCCATTTCCATTAGGGTCATTAATGTATACAAAACTTGGACTTTTTGCATGTAAAACTTCATATGCTGATACCCTATTTGCCATATTAACAAAACAATTTTTATAATATTTTGTTCCATTTTTTGCACTAACATAGCTAGGAAGGAATGATAAATCAGTATTATCTACAATGGCACATTCAACAAACTCAGACACCAATGGGTCAGCTTCAACATTATCTCCACGTTTTTTGATGGTAGCAATTAAATCATCACGTTTAGCTGCTTTATTAAAATATCCATAAACATCACGTTTTTTAAATGATTTATTATTTTTTACTAACCACCAAGCAACTCTGTTCATTAACCATGTATATTCATTAAAAGAAATAGCACCATCAGGAACTTTAACATTTATAGTAATCTTTTTAGTAATTGTAGTATTGTATGACCTTGCTATAACATTATAAGTTCCTTGATTTAAATTAATATTTAATGATGCTTGACCATTAGAATCGGTTGTTCTTTCATAAGTAACACCGTTTACAATTATATCTAATCTACATCCAACTACAGGTTTTTTATTAGCATCTGTAGCCTTTACTACAAATTTACTACCATCACCTTGACTCATAGTTAAATCAGAAGCAGATAAGTTCGGGCTTACCGTACATTTTGCATATGATTTTGAAGCATCATATGTATCATCACCTTTAAATGAGCAATATACATCATAATTTCCTGGGTTTAAATTAATGTTTAATTTAGCATATCCATTTTTATCAGTAACTCTTGGATATTCTACACCATTAACTTTTATTATAACATCTTTTTCATTTAACGGTGTTCCTTTTGCATCAGTTAAAACCATTTCAAATGGCTGCTCTGCATTAAAAATTTTTGTTACATCTAATAACGTAATTATTGTTTCTGTTTTGTTATTGGTAAAAATACTTTTTACCCATTCTAAAATATTCATAACATGCATGCCTCTTTAAGTTTATTTATGAAAATAAATATCGTTTAAATATATATAAAAAGTTGTAATATTAAAAAAACTTATATATAATGATAAACAAACAATTATTTAATTTAAATTTGAGGATATAATATGTATATAAATGGAACAACAATTAAAGATGTATGGGTAAAAGCTATTAATATGATTTTAAAAACTGGTGAAACAAATATTGATGAAAGAGGTAGTGAAGTTTTAGAGATTAATAATCTTTTTGCCAATATCGATTTAGATGATAATGTATTTATAGAAAATCCATGTTACGATATACCAAAAGGTAGTCATTGGAAACCAGATAAATTAAAAGTATATCAGGAACAATTTTTAAATCCAGATAATGAAAAAAATTTCGTTTATACATATGGTCAAAGACTAAGAGGATATGAATTAGCAATACCGTTGAAAAATAAGTTTTATAAAGCAAAAAAAATCGACCAAATACAAGAAGTTATTAATAAGTTAAATAATAATATTAATACAAGACGTGCAGTTGCTGTAACATTTAATCCATATTTAGACAATGAAAATGATGAAATTCCATGTTTGATGATGGTTAAGTTTGAAGTTAAAAATAATAAACTAAAAACTTTTGCTGTATGGAGAAGTCATGATATTTATGGCGCTTGGTTTGCTAATTTAATTGGATTATGGAAATTAGCAGATTATGTAAAGGATAATGTAAAGAAATGTATTGGATTAGATGATATTACTGTACTATCTATGAATGCTCATATATATAAAAACGATGTTATGGACGCACAAAAAATAATTGATAGTAATTAGTGATTTTAATGAAAACGAATAATTTTTTTTATAGTGTTAAAACATCTCCTATAGGACAATATATCGTTAAAAAATTAGATGAAAGAAAATTAGAAGAAGATGCTATTAAAGCTGTTAATTCTTTTAATTTTAAAGTTTTTGCTTTAATCAATATGATTAAAAACGAAATATCAAAAGAAACCTTTGATGATTTAATGTATTATACTAATATGTTTTCAATACAATTAGAGAAAAATTTAAATATTAATACTATTGATGAATATAATCAATTTAATACTATATTAGATATATATAAAGAATATTTAATTAATATTTTTATAAACAATAATATTGATGAATTTTATGCTACTATTTATAATATGTTTGGAGAATTAAGTCGTGAAGGATTAATGTATAAATATAGTATTTTTGAAAAATGTGATTATAATATATTACAATATGAAACCTATTAAAATTTTAAATACAGATAAAAAAAATTTTGACATACATCGTATAATATTTAATAATAGATGTTGTCCAATGAAAGATTATACAGATTTATTGCGGCATAAAGTTATAGCTGGGGCTATATATCCTATGTATAAAAAGACATATTAGGATATTACCTTGTATTTTAAAAAAAGAAAAAAAATATAATCTAAATTTTGATTATTTTTTTTATAGTGTTAAATTACAACAGTCTTCAGGATTAAAGTTAATATTTTCCTGGAAATAATTGTAATGGTCTCCTACATCATCACAAACAGATAATTCTGGAAATTTCAATTTATCTAATGAATCAAGTTTTTCTTCAAGAGATAAATGTCGGTACCCTCCTTCTTTGAGTTGAAATTTATCAAAATCAACAATTTTACCAAGATAACTTTCCATAGATGGTTTGACCCTTAAGAACTCAACAAGACATTTATCAACTTTAATATCATTGATTTTATCATAATCACATGTTTCATATAAGAACGGGGCTAACCTTAGTGAAATATCAAAATTATTTTTAAATAAGGTTTCAATAGTATTCTTTCTAACTTCAAAGTTTTCTGCATTGTCAGTTTGATTTAAAACGTCATTGTTATCAGTAGGAATGCTGACTTGTATATGTGCCAATTTTTTATCAAATAATTCCATATATTCATCGGTTGCAACTAATGGTGATTTAGTAACAATTAAATAATGAATATTATGTTTATTTAATAATTCAATGGTTTTATAAGTGTTTTTTATCTCATTTTCTATTGGTTGAAAACAGTCGGTCATACCTCCAAGTCTTAAAACAGTTCCTGCGGGTATTTTTTTAATTTTTCTTTCAATTTTATCAATAGGAGCAACACCAACATCATTTGGATGCCAAAGTTTTCTAAAGTCTAATAATTGCTTTGCATAACAATACCTGCAATTATAATAACACCCTTTTCCATAAGGGTCCAAACGAGTCGGATAATAACATTTATCTCCTTCTCCACCGCTAACAGTTTTATAAAATGAGTCATAAGTATTTATTCTCTCTACCCCCTATAATTAAAAACTATATTTATATTTATTAATAAGGTTTATTTTTTTTGTATTTTAAAAAATAAAATATAGGGGGTCCCATAATCCCCCTAAAAAATTCACAACTAACCAGCTGGAGGTGGTAGTTTATAAAAGGAAATAAACTACATTTTTTATATATATAATAACTTATATATAAATGTTTATATTATTAAATGTTTTGTGGTGGAGAATAATATACCGTTATTTTATAATAGGTAAATGCAATAGCACATGGATTTGTTGTTTTATTTTGGAAAAACTGGATTCTTGTTTTAAAACTAGAACTATTAATTGTAGAGGCACTATAATTACCAACATTACCTATGAATGGTGTAAAATACTGCCAACTTGTTCCTGCCTTAGCTAATAATGTATGTGTTGAGTTTTCTGCTAATGGGTCGGCTGTTCCTGTATATATATTAACATCAAATTCTCCATTTTCAGTAGGATTACTATGATTCATTCTTAGTACGACTCTATGTTCTATATTTTTTATAGTAGAGTTTGCAGGAATGGTAAATTTAAAATTGTATAAATCAATAAAGTATGGTGTATTTCGCGTTCCATTTTTTCCTGCAATATAATTACAGGAAACATAATTGTTTGGCTCATCATCTGATAATCTACCTGTATCTAAATCTGTCCATTGCTGACCACGTGAAGGATTTGTTGAACCTTGAGATACTGAATTTGCAATCTTTTCTTGTGATAAGAGAGCGACAGTAACAGATTCAGATAATGTTTTGCCTTGAACAACTGTTTTAAAAGTATATGTACCAGGGTTTAAATTAATTGTAATAGACATTATTCCATTTTTATCAGTAGTCTTTTGATAATTTGTACCATTTATCGTAAAAGTTCCTGTAATTCCTTCTCCAGCTGGTTTTCCATTTAAAAGAACTTGTATACGATATACCCATCCTTGATAAAAAGTTGGTTCTTTAAGTGATTTTAAGGAGTATTCTTTTTTAATGTAATTTGGATAATCACGGAACTCAACATTAGTTAAATTTTGATTGAGATTGTCTTCTATTGCTTCTTTAATGAATTGTTTTACTTGATTAAGTCTTTGTAATTTTCCAGCTATGGTATCAGGAACAGAAGTATATGTTTTTTGGGGATTTAATGATGAACCAATAGTTATGTATCTATAATAGTTTTCAAATGTAACATTTGAAAGATTTTTACCTAAAACTGATTGTATTTTAGATTTAAGATTACTTTTTACTGTTTTCAATTCATCAATTAGCTTCTGTACCTCTGAATCCATATTTATGCTCCTAAAATATTATTTAACGCTGTTTTAATATCTCCAATCGCACTATATATAACTTTATTTTGAACGGGGTTTGTAGATGTGGAAGATAATGCAGTATCCACAGTTGTTTTATTTGCTCCTGTAGCGATTCCATTAAGTTTGGTCTTATCAGCACTAGACATAAAACCATTGACTGAAGTTGTAACTACTGAATGAGAATGATTACTATTAGCTTTTCCACTTAATGCAGTATTAATCACTTTATTTTGAACAGGATTGGTAGAAGAAGAAGATAGAGTTGAATCAACAGTAGTCTTATTTGCACCAGCAGCTATTCCATCAAGCTTCACCTTATCTGTTGAACTCATTAATCCATTAGATGATTGACTTACTAAAGAATTATTTGCTTTTGTTGATAATTTATTATCTACTTCTGTTTTGTCATAAGTAATTTTTTTAACTAAGTTTTTAAAATTACCCCATAATTCTGTAATATCAGGTGAAGATGGCATAGTTTTACTCCTGAAGCATTTGTTCTAATATATCGTTTAATTCTGTTGGTAAACTTGTAATTGTTAATTTTTCATCTAATTTAGTTTGTAAATCAGTAATATTTGCTACAGTATGATTATGGGTAACATTAGCTTTTGTAGCTAAATCACCTTCTAATTTTGTTGTGGTTACATATCCAGATAATTGAGTTCCAACATATTCTTTTGTTGCATATCCACTTAAATCAACCTCAACAGCTGTATTACCTATTTTCTCAAATTTACCATTGACATAGATATATTCGTTATAAATATCTTGTTCTACTCCTTCTTCAGATAAAACGAGGTACATGACTCCATCTTCACCAGTTGGTGGTAATTCTTCTACAATTTTTGCTTCAAATCCAACTAAGCTATCAAGTGCACCTTGAATTAACTCTAATTTTTCATCTACTTCGGTTTCAGTATAATACAAATCATCATGATTATGTACTGAATTAGCTTTTCCTGCAAGAGCAGTATGAATAGCTGAACCTTTTACGGGATTATTTGAATCAGCGGAAATAGTTGCATCTATAATAGTTTTGTTAGCTCCTTCTTCAATTCCATCTAACTTTATTTTGTCTGTGGATTCCATTAATCCATTGTTAGAACCTGATACAACAGTATTATTTGCTTTTTCATTAAGTTTTGCATCAATATCGGTTTTATTGTATGTAATCTTTTCAACTAATAATTTAAAATTGTTTAACAAAGTTTCGTATATTCCAGTTGGCATATTATCACTCTAATAACATCTGTTCAAAAACAGTATTTAATTCATTTATAAAATTGTCATCAAAACTATCTAAAATTTCCTGCTCTAATGTTAAAATCTTATTATCTACTTCGGACTCCGTATAATAACGAGTGTCGTGTGTGTGGTCAGTATTTGATTTGTTACTTAATTCAGTATTTAATAGAGCTATTGTGGCATATTTTGATAATTCAGAAGTAAGATATTCTAATGTAGGATAATCAGATAAATCAATATCAGCAG
>CASEYV010000003.1 GCA_949292245.1 uncultured bacterium
GCACCATACTTATCAATTACATCCATCGGATCAACACCATTACCTAGTGATTTACTCATTTTACGACCTAATTTATCACGAATTAAACCATGGATTAAACAATCTTTAAAAGGTCTTTTACCTGTAAAATGAAGACCTTGAAAAGTCATTCTGTTTACCCAAAATGGAATTATATCATATCCTGTAACTAATACATTGTTGGGATAAAATTTTTGAAAATCTTCTGTACATTCTGGCCAACCTAATGTTGAAAATGGCCATAAAGCACTACTAAACCATGTGTCTAAAACATCAGGATCTTGTACCCATTCATCACTTGGAGCACTATCTCCTACATAAACTTCATCACCTTTATACCATGCAGGAATTCTATGCCCCCACCAAAGTTGACGAGATATACACCAGTCATATGTTATTTCCATCCAGTGATTCATTATCTTTTCAAATCTAGCTGGAACAAAATTAACTTTTGTATCTTTATTCTTTTGATTTTCTAGCACTGCATCTGCTAAAGGACGCATTTTAACAAACCATTGCTTTGATAAATATGGCTCTATCATAACTCCACTACGTTCACTATGACCTACATTATGAGTTATCTCCTTAACAGCGATTAATAGATTTTCTTTTTCTAAGTCCTTAACTAATTCTTCACGACATGCAAAACGGTCAAGTCCTTCATATTTTAAAGCATTAGCATTCATTGTTCCATCAGGATTCATTACTACTACTCTTTCTAAATCATGTCTATTTCCTACTTCAAAGTCATTTGGATCATGAGCAGGGGTTATTTTAACAACTCCGGTACCAAATTCTGGATCTGCGTGTTCATCTGCTATTATAGGAATCATTTTATTTACTATTGGAAGGATTACCATTTTACCAATTAATTTATTATAACGATTATCATTAGGATTTACTGCAACTGCTGTATCACCAAATAATGTTTCTGGTCTAGTTGTTGCCACTTCTAAATAATCATTTGTGCCAGCTATAAAATATTTAATATGATAAAATGCTCCCTTTATTTCTTTATAATTTACTTCTTCATTAGATAATGCTGTCATTGCTAAAGGATCCCAGTTTATTATTCTTTCACCACGATAAATTAATCCTTCAGCATAAAGAGTTTTAAATACATGATTTACGGCTTTATTTAAACCATCATCTAAAGTAAATCTTTCTTTAGAATAACATAATGATAAGCCTAATCTTGCCCATTGATTATGTATATTTTGAGCATATTCTTCTTTCCAATCCCATGCGTATTTTAACCATTCTTCTCTTGATAAACTACGAGGATTTATTCCCATATCTTTTAGTTTTGCATCTACTTTTGCTTGTGTAGCTATCCCGGCATGATCCATCCCCGGAAGCCACATTGCATTGTAACCTTGCATTCTTTTAAATCTTATAATTATATCTTGAAGTGTTGTATCCCACGCATGCCCTAAATGAAGTTTTCCCGTAACATTTGGTGGAGGAATAACTATAGCATATGGTTCTAATCCTTCTCTTTCTTCAAAATATTTTAACCATTTTTCATATTTTCCTTCTTCTACTATTTCATGATTATACTTTTTTTCTAACATAAAAACTCCTTTCTTAAAATAAAAAAAGGATGATACCAAGGAGTGCATTTTGCACGGTACCATCCTTACATTTACTTAATTGTTTTAACGCACTTCTGCAGTATTTTTCCATTTGCAACCTTCAAATAACCTTAATTTTAGTTCTCACCAACCACTAAATCTCTTTGAAATAAGTATTATTTTACTCCTCAAATATCAACAAAACACAAAACTATTTTATCAAATTATTTAATTGGGTGCAATAGTTTGATATAAATTTTTATCTAGCATTATTTTTATTCCTTCATCACTATTTGTAAAATCTATTTCTGTATATTCCGGTAGTGTCATTGTTTCATAATTTGTTATATCATTTTTTTTGTATATAAATAATATATTACCATTACTAACTATGAATAAATAATCTCCTACTGTTGCTACATTTTTTTTTGTTAAATTAGGCAATATTTCAGTGTTATTATAAGTTAATATTTGGTAACCATTATTATATACTATGTAATAATAATTATTAAAATCCACTATTTCATTTACACTAGTTATTACACTTTTATTATTTATTATATCTAATATTTCCCAGTTGTTATTCTTTCTAACTATTAATTTATCACTATTTAATATATTGTTTTCTATATGATTTGGTATTGCTACATAATCAAAACTATCTACTACAGCACTTTTAACTCCTTCTTCAGTTATCTCTATTATTTGCCACAAATTTGCTATTTTTCCAAAATATAGATTATTATTATTACTTATATTATATGTCTTTATTGCATCAAACTCCATAGTCTTCTTTTGGCTAACTATATTATAAAATTCTATTTTGTCTCCTTCAGTAAAGATTGC
The DNA here is from genome assembly GCA_949292245.1 of uncultured bacterium. Taxonomy (GTDB): domain Bacteria; phylum Bacillota_I; class Bacilli_A; order RF39; family UBA660; genus Onthocola_B. The sequence goes on from CASEYV010000003.1 coordinate 2,439, forward strand.
TAAAATGGAATTTTGTACTGTTTTTAATTCTTCAGTGCCATATTTATAATAATTTGTATGATAATTTGTATCATCTATTATAGTTTCTGTCTTTTTACAATCTATACAAGAATATGTTCCTAATAATTCATTAGCATTGTAAAAATATACTTTGTTATTATAAAACGTTTCTTTATTGGGATTTTCATCTACTGCGTTTGGTATATCTTCTTTACGATTTAATAAACCTATTATACTTAAGGGTATAAATATTACCAATAAAACTATAATAATTTTTGATGTTAATTTATCATACATAAATAATCCCTCTATTCTATATATATTTCTACTACTTCTTTTTCATTATCCTTCGTATATGTTAATGTTAAAACATTACCACTCTTTAATCCATAACTTATTTCGTTAGCATAATCTTTGCCATCAATGTAAATATCTAAATTCTTTGCTATATCCTTATCACCATGAGCAAAAGTATATACTCCTACTTTATTGTCATTATCAACAGTTATATAATATGTGTCTTCTAATATTATATATTTACTACTCTTTATAACTGGGCCACTTAAATCATATATTGTATATTCTTCTAAACCTTTAACTAAAATGTAATTTTCTTTGTAATCAACTATTTCATTTTTAGTTTCAAATTTTTCTGTTATTTCTGTACCATTTGGTTTATATAGATGATATGTTCCATCACTTCTTTTAAATAAATAGTTTTCTCCAAGTTTTTTTACTGATACATTTGTATCTCCATTATCATCTTTAAAGGCTATTAATCCAACAACATTACTTGATTCAATATTAATAAGGCCATAAGAATCACTTGAATTCTTAGCAATAACTAGTGTTCCTGCAGTTTCTACAAAAGTTATTTTATTTTCATCACTATAAATACTTGCATCTACTTCTTTATAAGTAACAATTTTTTTACTTGTTTTTAAATCATATAATATTATGTTATTATTAGCATTTGGCCTAGATGTATCACTTATAAATACATAACGTTCATTATATATTGGTAAATATGATGTTTTAACATCATCACTTGTATTTAATACTTTTGTTTCTTTTGCTATAAAACAATTTTGTAATTCAGTTGATGAACTTGTAACATCATTTGCATAACTACAATTATAACTTCCTAATAGTTTTGTTTTTTCTTCATCGCTATAGAAATATAATTTGCCTTGATAATAACTTACATATGATAATTTCTTATTAAATGTACTTTCTGCTAGCTTTAAATCCGTGTACGCACCATTGTGTTCTATTCTTAAATTTCCATTACTTAAATATGCATTAAATGCCTCTTCTTTTCCTGTTTGCACAAGTTCATCATTAAATATTAATTTTGTATTATAATTACTACTTTCTATTCTTACTCCATCTAAATTTAATGGATATAATTCGCTATCAAAAGCATATAGTTTTTTACTATCTACTGCAATTACATAATTATCTACAAATCTTATATAATCATACTTGTCTTCTTTTTGACGTATTCCACTATAATCATATATATATACATCATTATCTATTTCTACACTTATATAGTTGTTATCAAAGTTTTTAATTTTTCCAGGTATATTACTAGTTAAACTTTTACCATTTAAATCTAATAATATGTAATTATTATTATTTGCTCCAACTATTTTATTGCTGTTTAAAATATAACCTAAATAATCATATTTAAAACCTACTATTTCTTCTAAATCATTACTTAAATCTATAACTCCATATTGATCTTTAGTATTTTTTACTATGGCTTTCTTACCATCTATTTCTTTTACTAAACTATATTCCCCAACTACTTTGCTTTCTTCTAAATTGTATAAAACAATATTGCCATCTTCTTTGGTGGTTGCATCATATATAAATACATATTTATTAGCAAATACATCACTACGAAAATCAATTGGTACACCATTTTCATATACTTGTTTATCTATATCAAAATCATCTTCATTGCTGTAATATGCTACATAACATAAATCTTCATCTTTATTGCTACATTCATATGTTCCTAATTCTTTTTTGTCTTCATCAATTATTACTAAAAAACCATCTTCATATCTATAATTGTCTTTTTCTACTATTACAACAGGATTTTCAGGTCTCTTATCATTAGGATCTTTTTCTTTTAATACAAAGAAATATATTAATAAACCTGCTCCTATTAATACTACTAGTATTATACTTATAATTATTATTACTTTTGTTTTTTTAGGTAATAAAGTCCATTTATTTGGCTTTTTTACCTTTTTCTTTTTTCCTTTATCTTCTTCAATGTCCTTTAAATCATATTGTGTTTTGGTTATTTCTTCATTTTCTTCAATTTCTACAATTTCATTTGGATTATCATTTTCTTCTTTTGCTACTTCATCTAATATATCTTTGTCTAACATATTTTACCTCCATATATTATAGTAAAATTATAGCATATATTATTTTAATATTCAATTTAAAAAATTAGAATTTTGATATTCTAATTTTCAATTATTTGATATGGATTTTCTGATGTGCCATCTCCAGTTACTCTTGCTGTTTTTATAATGTTTATTACTGGTCTTATTCCTCTTAGTAATGTACCTGCTGTACTGCTTTCAATTTTTCCTTTGGTATTTATTATAAATGGATAATATGTATTACCATCTAATTTGGCACTACTCATTGTATAATAATCAGTCTTTATATCCGCATTGTATAAATAATAATTAGTGTTTTCTTCAGTTGATGCACCTGCAAGCATTACTTCATCTATTGTTAATAATCCAATCTTGGAATTTACTTTCGTTCCTAAGCATACATTGGTTGGTATCTTGTTTGTCATGATTCTATTATAAGCACTAAATGTCTTATTGTCCGTTTCTAAAACTGTGTCATTACAAAATTTATATGATGCTATATAATTATTGTAATTTGTTAATTCTGTATCATACCATCTATTTAATACTTCTAATACATTGGAACTTTCAAAATTATATGTTTCTTCGTAATAACTTCCTATTTCTTCAATTATATCATTTAAAACAAGTTTTATTGAACCATCTCCGTTAATTCTTACTATTTTCCAATTGTAACTAGCAAATGATACATTATTGTTCGTTACATCTCCCCGAAAGTAATAAGAGGTTCCTAAATCATCTTGCATTTCTAATAATCCTTCATCTAATGTGGCATTTTCACCTATTTCACTTAGTGTTGTTTCACTTACAGCATTATTCGTAAGTATTACATCTGCAAAAGTATTCTCTTCATTTGTTCTTACTCCAACATGAATTTTTCCACTATATTCTTCACTTTGATTGGTAGTAAATTTTAAAGTATATTTTACTGTTTCATTTGCTGCTATTACTCTTTGATTAATAATTATATCTGATTTTAATTTGTCTGTTTTATCAAAAGAATCAGAAGTTAATTCATATTCTACATCTGTTGCTAATACATCTGTAAATTGTATATAATAGTATTTTTCTTCATTGCTATTGTTTACAATAGAAAACGTAGTTGTTGCATCTTTATTATAACTAAACGAAGAGCCATCAAAATAATTTATCGTAAGATCTCCATCAACATATAAATCTGATGTATCAATAACGTTTTTATAAAATAAATATCCTACTCCTATTGCTATACAACTTATTAATAATAAAAATATGAAAACTAGTACTGACTTAAAACGCATTCTCATAATAATCATCCTTTAATTTTCTTAAATTAATTATACTTGAGGATATTTTTAAAGTCAATAAATTTACATAATATTCATTTTAATTAATGTGAATTGGATCACTACTAGTCCCAGATCCGGAGACATAAGTTGTAGAATCTCTTAAATAGAAAGCTAGACGTGTTTCAATTGGGGTTTGTGAATTAATTCTAGCATCAAAACTACCATTTTCATTCACAATAAATATATACATATACTCCATATCAGAATCACCAGATATAGACCACTCTTGAAAATTAACATACATCCAATTTGAATTAACTGACAAATTATAATTACTTAAATATGTAGTCCAATATGTATTACTTGCTGCATAAGCATAATCACTTACATACATAAGACCTATCTTTAAGTCTTTATTAAATGCATAATTACTGATTGGCCATGTATTAGTTGTTGATTTTTTATAAGTTCCATCATCTTGTTCTAACATTAAAGTTAAAAACCCATTTGTATTTACATTTGATTTGGGTTCTTTATACTCTTGATTATCTTTTTTAAAAACAAAAACGCATATTATTACTCCAATTACTAATATTATAAATGGTATTACTTTTTTTAACTTCATATAACTACACTTCCATAACACGGTATCCTTACCATGTTTTTATTTTAACACGGTGTGTATGTCGTGTCAATATAAAATACGGTATATTCACCGTGGTTAGCGTGCCGTTATTATGAAATAATTAAATTGAGGTATAGTTATGTTTAAAAAATATCGTATTGAACTAAAATTAACACAAGAAGCATTGGCTGATAAAAGTAATTTAAATACTAGAACTATTCAAAGGATTGAAAATGGTGAGGAAGTGCCAAGTGTTGAAACACTAGCTAAATTAGTTATTGCTTTAAATATTAAAGATAAAGATTTAGTAAATTATATTAAAGAATTTAATTATAAAAAATAAAGTGTCGTTATTGACACTTTTTTAAAAACCACGACCTCCACCGCCGCCGCCGCCGAAGCCACCGCCGCCGGAGAATCCACCACCAAAGCCATTAGATCCAGATGAACTACTAGCTGTTATTCTATTTATAGTTACTTGTGATGAATTTATAGCTGAATGCATTGATGATGAAATGATGGATGCCATATGGATATTGTATAAGTTGTTATACATATAAAAATCCATACTATCAACATTTTCAAATTCTTTAATTTTTACATTCATTGCTTTTTCAACTTTATCAGCTAAACCAAATACAGTTGCATATACTAAATATCTTTCCCATAATATTATTTCTGGTAGTTCTTTAACACTAAAATTACCAAAATCATTTAAAAAGTTTTTGAATGCTTTCCATTTAGAATAATGCTCTACTCCTTTTTTAGTTTTCTTTGTGCATGTTAAACTATATACTAAAAATAATATTGCAAATATTACACCAAAAAATGCTATTGGTAATTCTATATTATTACTTGATATGTAATATTGTAAAATAATAGAATAAAATAGTAATAAAAATGGTAGCCATATATAGTTTTTTCTATTTTCAAAAAACTCTTGATTTTGACCATCTTTTATAACTTTGTTTTTCCAATTTGTGTAACTACTCATAAATCTTTGACATGTTACTGTACTACTTGCATAACTTTTTAATTTTTCAGTTGTAAATGTTGTGCCATCACCAACAGTTGTAAATAAAAAATCTACTAAACTGTTTTCTGTTTCATTTAAATTGTCTCTATTTAATAATGTAAATGTATAACTATCTTTCTTATCTGCTATTGCTTCTGCTTTAATGTTTTTCTTGTATATTAAATTCATAATTGATGCACTTAAAGCATTTTCTGTTATTTTATGATTCATTAAATAATCCACTACTTCTACATTATAATCATCTATAAATTCTCGATTGTATTTTAAAGTAAACTGCGATTTTCTTTCTTTATCATATTTAATATAAACATATATAAAACCAGATACTAAAAATATGTAAAAAATTATTGTGCCCCCTAAAGCAATGTTCCATTTTCTTTTAACTTCTTTTCTTAAAACTTCATTTTCTTCATATAGTTTTTGTTCATATTCAAATATATCATCTAATGTTTGACTACTGTATTTTTGTATCTCACTACTATTAACTAAACTTTTATCAAAAGTAATTCTTACATCTAATGCTTCATATTTAGGATTTTCAGCAATTTTAGCTAAAACTTTCGTTGTTTCTTCATTTACTGCACTTGATTCACCCGTAAAATAACCATGAACCCAATGATAAAAATATTGGCTGTCATCTTTTCCAGGTAAACTTACTAAAATTTGAACATCTTTTAAAGTATCTTCAAATTCATTACCAATAAAATTCCAATATATTTCAGCAAAGTCATTATGCATAATTACTACATCTTTTAAAGTATAGGTTATTAAAAATGCTGTTTTTGAGTTATTTGTTTCATAATACATTCTTAATCTATATCCACCACTTATTGTGCTCGTAATATATTTTCCTTTATCACCATTGTTGGCATAACTTACATTTTGAAATTCTGTAAATTCTTCATTAAATGTATCAAACGTTATACTATTAGTGGATTTAGCATATACTTTTATGTCTGTTAAATTACTTGCATTTAAGTTGCTGTCTGCATAACTGTTAAAATATTTAATGTCTCTTTCATATCCATTAAAAGTACCATCTAAAAGAATTAGTTCCGATACTTTCATATCACCATTTTCTTGTACTTCAGCATTTATATAAAATTGTTCTATATCATAATCTACTGCAGCAGAAAATAAGGGAAATATTAAAAACATTATTAATATAAATATTATTTTTTTCATAATTCACCTACTTTTAAAAAAAGGCGTTTAGCACGCCTTAAAATTTAACTTGAACATTTTCTCTTTCAGCTTCTGCTGCTTCAAAGAATGTTTCTTTTTTAAATTTAAATATGCTAGCTACTATGTTACTTGGAACCATTTCTACTTTGTTATTATAAAGTAAAACTGTGTCATTATAAAATTGTCTAGCACTTGCAATTTTGCTTTCTGTTTCTGTTAGTTCTTGTTGTAAATGTTGAAAATTTGTATTAGCTTTTAAATCTGGATAACTTTCTGTTAAAGCAAATAATTTTGAAATTGCTTTTTCCAAATCACCATCTGCTTTCATTTGAGCTTCTGGTGTAGTTGCTGATACATAAGTATTTCTTGCTTGTATTACTGCTTCTAGAGTTTCAGATTCATGTTTAGCATAACCTTTAACTGTTTCAACTAAATTTGGAATTAAATCAAATCTTCTTTTTAATTGAACATCAATTTGGGCCCATTGATCTTTTACTCTGTTTCTTAATCCTACTAAAGAGTTATAAGTTGAAAATACCCATGCAACTAATAAAACTACTACTATTATTACAATAATCCACCACATAATATCATCCTCCTACAATAATTTTATCACATATTCTAAAATTATTGTACTATTTTTTATTTATATTTGTTAAATTTGTAAAGGGCTTAAATCTATATCTAAATAACTATCTTTTATACTTGTAAATAAATTATCTAATTCTTTTAAAACTTTGATTAATTTATCATCATATTTGTATTTGATAATTATTTGCATCCGATATTCATTTTTACACTTTAGTACTGCTGCTGTTGTTGGACCTAATACTATAGTTTCTTTATTTAAATTATTTACTAAATAATTTTTGACTTTTTTAGCATTTTCTAATGTTTTTTCATATTCTTTACCTATTACTTTTAAACTTACTAAATAATAGTATGGAGGATATTTTAACTTTTTTCGAAAAGCCATTTCTTGTAAATAAAATGAATCATAATCGTTATCTAAAACACATTTTAAACAAAAATGATCAGGATTGTAAGTTTGTATTACTACTTCTCCTAAAATGTCACTTCTTCCTGCCCTTCCTGCAACTTGATTTAATAAAGCAAATGTATTTTCACTACTTCGATAATCTGGAATATTTAAGGTGGTATCAGCATTTATTACTCCTACTAGTGATACTTTTGGAAAATCTAGTCCCTTACTAATCATTTGTGTTCCTAATAATAAATCATATTTATTTTCTTTAAATTCTTTTATTATTTTTTCATGCATTCCTTTATTTCTAGTAGTGTCTTGATCCATTCTTATTACTCTTATCTCTGGGTATAATTCTTTTATTTTTTCTTCTAATTTTTCAGTTCCCAGCCCATAATAATTTAAACTATCTTCTTGACATTTTGGACATCTACTCGCTTTTTTTATTTGATAACCACAATAATGACATATTAAATTATTAGTCGTTTTATGATATGTTAATGTAATATCACAATTTGGACATTTATAAGTATATCCACAATTACTACAAGTTATAAATGTTGCAAAACCCCTTCTATTAAGAAGTAGTATTATTTGTTCTTTTTTTAATAGTTTTTCTTTAATCTTTTCTTGTAATAAATCACTAAAAATCGTATTTCTTTTTTTTATCTCATCTTCCATGTTTACTAAATAAATCTTAGGTATTTGAGCTTTTCCTACCCTAGTTGTTAATTTTAATAAATTATATACTTTTTTATCTGCTCTAGCTTTACTTTCTAAACTTGGAGTAGCACTACCTAATACCAATGGTATGTTGTTATAATTACACCTATATTTAGCAATTTCTCTAGCATGATACTTTGGAGTATTGTCTTGTTTGTAACTGTTACTATCTTCTTCATCTATTATAATTATACCAATATCTTTTAATGGTGCAAATATGGCACTTCTTGTTCCTACTACTATTTTTACTTTTCCTTGCATTATTTTTATATATTCATCATATCTTTCCCCTTGAGATAAGGAACTGTGTAATATCGCTACATCATTACCAAAAGCCTCATAAAAACGAATCGCTATTTGTGTCGTTAAACCAATCTCCGGAACTAACATAATCGCTGTTTTTCCCATATTTATTACTTTTTCTATCCATTTAATATATACTTCTGTTTTACCACTGCCTGTTATTCCATATAATAAATAAGTGTTGTACTTGTTAAATTCTACTTGATTAAATACTATGCTTTGTTCTTGCGTTAATTCCTTTTTTATAATATTTTTATTATCTATGTTTATACGATATTTTTTTACTCTTGCTATTTTAATTAAATTGTTTTCTTTTAGTGCTTTTAATATATTACTATTAATCTCTTTTTTATTAATTGTTTCATTCATTAATCTTTCTAATACTATTATTTGTTTTTTCCTATTAGGATATCTATTTATATATTCTTTTGCTAAAGATATATCATTTATTGAAATAAATTCATCATATAAATCATAATTACTCGTTTGCTTTTTTATTTTTAAACTACTTGGTAACATTGTCTGATATGCCGTTATTAAATTACATAATGTACTATCTGCAAGGTACTTTCCTATATCTAATAATTCTTTACTTAATACTAATTCAGGATTTTCTATTCTAATAATGTCTTTTATTTCATATTCAACATCTATTTCTTTTACTATATCTATTACAATACCAAAAACCTCTTTATGGTTAAAGGGGACATAAACTTTCATTCCTACTTCTATCTTTGTTTCTAAATATTTAGGAATTTTATAAATAAACATTTTGTTTAAAGATTTTACCGGATATTCAATTATTACTTTTGCATACATAAACTTATTTTATCAAAACCCAAATTAAAAAACAATACTATTTTTTAGTATCGTTCTTTTTGTCTTCCATCACTTCTTTTAATGCTGTTCCAAATGTAGCAACTCCTGATAGGTCTGCAGGAACTATAATTTTAGTTGATTTCCCATTTGCTAAGTTTTCTAATGCTTCATAACTTTTTAATCTAAGTACTGATTCATCTGCTCCAGCTTCTCTTAGAAGTTTTATTCCTTCCGCTTCGGCTTTTTTTATTTTTAATAAGGCTTCCGCTTCCCCTTCAGCAACTTTTATTTGACTCATCATTTGAGCTTCTGCTCTTAATATTGCACTTTCTTTTTCACCTTCAGCTATTAAAATGCTAGATTTCTTTTCACCTTCGGCTTGTAAAATCTTTTCTCTTCTTTCTCTTTCAGCTCGCATTTGTTTTTCCATAGTATCTTGTATGTCTCTCGGAGGTAAGATGTTTTTTACTTCTACTCTATTTACCTTAATTCCCCATGGATCTGTTGCTTCATCTAATATAGAACGCATTTTGGTATTTATTATATCTCTACTTGTTAATGTTTGATCAAGTTCAAGTTCACCAATTATGTTACGTAGGGTTGTTGCTGTTAAATTTTCTATTGCATTAATTGGATATTCTACTCCATATGTGTATAGTTTTGGATCTGTTATTTGAAAATATACTACGGTATCTATTTGCATTGTAACATTATCTTTTGTAATTACTGGTTGTGGTGCAAAATCTTTTACTTGTTCTTTTAATGATACTTTATTGGCTATGTTGTCAATAAATGGTATCTTGAAATGTAGACCATTTTGCCATGTTACATAATATGAACCTAGTCTTTCTATTACATAACTCTTGGCTTGTGGTACTATTTTTATATTTGGTATTATTAATATACATATTATTACTAAAATTGCAATTATTATTTCTGGCATTATTTATCACCCTTTCTTACTACTAATTTAACACCTTCAATGGCATCAATTATTACTTCTTCACCAACTTCAATTTTTTTGTTACTTATTGCACTCCATTTTTTACCATCAACTTTTACTTCTCCAATAACGTTTTTCTTAATTTCTTCAGTAACTATCCCTTTCATACCTATGACTCTATCTATATTAGTTCTTTCTCTTTGTGTCGGTAGATATTTTTTTAATATTGGTCTCGTTGTAATTAATAAAATTATTCCTAATACTGCAAATATTGTAGATACTATTGCTACATCTTCAATGAAAAATGATAATATTAAAGCTACTATACCACTTATTACAAACCATATCGTTAATAAATTTACTGTGGCTACTTCAATAATCGTTAATACTATTACTAATATTAACCAAAAAATCCAATCCATAAAACTTCAACTCCATGTACTTATTATATAATAATTTTATATGAAAAAAAAGTGCTAAATAGCACTATTGTTTTCTTGCATATCTAATTTGATTGTAAATAAATTTACTAACTTACCTAATGTTTCTTCATCAGCTATTCTAATTACATATTGTTCATCATTTTCAATGTGTTCTTTTAATATTACATATTCATCACTAGGTTCTTCATCTTCATTTAAAACAACTGCTAGAAAATATTTTTCATTTGCTAAAGTTGCTTCTTCAAGTAATAAACAATTTACATCATTTTCTAAAGTAATCACAGTATCAACCTTCATATTTATCTCCCTCTACCAACAACTTCTTCAACTTGTTCATCTAAGTCTTTTAAGTCTTCTTCAGGTCTATTTTTTATCATGCTCATTGCTTTTTTAAATCCATTTTGAAAAGCTGGAATAACCTTCTTTAATCCTTGCCATGTCTCAGGCACATTTTCTTCTTCTAACATTGGTTCAACTATACCTGATGCTTTTATATTGTCACGATATTCTTTAGAAATTAATCTTTTAATTACTAAGGCACTTCCACCTAATGTAGCTAAAGCTACTGATGATAATGCTAGACCTGAAGCAATTCCTACTACAGCACTAGCTGTAAGTAATTTTTTAACTCCTTGAGCCATTTTAGCTCTTCTTGTTTTTGTAACTTTAGTCTTTTTATTAGCAGGTATTCTTGAAGCAGTATTTTGTACATCTTCAGTATTAATTACAAAATCAGGAACACCTAAATCATTTTTATATTCAGGGTAATCTGGATCATTTTCAAATTCTGATAAATCCATCGTTTCTGTAACAGGCGTTTCTCTTATTTGATCAAAATCATTTTCAGGTAACACCACAGGTGGTTTAGGTAATGAATCCTCTAATTTGTTAGGTTTTATTTCTTCTGGTACAACTTCCGTTGTAACTGAAGCAGTTACTTCTCTTTCTAATGTTCCAATTTCAACATTTAATATATCAGCATCTGTGCTAAATCTATTTGTTATTGAATTACTTAAATAATAATAACCATATGGCAACGTTAATTCTTTGATACTTTTATCACAGTTTATCTTGGCATCATATATTGTACTTTTTGTATCTTCTAATTCAAATTCATTGTCAGGGTTTAATCTTTTTAATTCATCTAATAACCAATTTATATTATTTTTTTTCTTTTCAATCTTTTCAGGATTTTTTTCATCTAATGGATTTGAAGTAATAGGTTCTACTGGTGTTGTCCAAATATTATGATCTCTTTCAAAACCTTCAGCTATATTTTCTTCTATTGTTTCACCAGGCATTTCATCTTTTACCATTGCTGCTTCTTTACCAACAAATTGTAAAGAATATTTTTGACACAATGCATCAAATTTATCTTGTAATACCTTATTGGAAACACTATCTTTCATTTGGTTTAAAATTCCTCTAAGAGCAATTTTATTTTTTGCAGTTAATGACAAACTATTTATTATACGTTCTAAATCAAGTACTATCTCTAACAAAACTTCTTTAAATTCTTTAATATCAACATTTCTTACAGATTCTTCATAATGTTTTTTATTTTCAACAAATAAATCGAATGCTTCAATACCAGCATTTTTACAAACTATTACGGCATTTTTTAATCTTAAAACTTCACGAGTTTTTAATGCTGGTGTTAAATCAGTTCGTTGGTCAATATTTTTTATTGCATTTTCAAGATCGCTTTTTGCAGCTAAATAATCTTCTTCTCTTTGTCTTAAAGTTTTTTCTGAAGCAATGTATTCACCAATAAATTTAAAACTTTCTTTAAATTTAGCCATGGTTTCTGTAATTTGTTTTAGACTTTCTGCACTAGATGACTTAACTATGTCATCTCCCTTAATTATAAAATCTATATTTTCTACAGAGTTCATAATGTCTTTGCTTACAGTTAAAATATCAACTTCTTCATTAGCCTTTTTATCTAATGTGCTTTTTAATTCAACTAATTCTTCTACAACTGTTTTTAAATCAACATTTTCTGTAGCTTTTAAAAACTCTCCAGTTTTATCTATAACAAAACCATTTTCTCCTAATAAATTAAAAACTTCATCATTCATATTTAATCCCTCACTATTATAAGAATAGCATATTTAATTGGGGATTGCAATACTTTTAAGCAAAAAATAAACCTAATTTTTAGGTTTATTCAGCATCACTATTTTCAACTTTAATAACTTCTTCACCTTTGTAATAACCACATTTTGTACATGCTCTGTGTGGTCTTAAAGTTGCTCCACATTTTGGACAAGTTGTTAATGCTCCAACTTCCTTTTTTAAATGAGTACGACGCATTCTTTTTTTAGTTTTACTTGTTCTTCTAAATGGTACTGCCATTTTTATTCACCACCTTTAAATATATCTTTTAATTTTGCTAATTCGGGATTAATTTCTTCTTGTTCTTCCCGATTTAATTCCCAACCTTCTCCTTTTAAGTTAACACCTGAATTATTAGTTAAACTTATGGGAATCTCTAATACAATATTTTCCCACAAAAATTCGAGTTTATCAAGTGTATTTTGCTCATTTTTGTAATATTTTGCACATTTATCAAGTTCTTCATTAATATCTATATTAATTGGATGAGCAATTTCTTCTAATGTTATGGCATCATTTAAAATCATTTTGCCTACCACTTTTAAATTAATTTCTATTTCATCTGATAAATTGTAATAAATATCACCATTTATGTGAATATCTTCTAATCTTACTATATCTGTATTTTCATAGTAATCACTTGGAAAATTTATATCTTCATCTAAATGCTTCGGCAAAAAATTTAAATCTATTTCATTCATTTTCTTCTACCTCTAATATAAGTTTATAACGATTTTCTAATTCTTTTGATACTTTCTTATCATCCATATCAATTATTACATTTCTTTCTTTATCACTTATTTTTAATTCTGCATAAATATATTTATCATTTATGCCATAAGAATATTTTATTTGTTCATAACCTAAATTAAGATCTTGATATGTATTACTATTTATGGCTAAACTATACGTTCTTAAAATGTATTCTCCTTCTTTTTCTATCTGATATACAAGGGTTGTGCCAATTAAACCTACAAATTTAATACTTGTATCTTCCCCTTCATCTAGTTTATTATTAATTGTTACTAAACTACCATTTTTAAATTCATAAGAATATATTTTTTCAACTGATTGAACAATTAAAAATTTATTACTTATTGCAACAAGCCTTTGTTCATCATTAGATCCTTTAATCATTATTAACTTAGAACTACCAGTTTCTAAATCATATTCATATACCCCAGCATTAACTACATAATATATGTAATTGTCCCTTGTTAATACTTCTTTATTAACAAGTTGATTGGTTATTTCTGTTTCTTCATCTGAATCTATCTTTCTATAACTTAATGTGTTGTTTTCAATTAATATTAAATAATCATCTACTATCTTTATATCAATATTGTTGCTATAAAATGTGTCTAATTCATATAAATAATATTTTTCTTCTTCTTTATTGTATCTAAGTTCATTAGTAGCATCAGAATAAAATGCTAAATGGTTGTTACGCCAATAAAGTGTGTTAATTGGAAAAAATATTCTTAAATTTAAATCATTTCTTACAAAATTTTCATCAAAGCCAATAAGTTTGTATGTTCCTTCATCACTATATTCAACTCCATAATAGTTATATACCGTTGGATATGGATCATCATATACTACTTCGGGACTTTCTCCATGGTTTTTCATATATTTTGCTAAATTGTACATGATTATTATTACAATTATTACTCCTACAATTGCAACTATTGTAAATATTAATTTTTTCTTTGCTTCTGGTAGCATACTAAATCACCCTTTTAAACATTTTTTCTAATTCATAACTAGTAAATTTTATAATTGATGGTCTACCATGACAACAATTATATGGATTATCACATTTTACTAAGTCTTTTAATAAAGCATCCATTTCTTCAAAACTAAGTTTTTCATTAGCCTTAATACTCATCTTACATGATACCATTTTTGCTAAGCTATCTAAAAACCTTTCTTTGTTAAATTTTTTGCCATTTTCAATTACTAAGTCAATTATTGACTTTAAATCGTCGTTTTTAAAGCCTTTATTAATCCATGTTGGATGGGCTTTAATTATAATTGTGTTGATTCCAAATTCTTCAATTACAAATCCTAAATCTGTAAGTACTTCTTTATTTTCTAAAAATGTATTGTACTCACTTGTTGATAGTTCAATCGATAATGGTATTAGTAAATTTGTAATATCTACTTTACTTTCACGATACTTTTTAGTAATCATTTCATAGTTTATCCTTTCATGTGCAGCATGTTGATCAATTATATACATCGATTCTTCATCTTCAGCTATAATGTATGTGCCATGAATTTGACCTATTGGATATAAATCAAGTTTCTTTAATTCTACATTTTTTGATATTACATTATTATCAGCATTATTTGTAAAATCAAATTTTGTCTGAATTATTGTTTGAAACTCTTCTTCAGTATTTTCCAAATTTGGTGTGCTATTACTAAATGTATCTTCTATTAAAGCATTAGGTACTAATATGTTAGTATATAACACTTTCTTAATTGTATTATATAATAGTTTTTCTAAATTTTCAATCATACTTATTTTAATATCTTGTTTGGTAGGATGAATATTTACATCTACTAATGTTGGATCAGTTACTATGTTTATTACTACTATTGGATAAAAACCTTCATGCTTATAAGTGTTATATGCATCATTTATTGCTCTATTTATATCACTATTACGTATTACTCTACCATTAACAATTGTATTTAAATGATTTCTATTTTTCTTTAAAACACTAGGTTTTGAAATATAACCAGATATTTCAAAATCATCAGTATTTGCTTTTATCTCTAACATGTTACTTGATACACTTAAACCATATATTTCATGAATACATTTAAGCAAATTACCACTACCACTAGTTTTAACTACTACTCGATCATTATTTGTTAAAGTAAAGGCAATATTTTCTTTAGATAAAGCAAGTTTTTCAATATATCTTATGCAATTGTTTGCTTCCGTTATCTCACTTTTTAAATATTTAAGTCGCGCGGGAGTATTGTAAAATAAATTAGTTATTGTGATAGTTGTCCCAATGCTTGCTCCGTATGCTTCAACTAAATCAATGTTTCCACCTTTAATATGAACGTGTGTTCCTGTATCATTATTGCAAGTTATTAAATTAACTTCTGCAACACTTGCTATACTTGCTAATGCTTCACCACGAAATCCTAATGTTTCAATAAAATATAAATCATCATCTTTGTATATTTTACTAGTTGCATGTCTTGCAAATGCAAGTTGGGCATCTTCTTTATCCATCCCAATGCCATCATCTATTACTTCTATTTTCTTTAAGCCACCAGCTTCTAAATTTATTTTTATGTGAGTTGCTCCAGCATCAATAGAATTTTCAACTAATTCTTTTACTACTGATGCACACTTTTCTACTACTTCACCTGCTGCAATTTTATTAGCTAGGTTTTCACTCATTACCTTAATTTTCATAACTATCTCCAACTATTGAATTTCTAATTTCATAATTAGTAGTATTAAGATATATTGATGTGTCTGTACTAAATTTAATAAATCCCATACCCTTAATTACTAAATCTTGATTCTTTTTGATTTTAATTAAATATTTATATTCTTCTATCTTCTTTCTTTTTTCTATATTTATTTCATTAGCAAAATATAGCGTTAAATTAGCATCTTCTTTTGTACTTATTATAATATCTGCAATATTTAAATAATATTTATTTTTTAATTGATATGTTTTAGGTAATATTTTACTTTTTGGTATAATTACTTGATAATTGCATATAAAACCTGGTGCATCAATTATATTGTTAATTTTAATAAAATCTTGAGTTGTATTTTCTTTATTGCTTATTGTTATATCACTATTTGTTAATTTATTTATTAAACTACTTTTTCCCATATTGGTAATACCACAAAATATTACTTTGTTGTTTTCAATGATTTCTTTTAATTTATTACTGTTTTTTTTATCAAATACATTACATAATATAATTTCTTCTTCAATCTTATATTCTTTTTTTATATTTGTAATTAATCTATCTATTATTATATTTTTAGGTATTATATCTGATTTCGTTATTACTAAATATTTAGAATTATTTATTTTATGAAAATATTCTATAGTTTCATTATTTATATTTAAAAAGTCTACTAAATATAAAACTATAACTTTTTCTTTGTTTATCTTATTAATTAATTCATTGTTATTTTGTTTTTTTTCAATAACTATTTTTTCACCATAATGTTTTAATTTAAAGCATCTTTGACATAAATCATTTTCTATTTTAGGAGTATAACCTAATTGATTAATATCTTTATCTTGTAAAACTATTCCACAACCAATACACTTCTTAGTCATAATATTCACCCATTATTAAAATGTTCTTTTTGGCTAATTCCCTTAAAAAAAACTTTTCAAAAAAACGATTTATTCTAGTAGTTATTACTTCTTGAGATGCAATTTTGTTTACTAGTATACTAGTAAATCCCATTCTATTGGCACCTAGAACGTCTGTAAGTAATTGATCTCCAATACATGCTATTTCACTTTCATTAAATTTATATAACTCTATTATCTTTTTATACTTTTTCTTTAATGGCTTTTTACTACTAAATGCTACGTCGACATTTAATTTTTCTTTAAATGGTGTAAGTCTTTTTTTATTACTATTAGATATTATTATTACTTTAAAATCTTCTTCTAAATGTGCAAATAATTCTTTTAATTTGCTATCTGGCATAGTTTCTTTGTATGTTACTAAGGTATTGTCTAAATCAAATAATAAACATTTTATACCATTTTTCTTTAGTTTTTTATAATTAATTGAATATATACTTTTTTGATAAATATCAGGTATTAATAAATCCATTTATACAACCTTCTTTCCAATTAATTATAACAATTTTTATTAAAAATAAAAAGGACTAAAGTCCATTTTATTTAACAATCTCACTTGAATACCAATAATAATTACCATTAGTATCTTTTTTAAATGTTACTTTATATTTAGATATTTCATTTTCTAAAAATAAATTATCTGTATCTTTTTCTATTTCTGTTGCCCCTTCAATAAAAATATAATCTACATATATTTCTAAATCATTATTATTAAGAATACTATAATCATACTTTATATAAGGAATTCCTTCTGGTATACCACCACAACCAGTTATATTAAAGGCATATACTTTATTATCTTTTTCTTTAAATATTCCACAACTTAAATAAGTATTATTATAATCAATAGTTTTATTTAAACCAAAAGTCTTATGGAATATTTCATCTATTATGTCTTTTTCTACATTATATACATTACAATTTTCATAATAAGTATCATTTTCTGGTATTTCACTATCGTTAATAACTTGCTCCATACATTTTTCTTTATCATAATTATTGTTAATATATTTCTCGTTTTCAGAAATTAATTTTTCTAAAATTATTCCTATAGAATTTAATGTTTCATATGTTGTTTTTTCTTCAAGATATGGAAAAAATAAATAATCATTATATCCATCCCTTAACGTTATTAAATTATTGAATAATTCTAAACCTAAATTTCTAGATTCTTCAGTTTCCTTTATTTCTTCTTTTTCATTATTTTCTACTATTTCATCTTTTTTTATAAACTCATTATAAACAATATAACCTACACTACCTATTAATAAAATTATTAAAATTACTATTATTGTTATATATTTTTTATTTTTCTTTTCTTCCATATAAATCTCCTTTTTATTAGATTACTTTTTTACTATCATACTTCCAAATTTACAATGTCCATTTACTATTTCTACTTCTACATTTGTATGAATTTCTATCTTTTCATCTATTATTTCTTCCCATATTTCATTTGGTGTAACTAACACTTTTACAGTATATTTATCATCGTTTGCATTTTTAGTAATTGTTTCTATTTTAAAATCTGTTCCATGTGATCCAAATCCATCACCAACTATATATGCTATTTTATAACCTTTGTCTTTGTAATTGTTATAATTATTAATAAATGTACAATTGATATCATTATTACAGTATTCAAGCATGTCTTCATAGTTTTTAAAGCCATATAATCCATCATATGTGTCAAACATTAAATCAAAATCAAAATAATCGCTATATTTTTGTTCTTGATTATCGGTCATTAAATATACTATACCATATAGCCAATCAACATTAATATAATTTAGATTATAGATTGCTTCCATTATATAAGGAGCCGCTAATTTGAAGAAATCATAATTTAAATCTTCATCATCAATCTCAGGTATCATTGTACTATACTGCATATATTCCACACACATTTCTTCACCATTAGTACAAGAAAATATTTTCCCTAATTCTTTTTTTATTATTGCTATTTCTTCTTCTTCACTTAATTTGTTTTCTTCATTATTGTTTTTTTGCTCTTCTTCATTATTAGTTTCATTATTTTCTTCTTGATTATTATTTAATTCATTATTTTCTATTGTTTCATCTTTTTTTATAAATTCATTATATACTATATAACCTACACTACCTATTAACAAAATTGTTAATATCGTTATTATAATATATAACTTTTTATTTTTCTTTTCTTCTTGTATTTCCATATATTTCTCCTCCTATTTTATAATTTCACTTGAATACCAATAATAGTTATCATTTATATCTTTTTTAAATGTTACTTTGTATAATCCTGCTTCATCACCATATATATCAAATATATTATCTTCAGTAACTTCTGGTGATTCATCAGCAATTTTATTATTCATAGCGGCATCAGAAAATATACCACCTTCAACTCCATTATAACCCATTGCTAATAAATTAACATAAACTAATATATCACTATTATTTTCTTCAGCATGAATATAATTTAAATATGTTCTATAATCTGTTGCTCCACCGCCATCAGTTGGATAACAAATTATTTCATTTTCTTCTTTTTCACATCTTAAGAAATTATCTGTAGCTACAGTAAACCATTCATAATTAATGCCTTTATCTAATCCAAACATTTTATAATAATATTCTTCAAAAGTATTTATTAAAATCTTTTCATAATAGCAAGTATATGTATTTTCTGTATCAATGCATGATCTATCATATGCATCATTAAGATTATATGTTTTTTCACTATTTGGTATTTGCATATAAGTATATTCTAATCTTTCTTCATTTTTTAAATCGTTATAGGTTATATCGTATTCTTTATAAAACATATAATTCCCACTAGTAATATTACTTGTTAACTCTAAACTAGTTCTACTAAATAATTCTAAACCTAATTTATTTAATTCTTCTTCACTCAACTTGTTATTTTCATCTTCATCATTGTTTTGATCATCATTTTGAATATCATTATTATTTTGATTATTGTTATTTACTATTTCATCTTCTTTGATGAAGTTATCATACACTATATAACTAACACAACCCATTAATAAAATTACTAATATTGCAATAATTACTATAAATTTTGTGTTTTTCTTTCCTTCCATATCTACCTACTTTCTTACTATCATACTACCAAATTTAACATGTCCATCAACTACTTCTGTTTCTGTTAATATTTCACTTATTTTATTATCAACATCTACTTTTACATTTACTTCATAAGTACTATTACCAAGTGAAGTTACATCAACTATACTAATAGATGCAGGTCTATAGCCAAGGGCTTTAGCTTCTACGTATGCTAATTTATAACCTTTATTTGCATACTCATTATAATTTTTTACATACATACACTCATCATCATGTTCACAATATTCATACATTTCATCATAGTTATTAAATCCACTTAAACCATCGTAATCTTCAAATTCTAAATCTATATTAAAGTAATCAGAAAATAATTGTTCTTGTTTATCAGTCATCAAGCAATAATAATGAGTATTAATTGTATAATTTGGTAATTTAATATATTCTACTAATCCTTTATATTGCATTATTTCTGGTGCAAGTTCTTTAAAAAAGTCAAATTCTATAATGCTAGATGAATCAAGTAATCCTTGAAATCTATCACCAATAAGACAACAGTATTCATCACTACTAGTAATATCTGAAGCACAAGCAAATATTTTACTTAATTCATTTTCAACTAAAGCAATCTCTTCCTCTTCACCCAACTTGTTATTTTCATCTTCATCATTGTTTTGTTCAATATCTTGAATATCATCATTATTATCTTGATTATTGTTATTTACTATTTCATCTTCTTTGATGAAGTTATCATATACAATATAACCTACACTACCTATTAATAAAATAATTAAAATTACAATTATTACTATATATTTTTTATTTTTCTTTTCTTCCATAATTCACCTATACATTTGTTTTATTAAACTCAATTAAAATAAAATTGTCATTTTCTTTTTCAAACACATAATTATATATTTCTGTGTTTTTTATAATTGTTTCCTTATTATTAACAATATATTCTTCTATTTCATTCTTTTCATCATCACCAGAAAAATATGAATTTTGCTTGTTATATGCATCATCATATGAATAATATAAAGAATAGTATCTATCACCTAAATCCGGATAAATTGTCCAAATATATTGATATGAAATATAATATTTACCATTTTCATAATATGATTCTTTTAATAATGATTCATATGGTTCAATTGCTTCAGTATCAGATCCAAATATTGCATTTGTATACATTTGATTATTTTTATCATAAGTAAAACCATCTTCATTAAAAACGCTTAATTTATAAAATGGATGAATAGTCTCGTGATTTAATTGTAAATATTCAATACTTGTTTGTTTAAATGCGTTTTCTATTTCTGCTGTTGAAAAACTTTCTATTTCAGAGTAGTGATTTAAGTTTTTTATTGTTGTTAATTTTAATAATGCAACTTGTAGTTTTTCTTGATTAGTTATTTCTTCAATGCTTGATTTATCCCATAAAACAAATAATTCATTTTCGATTATATTATTTAATTCACTTAATACATTTTCTGATATTTCTTCTTTTTTAATTTGCTCATCTTCTAAATTATTGTTTTCTTTTTCTTCATTATTTTCTACTGTTTCATTTTCTTTGATAAAATTATCATATACTAAATAACCTATAGCTCCAATGCAAAGTAATGTTACAATAATTATAGCAAAAATATAAAATATTCCTTCCTTTTTCCCTATAAATCCATTCATTTAAAGGACCAACTTTCTTACTATCTTACTGTCAAACTTAAAGTGACAATCAACCATTTTCACATCAACATTTGTGTGAATTTCAATATTTTTAGTTTCTTCATTTACCCACAATTCATACAACTCCTTAATTTTCTTTTCTTTCAAGTTTCTCACCATCCTATTTTTATACTAACATGAAAAATCTACTAAGTCAATTTATTAGTAGATTTTTATTTACTTATTGTAAACTAAAATAAGCTTAATTGTGCTGATTCTGGTAAGTCTTTAAAAACTCCAAGTTCTTTTAGGGCATTAACAGTTGTTTGATTTACTTTGCCTCGCATTTGGAAATCTTCAATACAGTAAAATGGTTTTTTATTTCGTTCTTCAACTATTTTATTAGCAACTGCTTCACCTAAACCATCAACTGACATAAATGGTAAATATAAAGATTTATTTTCTTCATCTATATAAAATGTTTTGGCTAGTGATTTTTCTAAATCAATGTTTTTGAATTGAAAACCACGGGCAAGCATTTCTAATGCTACCGCTAAAGTGTCACCTACTGCTTGTTCTTTTGCCGTTGCCCCAAAGCCTTTTTCTTTAATTTCAACAAGTCTTCTTTTTATGCCATCATATCCTCCAAGCATTGCTGATACGTCAAAATCACTTCTTCTAATGCTAAAGAATGCTGAATAATAATATAGTGGATAATATACTTTAAACCAAGCAACTCGATAAGCCATCATTACATAGGCACAAGCATGAGCCTTGGGAAACATGTATTCTATTCTTCTACAACATTCAATAAACCATTCCGGTACACTATATTCTCGCATTTGTGATGCTAAAGGAATCCAATTATCTGGTTCTTTTTTTGGTTTACCTTTACGGACAAATTCACTTATTTTAAATGCTGCAGATGGTTCCATACCATAACTTATTAAACTAACCATTATGTCATCGCGGCATCCTACTACTTCATTAAATGAAGCAACATTATTTACTATTAATTCACGCACATTTCCTTGCCATACATTAGTACCATGGGCAAGACCAGCAATTTTTACTAAATCCGCAAAATGAGTTGGTTTTATTTCAAGTAACATATTGATTGCAAATACTGTGCCAAATTCGGGAATTCCTAATGTACCAGTTTTACATAAAATCTCATCTTCAGTTACTCCTAAAGCCTTAGGACTTGTAAATAAACTAATAACATTTTTATCATCAAAAGGTATTTCTTTAATGTTTACTTTTGTTGTATCACCTAAATATCTAAGCATTGTTGGATCATCATGTCCTAGAATATCAAGTTTTAAAACATTGTCATGAATTGCATGGAAATCAAAGTGGGTTGTATACCAAGTTGAATCTGGTTCATCTGCAGGATATTGATATGGTGTAAAATCAAATACGTCCATATATTGTGGTATAACAATAATTCCTCCAGGGTGTTGTCCAGTTGTTCTTTTTACTCCCGTACATCCAAGGGCTATTCTTTCTGTTTCAATGCTATTCATTATGATACCTAAATCTTCACAATAACCTTTAACATAACCATATGCAGTTTTATCAGCAACTGTTGATATTGTTCCTGCTCGATAAGCATGGTCTTCACCAAATAAAACTTTTACATAATTGTGAGCATCTGCTTGATTATCACCAGAGAAATTAAGGTCTATGTCAGGTACTTTTTCCGCTTTAAATCCTAAGAAAGTCGCAAATGGCATGTCTTGACCTTCTTTTTTTAACTTTTCGCCACATTCACAAACTCGATCAGGCATGTCATAACCACTTGCATATTTGTCTGTTAGAGGATTACCTTCTTCATCTTCAAAATATGATTTTTTGCACTTAGGACAAACATAGTGTGGTGGAAGTCCATTAACTTCTGTTATTCCCATCATCGTTGCCACAAGTGATGAGCCAACTGAACCACGAGATCCTACAAAGTAACCATCAGTATTGCTTTTCTTAACTAATTTTTCTGCTATTAAATAAATGACATCAAAACCACCACCGATAATACCATTAAGTTCTGCTTCTAATCGTTCTTCAATATTTTGTGGTAGTGGATTACCATAAATTTCATGGGCCTTGTTATATACCATTTCTTTAGTTATTTGGGCAGAGTTTTCTAATACTGGAGTATATAATTTATCATGAATTATTTGTAGTTCTTCAACCATGTCCGCAATTTTATTAGGGTTCGTTATTACTATTTCTTTTCTTAAATCTTCATCTAGGAATGAAAATGCATCTAACATTTCATCTGTTGTTAAAAAATACATGTTTGGCAGTTCAATATCACTCCTATTTAATGGGTGAATCTTACCATTAGTCTTTTGATGAACAATTATTTTACGATATATTATGTCTTCTGGACGAAGATTGTGAACATCACCACTTGCTACTACTAGTTTCCCCATTTTTTTAGCATTTTTTATTAGTCTAGTTATATATCCATTATATTCTAATATGTTATGAAATTTTTTGTCATTACCTATTAAATGTGAACAACTTGATGCTGGTTGGACTTCTATGTAATCATAAAAGTTCATTAAATCCATTAATTCTTCATCACTTAATCCTATACCTTTTTCAAAAACTTCTCCATTGATACAACCACTACCAATAAGTAAGCCTTCTCTTAGATTTATTAAATCAGTTCTTGGTATCTTAGCATCTTTTCCTTTAAATAAATATTTTGTATTTGCTAAACTAATTATTTTAAAAAGGTTTTTTAAACCTACTTTGTCTTTGGCAATTACTGTTAAATGAAAAGGACGAGCAAATTTTATTGCATTTTCTTTGTCGGCTAAGTTTTCTAAATCTATTGTAGTTTTAACATTTTCTCTTTTTAAATGATATAGCATTTGATAAAAACATTTACTTGTTCCTTCACAATCGTAATCTGCTCTATGATGTTTGTCTTCATCCCATTCAACATTTAAATTTTTTACTAAAGTCGATAGTTTGTGATTTCGCCATTCAGGATATACATTTCTTGCTAAACCCATTGTATCAATTACTGTGTTTTTAAATTCACCTAAGTTATATTTTTTCATAGCACTCGATACAAAAGCTATATCAAATTGGGCATTGTGAGCTACCATAGGTAAATCACCAACAAATTCTAAAAATATTTTTGTTACTTCTTCTTCACTATCTTTACCTTCTAGCATTTCATCAGTTATGTTAGTTAATTCCGTTATTATTTTAGGTAATGGATTAGGACAAGCAATTAGTTCATCAAATCTATCAATTATTTCATCATTTTTTACTTTAACTGCCCCAATTTCAATCATTTGATCTATTCCACTATTTAGTCCTGTTGTTTCAGTATCAAATACTACATATTCTTGGTCAAATAAATTATATTCTTGATTGTTAAATACAATATTTGCTTCAATATCTACTACATTAACTTCTGCTCCATATAATGCTTTAAACTTTTCTTGGTCTTCTTTACCTTTATTTAATTTTGCCACTGTATTATAAACATCCGGATATGCTTGTAAACAATTGTGATCAGTTATGGCTACAGCTTTATGACCAAGCGATGCCGCAAATTTAACTAGAGTGCTTGCATCTATTACACCATCCATTGCACTCATCATTGTATGAGCGTGTAATTCTACTCTCTTTTCATCTCTATTATCTTTAATTTTAATGTCTTTGCTAGGTATAATTTCAATATTCTTTGCATTAATGACCATTTGCTTTAAATAAGCATCCATTTCTATATTTCCATGAACTCTTAGCCATACACCTTCTTTAATTTTTTTGTTTATAGGTTCAAATTCTTCTTCATTAAATTTTACTATTTTCATTAAGTAACTATCAGTTTTATCACTGACTTTTAAATTCATGATGTATACAGGGCCTTTTTTTCCTTGCCTTTCAACTGCTTCCTTGCCAAAAACATAAACTTCAACAATGATATTGCGAACATCTCCTAGAACATTGTTAAGTTGTGTTACTTCACCGTCCATATGACGTCCCATTATTACTGGTGAATCTTCTTTCTTTATTACTGTGTCTTTATCATGTTTTATTTCTTCTCTAATATTTTCTCTTAAGTCTTCTCTGATAACTATATCAATGGCTAAATCTCCTAAACCATATCTTTTTAAATTATTTATTAAAAATTGACTTTCACTTAATAAACCACTTTGTTCAAATTCATTTAATACTCCAAAAGAAATTGTATTGTTATTTATATCTATATCACTATTTTTAATTCCTATTAATGATGGTCTTTTGATTATTATTTCATCAACAAAATAATCTAAATATTTTTTTATATCTTCAAATGTTACATTATCATAAACTAAATTTATATCACACTTTTTTTCACCATTAATCCCATTACTGGCACATAAAAATAATTGATTAATGGTATCTACATCAATTACTTCTTTGTTTTTTATATATACTATAAATCTTTCTTCTTTTTTCTTTAATACTACTTTATCTAAATAAGCAGTTTCAAATCCTTCTTTTGAAAAATTAATACTATTAAAAAATCGCTTTAATTCTTCATTCATTTAAACCACCCACTCTTTTTATATTATTAACTATAATTTTGGTTTTGTCAAACCTCTTTTCAACCTTGCCATTGATCATTATTAAGTCTTTTTCTTGGATATCTATATTATTCTTGTATACTTGGGGAAATAATATAAATTCACATATGCCTGTTTCATCACTACCTGTTAAAAAAGCCATTTCTTCCCCTTTTTTAGTCTTTATTACTTTTATTTTATCTACTAATACTACACTAGTAATATTTTTAAATATATATTGGTTAATATTTATTATTTTCATGTATTTGCCTGTATATTTACTTGCGGGATGATTAGTTATATAAAAACCATAACTGTTTAATTCATCTTGCATTAATACTTTACTTTCATATTCTTCATATTCTACTAATAATGGTTTTTCAATTATAAAATCATCACTTGCTAATTCTATATAATTAAATATGCTATCAATTGCCATGATTAAAGTTTGATGATTAACCGAAAAATCATCAAGAGCTCCTGCTCTTATTAGTATTTCCAGTAAACCTTTTGTTAAAAATTCTTTGTTCTTATAAGCAAAATCAAATATATCTATGTATCCACTTTTTCGATTAGCTATTATTTTATCTGTTATCTCTTTATTTATATTTTTAATTATCCATAAAGGTAAAAGTAATTTGTCTTTGTCTATATAATATGTATCATTTGTATTATTAATGCTTGGTTTATATAATTTTATATTTTTGTTCTTTAAATAATTTATGTAAAATGTATTTTTTATGTCATTGGCAGATTCATTTAATAAATTTATAATAAAATATTGGGGATAAAAACATTTTAAATAAGCCATTTCATAACAAATTATTGCATAAGCAACCGAATGTGATTTGTTAAAACCAAAACTAGCAAATTTAACTATTAAATCAAATATCTCTTGAGCTATTTTTTCTTCATAACCATTTTCTTTAGACTTTTCAATAAATTTTATCTTTTCTTTTTGCAAAACATCTTCTTTTTTCTTTGATATTGCTCTTCTTACTATGTCCGCTTGGGCTAAAGTGTAGTTGGCAAATTTTCTTAATATAGCCATTATTTGTTCTTGATAAATAATTATACCATATGTTTCTTTTAATATCGGCTCTAAATCTGGATGTAAATAATTTATTTTTTCTTCATTATTTTTCCTTTTTATATAACTATTAGCTTGATCTTTTGGCCCGGGTCTTCCTAAGGCTATTAAAGCTACTAAATCATTAAAAGAATTAGGCTTTAATTTTATACATAAATCTTGCATTAATTTCGTTTCTAATTGAAATATACCTTCTGTCTTTCCTAAACTTAACATTTTATATACTTCTTTTTTATTTAAGTCAATATCATAAAGATTTGGTTTGTTAATCAACTTTAAAACATTTGCAATAGTTGTTAAATTTTTTAAACCTAGAAAATCCATTTTTAATAAGCCAATGCCTTCTAAATATTCCATAGGTATTCCTGTTATAAGTTCTTGATTATTATAGTGAATTGGTATTACTTCATCTAAAGTTATGCTAGATATTACTACTCCAGCAGCATGAGTTGATGTGTTTTTCTTTAACCCTTCAAGTTTTAATGATATTTTGTATAATTCTTGTAACTCTTGATAATTATTTAAATATCTTTTTACTTTTTCTTTTTCTAAATTGTTCTTTAAATTTAGAGTTGCATCTATTTCACTTACAAATTTATCAATTAAATTATTATCTATTTTTAAAATTTTTCCAACTTCTCTTAGAACTAATTTGCTTTTTAATGTATTAAATGTTAATCCCATTGCTACTTTATCTTTACCATATTTTTCTCTAACATAATTAATTACTACATCTCTTTTGGTTGCATCAAAATCAATGTCAATATCTGGCATTGTTATTCTTTCAGGATTTAAAAATCTTTCAAATAATAAATTGTATTTAATAGGATCAATATCAGTTATACCTAAAACATAACTAACTAACGATCCTGCAGCAGAACCTCTACCTGGCCCAACTAATATAGAATTCTTTTTAGCATATAAAACATAATCGTAAACTATTAAAAAATAATCAACAAAGCCCATTTTTTTAATAATTGAAATTTCATATTCTAATCTGTTTTTGTAATCGATGGTTATTTTTCCTTTTAATCTTTTATATAAACCTTTATATGCTAATTCTTCTAAAAACTTTTCTGAATTATCTATATACTTAGGTATATATCTATTACCACTAGGTATTTTTAAATCTATTAAATTAACTATATCCATAATTTTTCCAACATCATTTATGTTTTCTTCATAATAATTATTATTAGTAGATTCTTCTTTACTTAATAAACTTAAATATTTTAAATACTTAGTGTCTTTTTCATATAATGCTCTTATATCTTTAATGTATACTATGTTATTACTTAATATTAGACTATTGTTTTTTTCAAATACATTACTATAACCTAAATATACATATTCATAAAAACTTAAATCTTTAAATAAATCAATACTCTCATATGGTATTATTACTAAAATATCGTCTTTATATTTTAGTAAATCTTCTATACTTATTTTTCTTTGTTCTTTTATGGTATGAATCTTTAATAAGTTTTTAAATCCTTTATAATTTATAGCATATATATATAAAGGATTATTATCTAATTTTATACTTAAGCCAATAATTGGTTTAATATTATTTTTTAAACATTTATTATAAAATTCAAATGAACCATAAAGATTATCATCACATATTCCACAACTACTAATTTTTCTTTCATTTAAAAAAGTAATTAAATCATCTATTTTAATTAGGCTTTTTAAAATACTATAATCTGTTGTTATCTTTAGTGGAACATACATTTTTTACCTCTTTAATTATTATATAGCAAAATTATATTAAGGTAAATAATTTTGTGTTATAATTTAAAAAGGTGGTATAATGATTATTATAGATACAGATAATATTGAAGATTTAATAAATACTTATAATAATAGTTTATTAAATAGTAATTTTGATGATTATTTATTACATCAATTAAAATTTGTTAATAAAGATAAAATAATTGTTCATTTTAATAAAACGTTTAAAAAAAGTGATCAAGAACTAATAACTAATACCATTCATAATTATTATTTAGATAAATATAAAAAACATAGTTTTATTGATAAATTTGATGATTATGTTCATATTATTTTACTAATTTTAGGAATTATATTTATTTTAATATCAGAAAAATTAATTAGTTTTTTAAGCGAATTATTCTTAATTGCTGGTTGGGTTGTAGTTTGGGAAATCATTTATGATTTATTATTTAATAGCATAAAAAAGAAAAAACTTAAAAATAGTTATAAAAAATTAGCAAATTGCGAAATTACCTTTAATTGATTGACAAAAGTTAAATATAATGATAAAATTTTGAAGTAGAAAAAAGGAGGCAAATTATGGCTACAAAAGTAACTACTAAAAAACCTTTAACAGGAAATAGAAGATCTCATGCTTTAAATGCAACTAAGATGAAACAAAAACCAAATTTACAAAAGAAAACCATAAATGGAGAAAAAGTAATTATAAGTGCTAGAGAAGCAAGAACTATAAATAAAAAGAATGCTTAATAAAAAAGCTTTTTTTATGTATATTTTTATTTTTACTACATATAATAAAAATATCAAAGCAATAAGCTTTGATGATATAAAAGACGAGATGAAATTTTATCTCGTCGTTTTTATTTAACTTTTTTCTTTTTAAATATTATTAAGAAAAATACTAACATTAAAAATATACAAGAACCAATTATTAAAGGAGCAACATATGTAGGAAGTTCTTCTTTTACTTCTAACGGTTCTAATAAATATTCTAAATTAGAAGCTTGTTCTGTTTCTTCTTTATTTACAAGTAATGTATATGTATTAATTTCATTTTCCTTTATTACTTGAATATATACTTCATTTTCACCAGGTACTAAATTATTATTATCAATTATATTTACTACATAATCATCACTAACTTTATAATTTATTACTAATTCTTCTACATCTTCAGCAATACTTACTGAATAAATATTGTTATATATATCAAATTCTGGAGTTATTATCCCATTTAATATTTCTAAATCTTCTAACACTTATACCACCTAATAATAGGATAGCCATTTTTAAGATTTTTATATTATTTTTATTAATATTTCATTCATTATATATAATTTAGTAGTATTTATATAAATATAACCTTTCTTTTTAATTAAATCTTTATTTTTATATAATTCTTGTAAATTATAAACTTGCTCAATATCTTCATTAAATTTGTCTTTAAATTTTTGTATGTTTATCCCTTCAAGTTTTCTTAAGCCTAACATTATTTCATAATCCATCTTATCTTTTTTGCCTAATATTTCTTGATTTTTAACATAATTACCTAATAAATATTCTTTTAAATTTTTAGTGTTTTCATATCTTATATCATCTATGTATCCAGCAGCACCTAAACCAAAACCATAATATTCTTCATTGTCCCAATATACTAAATTGTGTTTTGATTCATAACCTTTAATTGCAAAATTACTTAATTCATAATGATTCGCATTTTTTAATTTTTTTTCAATTAGTTTAAACATTTCATAATCTAATTCTTCTTTTATTAATTGTGTATCATTATTTGCTAATTTAGTATGTTCTTCTAAAATTAAACTATATGTACTTATGTGTGTAGGATTTAAACTCATAAATAAATCTAAATCTTTTTTTAAATTCTTTAATGTTTCTCCAGGTATTGCATACATTAAATCTAGATTTATATTATTAAAACCAAATTCTTTACATAATTTTATCTTGTCTTTGGCATCTTTATAATCAGCAGTTCTTTCCATAAATAATAAATTATTTTTATTAAAAGATTCTATTCCAATACTTAGTCTATTAACATGGTTTTCTTTTAATACTTCTAATAATTCTTTGGATATATCACTTAAATTACATTCAAATGTAAATTCTATTAAATTTGTCTTTTTAAATAGATTTATAATTTCCATTAATCTTTTTATTTCTGGAATACTTAATGCCGAAGGGGTTCCTCCGCCGATATAAATAGTTGTAATTTCATCATCCATATAACGATCTTTAACTTCTCTTTTTAAAGCAGTTAGATAAGCTCCCGCCCATTTTTCATTATATAAAAATTTGCAAAAGTCACAATATGAACAAATGCTTTTACAAAATGGAATGTGAATGTATACTGCTTTAGCCATTTTTACCTCTGTTTCTTTTAGGTCTCATTATTATTCATCTCCTAAAACTGCAAGGAAGGCTTCTTGAGGTATTTCAACTGAACCTACCATTTTCATTCTCTTCTTACCTTCTTTTTGCTTTTCTAATAATTTTCTTTTACGTGATACATCTCCACCATAACATTTTGCTAATACATTTTTACGCATTGCACTGATGTTTTCTCTTGCTATAACTTTAGATCCAATACTGGCTTGAATTGGAATTTGAAACATCTGACGTGGTATTAATTTTCTTAATTTTTCTACTATTAATCTTCCTTTAGTATAGGCAAAATCTTTGTGAACTATGATGCTAAATGCATCTACTATTTCACCATTAAGTAAAATGTCCATTTTAACTAAATTGCTTTCTTTATATCCACTTAGTTCATAATCAAATGATGCATAACCTTTGGTGGTGCTTTTTAATTTGTCATAAAAATCATATACTATTTCTGAAAGTGGTATTTCATAATGAATGTTTACCCTGGAATCTATGTATTCTATGCTTTTATATATGCCTCTTTTGTTTTGACATAATTCCATGATAGGACCAGTAAATTCTGTTGGTGATATTATACTTGTATAAATATATGGTTCTTCAATTTTATCTATCTTTACTTTATCAGGCATTTTATTTGGGGAATCTATTTCAATTAATGAACCATCTGTTAGTGTAACTTTGTATATTACACTTGGACTCGTTACTATTATCCCTATATTAAATTCTCTTTCTATTCTAGTAGTAATTACATCCATGTGTAAAAGGCCTAAAAAACCAATACGAAAACCAAACCCTAAAGCAATACTAGTCTCCGGTTCAAACTTTAAAGCCGCATCATTAAGTTTTAATTTTTCTAGGGCTTCTTTTAATTCTTCATATTTACTAGATTCTGTTGGAAATATACCCGAAAATACCATTGGTTTCATTTCTTTATATCCCGCAAGGGGAATACTGCTTTCATTGTTTATAACTGTTATTGTATCACCAACTGATACACTACTTATATCTTTTATTGCTGCTGCAATATATCCTACTTCTCCACTACTTAATTCTTGGTATTTTTCTTCCTTCGGAGTGTATACTCCTAGTTCTACTACTTCAAAAATACTCTTACTTGCTAGTAGTTTTATCTTGTCTCCTATTTTTATTTTTCCATCAACTACTTTAACTAGTAATATTACTCCACGATAAGAATCAAAATGGGAATCAAATATTAAGGCTCTCGTTTTAGCAGTAGTATCTACCTTCGGAGGTTTAATCTTTTCTATTACAGCATTTAATATTTTTTCTACTCCTTCACCAGTTTTGGCACTACATAAAATAATGTCTTCTTCTTTAAAACCTAATACTTCAATTAATTCTTGCTTAACTTTAGGTATATTGGCATTTGGTAAATCTATCTTGTTAATAACGGGAATAATTGTTAAATCATTATCTAAGGCTAAATATAAATTAGCTAATGTTTGTGCTTCTATTCCTTGGGCAGCGTCCACAACTAATACTGCTCCTTCACAAGCCGCTAGACTTCTAGATACTTCATAAGAAAAATCAACATGACCCGGTGTATCTATTAAATTAATAATATATCCTTTATAATTTAACCTAACAGCATTAAGTTTAATTGTTATTCCCCGTTCTCTTTCTAAATCCATGCTATCTAAAAGTTGGTCTTTCATCTCTCTTTTAGATACTGCTCCCGTAAGTTCTAATAAACGATCTGCAAGCGTACTCTTACCATGATCTATATGTGCTATTATTGAAAAATTTCTAATCTTTATATCTTGCATTTGCAACACCTGAAAATATTATACAATATCTTTTAAAAAAATAAAACTTTTATTGCTTCCCACACTCCACTTATTCCTTCAGTTAATATCTTTTGAATTGATGTTCCAAGTTTTTCTCCAGCATCACTAAACTTGTTGCTATAATCTGCTTTTTCTTCAATTATATAACTTTCAACATCTACTTCTTTACCATCTATTACATCTTGTTCAAATCTCTTTATTGCTTCATCTGTTAAGGCTACTTTGTTAGATAATGTACTTTCATAATAACCACTAATAGATGCTATATATAAACCTATATATATTATAAATAAGATTGTTAGCATTCTTAAAAACCAATTTCTCTTTTTTTTCATTGTTCACCCTCTAAATAATCATGTAAAACCTTAGCAAATACTTTTAATATATTATTTACTTCTTCAATGTAATTGTACTGGCCACCAACTTCAATAAGAATTGTATTGGGATCAAAATCCTGGTTGTATATACCATTGGCTCCAGCTCCATCTTTTTTTAATACTCCTCTGGTTAAACTTGAATCTATGGCTTTTAATTTGTCATTTAGAGCATTAGCTAAATCTAAGTTTGGTTGATAATTTTCATGTTTTAACCCTACTACAAACATTATCTTGGCGTATTTTACCCCATCTATTTCAGCAGTTGTTCTTTCATAACTTCCTGAATCTCTGTGTAAATCTATGAAAAATTTTAAACTAGGGTTTTCCTTTTTTGCTTCTTCAAGTAATATTCTACTTGCTTTATAACTACTATTATATTTCCAACCATTGGCATTTAAAACATCAACTATGCTATTTTCTTCAACTATCGAAGGTATTCCTAAATCTTCTAAATACTCTTTTAAAATAAAACTACCAATATATACTGTATTATTTATATTAAATGCATTTGCTAAATTTGATACATAACCTTCAGTTTGATGAGAATTATATATGTATACTATTGGTTCATCATTCGTATTATCTTCTTCTTCTATCTCTGAATTTACTGGTGTACTTAAGTCAATGTCTTTTATTCCACTATTAAATTCTTTTATCCCAAATGAATATTTTAATAAAAATTCTGTACTAGATAACGTTGTTATGTCTGCTAGATTGTAATATCCAAAGGATGAGTTTACTAAATAATTTAAATATGTGTTATTATTCATTTCTACATCAATCTTATCAAATAAAAACTTAAACGTAATTAAAAATGAAATTATTAATATAATTATTACACTAAATAATTTTAATCCCCATATTTGTAATTTCTTTCGTCCTTTAAATTTTGCTTTCATAATCATCCCTAATATATCATACTATAAATGTTTTATTTATTATGTCGAAACTTGGGGAACATTTCACTTTTTTTAATTTTTTTATAATAACAATTAAAATACTTGCTAAATTGTGAAATATTTGTTAAAATTAATGAGAAAACAAAGAAGGGAGCAGAATATGGCAAATATTAAAAGTTCTAAAAAAGCAATTAAAGTAATAGCTAAAAAAACAGATAATAATCATGAACTTAAAATGCGTGTTCATAATCTTATAAAAAATTGTGAAAAAGCTATTGCTGCTGGTAATAAAGAAGAAGCTGACAAATTACTTAAAGATATTCAAAAATATACAGATAAAGCTGTTAGCAAAGGATTAATTAAAAATAATACTGCTGATCGTGAAAAAGCTAGATTGACACAAAAAGTAAAAAATATGAAGTAACAATTGTTTACTTTATTTTTTTTTGTTATTATTATTATAGGTGATATCATGAAAAATATATTTGTTATTATTTTTTGCGTAGTTTTATTACTACTTACTTTTTTGTTTATTGAACCTATTACGGATGCTTTGGCTAGTTTTATAAGTGATGTTCCTAAAGTAGTTGCTAAAGATGGTAATGAATATTCTAAAGATATCGACTATTTGTTTGTTCAAAGAAGTGATGATTATGAGCCTTATAGTTATCAGGATTTGTTAAATATTTATTATTCTGTTATTAATAATGGTTGGGATGAATTTACTTTTTATTGTCCTAATGAATATATTAGATGTATCCCTGATATTTCTGCAATTAGTGATGATGAATTAATACTTACTCACTTAAATAATTATGTTCATCCTTTTAATAGTTTTACTAATGTTAGAACTTTAATTAATGATAATGGAGAAATTACTTTAAATATAACTTATTTGTATGACGATGATAAAATTAATTTAATCGATGAAAAAGTTGATGAAATTATTGATGAAATTATTACTGATGATATGGATGATTATGAAAAATTACTTACTGTTCATGATTATATTATAAATAATACTAAATATGATATTCAAAGAAATGATTCTAATGAAAGCCCTTATGAATCTAATACCGCGTATGGGCCATTATTTCAAGGCTATGCAACTTGTAATGGATATACCGATTTAATGGCAATTTTCTTAACTAAATTAGGATTTAATAATTATAAAATTGCTACTACTCCACAAGAAATAACTGAAAGTTCTGCTGGACATATTTGGAATGCTTTGTATTATGATGATAGTTGGGTTCATATGGATTTGACTTGGGATGATCCAACTCCTGATCCTAGTAATCCTGAATATGCCAATAAGGATTATTTGTGGCATAAATATTTTTTGGTTACTACTGAAGCTATGGAAGAAGTAGATAAAGGTGATGTGGTAGTTGAAGAACATAATTTTAATCCTTTATATTATTTAGAATTTAATTAAAAAAGAACTCACTAAATTACTAGTGAGTTTTTTAATCTACTACTTTAAATATTGTTGGTATTCCTCTAGTTTTATGTTGCAATGCTGAGTTTATCGGGTCATTTATAATTTTATTGTTTATTACTAAAGCACTAGATGTTCCACCATCTAAATTAGCGGCATTAACGGCTCCATATTGTTCCATAATTACTGCTAAATCTTTAATTGATGCTCCTTTTGTTCTAAATTCATTGGAATCAACTACTAACATTAAAACTATACCATCTTTTCTTTGACCTATTG
This sequence comes from uncultured bacterium, assembly GCA_949292245.1. Lineage (GTDB taxonomy): Bacteria > Bacillota_I > Bacilli_A > RF39 > UBA660 > Onthocola_B. The sequence continues at coordinate 39,010 of CASEYV010000003.1, forward strand.
CTGTTCTGGCTCCATAGCCCCAGCCACCATTTCCTTTAATGTCTGCCATTTGACCATTAACTATTAAAAATGGTCCCATTGTTACTGCATCTCTTAGTCCATATTTTACTGCATCTTCTGCTGTAGCATCGCGAAGTAAGACTAAACGATTTTCTAAATCAAAACCAATTATTCCACCATTCATGGAATTGTATACCTCATCAGTTATTATCTTTCCATCAGCTATTGTTACTCCAATTGGATTAGCACCGTTACTATTATAATTTGGATCGTAAAAACCTCCGCCATTAATGGCTAAAACTGCTCCTTGTTCACGAGCCATATCATATATGTATTGACCACTTCTACCAATGTTTTTACTTACACCAACACTTATTTTACTTGCATCATATATCACTGCAAGATAAGCATCGCAACCATTTACTTCAAATTCAATAATTTTATAAATTGCATCTTCTGCCCTTTGTAAAACTGCTTTTTCATATTCGTTTGCATATTCTACTTCTTCATCAAAAGTGATTAATCCAGGATCAGTATCACTATCACTTCTACCTACTGAATTACTTGCTAATACTTTGTTAATTTCATCTGTATTATAAAACCATTTGCAATAATGTTGATGATTCATTGTAGCCATGGCTGTTGTTATTAACCATGTTTTAAAATTATCAAATGGACCATATAATATAAATAAAAATGATGAACAACCAACCATGTATATACTTACTAATACCGTAAATAAAATGACTTTTCCTTTTTTAAATCCTCGACGATATTTATATCTTATTAATATAAATATACTATATATTATAAGTATTATACTAAGTATTAATATTGTTAATGCTAATCTTCTATTTATGTCACTTATTAAAGTATTAGAATTGCATCCTATTATAAAAAAGACTAAACTTGTAAATATTAAAAATAAACTTAATAATATTAAAATAGTCCCCTTTTTTTTCATATTCATAAATTTCACCACTTTTATATTTATACCATAAATTTTTATTTATTACAACTATCTATATATTCTTTTACTAAAAAAATTGTTTCAGCAAAATTTTCATAATTTACATTAAACCATTTTATATCCATTTTATTATTAAACCAAGTATATTGTCTTTTCGCATAATGAATTAATTCTTTTGCTTCTTCTAAACTTATTTCTTGCTTTAAATATTTTATTACTTCTTTATATCCTATTGCTCTACTTAAAATTTTAGAATCTTTATTATCTTTGTATATTTTTTTTACTTCATCTATTAGTCCATCATCAAACATTTTATCTACTCTTTTATTTATTACTTCATATAACTTTTCTCTATTTGTAGTAAGACCTATAAATATAACATTCTTATATAATAATATAGGTTTTACTAAATCTATGTTTTTCTTGTTTAAAAAACGAATTATTCTAACACGATTATTTTTATCTATCTTGCTATTTTTATCTTTTTTTAATACTAATTCATATAATTCTTCATTGCTATATTCATCATATGTTAAATTATTTTCATCTTCATAAAAACGATAATCCATTAATGCTGCACTAATATATAAACCCGTTCCTCCACAAAAAATTATGTTTTTATCTAAATTACTATCTAATATCTTTCTTGCATCTTTTTGATAATCACATACACTATATTCTTCATTTATATCTTTTATATCTAATAAATAATGCTTTATTCCCTCTTTTTCATCTTCTGTAATTTTAGCACTACCTATATCAAGTCCTTTATATATTTGAACGGCATCAGAATTAATTATCGATGCATTGTAATATTTGGCAAGTTCTATACTTAATTTTGTTTTACCAACTCCAGTTGGTCCTACAATTACTATAATCATTAAACCACCTTTAAAAAACAATTGTAATATTCAAAAATTTTTGGTATATTATATATGTAAGTGTTACCCATATTGGGTAGCATCGATTTGGTTTCGACGCTACATTATTTGTTGGCGTCTTTTTTTGGGCTACCACCATAAATGATGATAACTAAAATTATAATTACTTGAAGGAAAACATCTTCGTTCATTGCATTACCACACTCCTTAAAAGGATTACTTTTTTTAACCCCCGAAGAAGGAGAAAGTTGGATAACACGATGCCTTACCAATATAGGTAACAGTTATTTATTATAATTGTTATTTTTTTATTTGCAATAACTTTGACATTATTCGACAATTAATTTAAATAATGCTATAATAACTTTGGATGTGATAAAATTGAAAATTGGTGATGGATTTTTAAAATATAATAATATAGAACTATTAGATGATGATAATTGCAAAGTAAAATTAAATATTACTAAAGATTCATTAAATCCTTATGGAATTGTGCATGGTGGTCTTACATTTTCTTTAGGTGATACTGCTATGGGAGTAATGTGCCATAAACTTAATAAAAATGTTGTTACCTTGAATGCAAATATTAATTATTTAAAACCTGGTGTTGGTAAATATTTAATTGCTATTCCAAATGTAGTTAAAATGGGAAAGACTACTTGTGTTTTAAATTGTAATATATATGATGATAATGATAATTTAATTGCTATAATGACTGGCACTTATTATATTGTTGGGGATTTATGGAAATAATAGGTATTGTTTGTGAATATAATCCTTTTCATAATGGACATTTATATCATATAAAAAAAATTAAAGAACTTTATCCGGATTCCTTAATTATTTTGGTTTTAAATGGTTATTTTTTAGAACGTGGGGAAATTTCTATATTGTCTAAAGAAGCTAAAACAAAAATTGCTCTTGCAAATAATATTGATATAATTTTAGAATTACCAGTTATTTATGGAACTCAATCTGCAGATACTTTTGCAAGCATTGCTATTAAAATATTAAATAACTTTTATGTTACTAAAATCGTTTTTGGTAGTGAATCAAATGATATAAATTTAATTAAAAATGTTGCTAATGCACAATTTAATGATGATTTTGATGTAAAAATAAAAGAATATTTAGATAAAGGCATAAATTATCCTACTGCCCTTGCTAAAGCTACTAATATTAAATTTGATTTTACTCCGAATGATTTACTTGGTATTTCATATGTTAAAGCAATTATTAAAAATAATTATAATATTGAACCGATATGCATTAAAAGAACTAGTGATTATCATGATAAAATTAGTAATGATAATATTGTTAGTGCTACAAATATTAGAGAAAAAATTAAAAATAATGAAGATATTTCCAAATACATTCCTATTAATATAAAAGATTTTATTAATAATGTTAATTATAATAATTATTTTAATTTATTAAAATATAAGATAAATACTGATTTAAATTTAAATAATTATGTAGATGTTGATGAAGGTATTGAATATCGTTTAAAAGGGTTTGTTAATAAATCAAATAATATTGATGAATTTATAACTAATATAAAAACTAAAAGATATACTTATAATAAAATTAATAGAATGTTTATTCATATATTACTTAATTTTTTAAAACAGGATAATACTCAATTAGAATATATTAAAATATTGGGTTTTAACAGTAAAGGAAAAGAATATTTAAGTAATATTAAAAATAAATTAATTATTTCAACTATAGTTAATAAAGATTCTATTCAATATAAATATGAATTAAATGCTAGTATTATATATGATATAATTAATAATACTAATACTTATCAATATGAATTAAAAAATAAGCCAATCATTATTGATTAGCTTTTAATTTTCTATTAATTCACTAGCCTTTTTAATTACATATTCTTTGGTTTCTTCAAAACTTAAATTTAATACTATACTTAATTCATTATATAAATAACTCTCTGCTTTAGTAAAATATTCTTCATCAATTTCACTTATTTTTTTTGATTCTTTCTACGATTTTCATTTCTAATATATGTAGTTTTTATTATTTTAATTAATGATTCAAAGTTATCGCTATGCATTAAATTTTTATATGTTTGTTCTATTAAACGATCATTATTTGTTATTATCTCAATACTAGGTATTTCTTTTAATAATTTTTCTACCTCTTGTTTGCTAATTAAATCTCTTAATACTTTAGAATTTACTGGTACTTGTAATGTTAAACTATTATCATCAATTGGTTTTAAAATATAAGTATCATTTTTTATGTCCATAATTTGGCAAACTTGTTTGTGACATACTATGTAATCTTTAATATTTTTCATAATACCCTCCTTAAATAAAAAGTAGCTATAAAACTGGACTTACGCCATATTTTATAGCTACTCGTTTCAATATTATTACATCAAATTATTAAATTTTTTTCTAATTATTTTATTCTTTTTAAATGATACTCTCCATCATTTATTTCTTGATATTCTCTAGTTAATATGTCTCCTTCATGTGCTACTCCTACTTTAAGTACTATATTTTGTTTATCTTCACAACATACTTCTGTATACTTTTTTTCGGATTTATCAAATAGTTTACCAATAAGATATAAATATAATCGACATCTTTCTAATATCCCATTTACATTACCTAAATTTATTAGTTTATCATCAAAAAATTCTACTTTTCTTTCTAATAAACCCATTTTGTCTTTTTTATCTAAACCAAAAAATTGAAAAGCATTGTTTCTAACACTAAAAATCCCATGTAATTGAGTAAAATATGTATTTAAATATTCAAAACCAAAATTGTGGTCTAATTCTTCTAAATACTTTTTGTCTAATTGTTTTAATGAATATTGATTTGCTATTTTTAAAAAGTTTTCACTATATGAAGATACTAATACTCCAAAATATGCAGGTCTTAATCCATATTGATTATAAAATAAATCACTTAGTGGATCTAGATAATACCAACCACTATTGCCATTAACTAATAAAGCATGTAATGGAGGATTAGCTTTAGTTACTGGTACTATTACTGAATCTATATTAAATTCTTTAAATAAATCAGCATAAAATTGACAAAGTGTTACACATACTATATCTTTATAATTAAATGAAAAACCATTTTTAAAAATTTCTATTTGTTCTTTTGGACTTTTTAAGAAATATTCTATATCTCTTCTAAAAAAAGGTGCTAGTTTAATATATAAATATCTAATTATTTGATCTTTAGTCCAACTAGAATCCACATTACATATTATTTCCATCATTTCTTTAGGCATAAAAAAACCCCCTTGGGTTAATATGTTAACACATTTTTTCCAAAAAATAAAGAGTTAATTATACTTGCATTAACTCTTCTTCTTTTTTTCTTATTTCTTCATCAACTATTTTATTATATTTATTTATTAACTCTTGAATTTCTTCTAAATATAGTTTTTCTTCATCCTCTGGATATTCTTCTTTTTTTATTTGATTATTAGCATCTTGTCTTATGTTTCTAAGTGCTACCTTAGCTTCTTCACCAATAGCTTTAGCTTGTTTTACATAATCTCTTCTTCTGTCTTCTGTTAAATCTGGAATTGTTAAAATAATTATTTCACCATTATTTGTTGGAGTAATTCCTATATTTGCTTCATTAATTGCTTTTTCTATTTCTTTTAAAGTAGACTTATCATATGGCTTAATAAATAATTGCTTAGCTTCAGGCACTGTAATGTTAGCAACACTCCCTATTGGTGTTGGTATTCCATAATAATTAACTATTATTCCATTAAGCATCGCAGGATTTGCTCTTCCTGCTCTAATTGTTATTAATTTTTCTTTTAGACTTGTTATAGTCTGATCCATTTTTTTCTGTGCTATATCCATAATTTCTCCTTTTTAACTAATTGTTATAGTATCATTATAATTGATTCTATTAGATATTACAATAAAATTTAATTCTAATTTACCAGTTTTGCTTACACTTAAAGCTTTGTTTTCACCATATTTGCCATTTTTTATACTGTCAATTGTCTTATCAACATCAATTACTTGGGTATCACCATCTAATACTTGAGTATCATGTAAACGTTCAGTAACTTTTTCAATTATCATTTCTTCTGTTACATTAAATATGCTTAATAATTCTTCTTCAGTATAAGCTACTCCATTTTCTTTGTTAATTACATAACTTTTAATATTTTTTATTGCATTACCATTTACACAATTGTAATCATAATCATTTATTACTAAATTTATATAATTGCGATATATATTAGTATTATATTCACGATATGTTAAACTGTATAATTTAGCTTCATTAGAACATGTTTGACCTTCTTCTAATGTTATACTGTCTAAACTTACTTTTTCAGTTTTTATTTGTTCTAATTCATTATGTAAAGTATTATTTATATCTTCAAAACCTTTAATATTTATTACAACATCTGATAAACTGATGTTTTCTTCTGGAATTATTTCTTCCGTATTTTCTAAATATACATAGTCTTTTTGTGCATCTATTCTTATTTCTTTTATTTCTACTACGTTTCCTTTTTCTTTACTTTCATAATTATCTAAAATATATTCCATGAAAAAGTAACCACCAACTATAAAGATACATAATATTATTATAAAAAATATTAAGCCAACTATATTTTTGGTATTATCCATAAAATCCTCAACTTTCTTTATATTCTTTAAATATTATTCGTAATTCTGATTTTTTACTATTAATGTTAAATGTATTCCAGTATTTACTTGGTTCGATATTACCTACTCTAAATGTTGTTTCAGTATCAAATAATAGTACTTCATCATTACATACTACTAATAATGATGGTGCATATATATCTGCTATTCCATAATCATTGTATGTTACATATTCACTTAATTTTTCTACTATAGCTTGGTATGTTCCATTGTTATCTTCTCTATTTTTGAAAAAATCATAATAATATATTTTATCTATTCCTACTTCTTTAGCTATGTCATTAACTATGTTTGCATAATAATTTACCCATTCATTGTTTTTGCTACCAAATAATACTATGCCTTTTGTCCCACTTGCAATAAGTAATGCTTTTGATGCATTAATGTATTCAAATACATTGTCTTCACTTACTAAATTAAAATCTGCTGCAAATCTTTCATTATCAGGTAACTTTGGATTGTAATCTTGCATCCCTATGTATATAAATGCCCAAATTAAAAGACAAAATATTATAAAATATATTACCATTTGAATTTTATTTTTAAATAAAGTTTCATGTTTTACTTTTATTTTTTCTTTCATAATTTCTTCCCTTTTTATTATACCATCTTTTACTATTTTTAATAAAGAAATTTATTATATATTTGTCAAATTATAGTCAAAAAAAATCAAGATTTCTCTTGATTTAATTACCTTTCACTTGATTCATTACTTCTTCAGCAAAGTTATCATTTCTTTTTTCCATACCTTCACCAACTTCATAACGAATCATACTTTTTATTTCTCCACCATTGTTAGTTACATATTTTTCTACTGATAAATCGCCATCTTTAATAAATGGTTGTTCTGAAAGACATATTTCTTTATAAAATTTCTTAATTCTACCTTCAACCATTTTTTCAGCAATGTCTGCAGGTTTTCCTTCATTTATTGCTTGTTCTTTTAATATTGATTTTTCATTGTCTAATACATCTGCTGGTACTTCACTTGGGAAACAATAAAGTGGCTTCATTGCTGCTGCTTGCATTGCAACGTCTTTTGCTACTTCAGCATTTGCTCCTTTAACTACTGTTAAAGCTGCAATCTTTCCTCCCATGTGAATGTATGAGCCAAAATGTTCATCATCATTTTTATTTACTATTGCAAATCTTCTTAAAGATAGTTTTTCACCAATTTTTACTGTTTTACTAATTATTAAATCATTGATTGTTCCTTCATCTGTAACTAATGATTTGGCACTATCTATATCTTTTGCATCACTTTTTAAAATTGTTTTTCCAATAGTATCAATCATACTTGTAAATTCTTCATTTTTGCTTACAAAGTCTGTTTCACTATTTACTTCGATTATAACAGCTTTATTGTTATCTATGTAAATATTTGCTAAGCCTTCAGCAGCAATTCTAGATTCTTTTTTAGCAGATTTAGCAATTCCCTTTTCACGTAAGTAATTAATTGCTTCTTCCATGTTACCATTAGTTTCTGCTAGAGCTTTTTTGCAATCCATCATGCCTGCTCCTGTTGCTTCACGCAAATCTTTTACCATACTTGCTGTAACTTCCATTTTTATCCTCCTTATTTACTTAATATTTGTATTAATTCATCTTTTTTCATTGATGAATATCCTTTAATCTTGTTTTCTTTAGCTATTTTCTTTAATTCTGTTAAAGTTTTTGCTTCTAATTCATCAATTTTTTCCATTTCCTTGATTTCTTCTAAAACAGTTTCATCTACTTTTACTTCTTCTTTTTCTTCTTTTGTTGCTTCTTCTTTTTGGCCTTCTTCTTTATTGGTATCGTCTTTTCTTTCATCTTCTGTAATGTAATCAACTATTTCTAAATTGTTAGCTTCACATATAGCATTATTTAATACTCCTAACATTACTTTGATTGAACGAACAGCATCATCATTTCCTGGAATAACAAAATCTACATCATCTGGATCACAATTTGTATCTACTACTCCAAATACTGGAATATTTAGTTTTCTTGCTTCTCTAATGGCATTGATTTCTTTCTTAGGATCTACTACAATTATTGCTTGTGGTAGTTTTTCCATTTCTCTTATTCCACATAATACTTTGTTTAATTTGTCATATTCTTTCTTTAGACCAATAACTTCTTTTTTAGGTAATAAATCAAAAATACCTTCTTTTTCCATATTTTCAATTTCTTCTAATCTTTTTACTCTTCTTCTTATTGTTCTAAAGTTTGTAAGTGTTCCACCTAACCATCTTTCTGTTACATAGAATGACTTACTTCTTATTGCTTCTTCTTTACAAACATCTTGTGCTTGTTTTCTTGTACCAATAAATAAAAATTTTCCTCCATTTTCAGCAATTGTTTTGATTTCAGCATATGCCTTTTCTAAACAATCCTTTGTCTTTTCTAAATCGATGATGTATATATCATCTCTTGAAGTAAAAATATACTCTTTCATTTTTGGATTCCATCTCTTTGTTTGATGACCAAAATGAACTCCCGCTTCTAAAAGGTAACTCATAGAAACTACTGCCATAAATAAATCCCTCCTTCGTTTTTTCTTCTTGATATTTCTAAATTCTTACACTCTTTCGAGCACTAGTAAGAAAAATCCATATCAATGTTTATTTCGCATTTACAGCAATTTAAATTCTATCAAATTTTATGCTAATTTACAAGTATTTTTAAATAATTTCCAATAAAAAAGGATTAAATTCCTTTAATCCCATCCACAACTAGAATTAATTTCAGTTGTCTTTTGATTGACAAATGAATAACTATACATTTTACAGGTATAATTTGTTTTATCTTTTATTACAACATTAAAGCTATTTTGATCTTCATTATACCCTATATTTGCAAGATAACCATCTAAACCTTTATTATCAACATCTAAGTTATCATTTATAGTTGTAAATGTTGTAATTAAATTATCATCATAATCTCTTAATGTGATATCATTGTTTTCATTGGCAACATAATAATTTTCTGCCAATCCTATTATATCTCTATCTATTGTTTTAACTAAATTTCCATTTAAATTATATACATATATTTTACCAAACCATGTAACTATTGTATTATTGGAATCATTGAAATATGGTGTAAAGTATCCTTCATCATATACTTTATAATCACTTGGCAAATTATTTTCTCCTATTAAAATATTAAAATTGCTATCTAATACTTGAGTTGCTGTATTATTACCACCTCTACCAATATCTACTGTAGCTACATAAAATGTTTCATTTGCAAATTTTACTTGGCTTAAATGTAAAGCATTATCTATTGTTTTAATTAATTTTAATGTATCTTTATCATATATGTGTACTTTTTGATGATCAGGATAGCCACTCGAATCTGATGAAAATAAATAATTATCTACTATTTGAATATCCACGTCTCCTTGTAAGTCTACTCTTTTATCTAAATCATCTTTATATAAAACAAATGAATACTTTTCATATGCATCATTATAAGTCATAATTATCTTGTTATCATATGTTTTTCCATAATAACTTTTTCCAGTAAAACTTTTTAGTATCTTATCTTCTCTATTTATAATATACCATTCATTTTGTTCTTCATTTCTTACTAAATAGTAATCATCTAATACACTTATTCTTTCAATTAATGCATTGTCATACCATTTGTCAAATAGAAATTTTTTATCTTTGGTGTTATAAATATTTCCTTTATCATCTAAACTATATACTATTAAATCATAGTTATCATTCCCAAAATTATTGGCAAGGTAAATATATTCTATCTTTTCTTTATTCATTATATTAGTTAAGTTTGTATCTTTTGCTTTTTTACTTATAAAGTCATATATGTATATTTTTTCATCAAGTATAAAGGCTAAATTTTCGTCATAATCTATATTCTTTTCAACGCAGTCAAAACTGTTACAAGTATATTCGGCAAGTAAATTTTCTTCATCTAAATCATTCCATATTTCTTCTTGATAACCTTCATTATTATAATATACTCTTACACAATTGCCATCTACTGTTTCATAACATACGCCGTATTTGTCTTTATAAAATTTCATTTTTAATGGATATACTCTTGTGTCATCTTCATCTTTATTAGGATTAACAATCTCATTATCATCATTGTTATTGTTATTTTCACTTGTCTCAATATTATCATTGTTATTTTTATTTTCATTTGTTTCATTATTATTAATTGTATCTTTTATAAAAAAATACCATACTAAAACTCCAGCTACTAATAGTATTAGTATACTTCCTATAATTAATATTAATTTTATTTTCTTATCCACAATTAATCTACTCCTAATCTTATTATATAATGAATTTAAAAAATTATCGATTCTATCTAGTTCCTTTTACATTCATTATACATCTGTTGGTATTAAATAATTAAAATATGGTATATTTCTTAATATTCCATAAATTATTACTATTATTATTAATATATACCATACATAATTTGGAACCTTGATAATAATATTAAATTTTTTTAAAATAAATTTTATTAATAAATATATTATTCCTATAATTAATAGAATAAAAACTAATGAATTGTATCTAAATGCTTGATAAAAATCTAATTTAATTAAAGAAAATAGCATTCTAGTTACTCCACAACCCGGACAATATAATCCAGTGAATTTATGAAAGGGACAAAATATTGCAAATCCTGTATATAAATTAAGTAAATAATAAAGTAAAAAACCTAAAATAGCTATTATTGCTAGTTTTAGGTTAGTTTTTCTTTTGTTCATTATTTTGAAAATCTGTTTAAATCACTTTGAATTATGCAATAATTTATAATTCCTAAACCAAAAATTGATAATAATAGATAAACTATTGAGTTATCACCAATTGGTTTGTTGTATTTTTGTCCTGCTTGATGTAATTTTTGTCCCATCTTATAATTCCAGTAGTAAAAATAAATGCCACATGTAATTATGGTAAATAGAAAAGCCATTCCTCCGGATGCCGTTTGATCATCACTTACCATATTTGATTCATCAGTCATAACTATAAACCAATAAATTCCATAAATCCCACAAGTTATTAATGATAGTAATATACATACAACTATATTTCTTTCTGGTAATTTAACTTCATTATTATTGTAGTTGTTAATTACTACTGTTGAACCATTATTTTCATTACCATTTACACTGCTTCCACACTTGGCACAAAAATTGCTGTTTTCAGATAGTTCGTTCCCGCAATTTGGACAAAATCTTGCCATATTATCACTCCTTTACTTCTAAATTTATTTTACCATATATTTTTTTATATGGCTATTATTTTTAGAAAAATCTTATTACATCTTGAATCGTTATATAAATCATTAGTAAAAACAATAATGCAAACCCAATTAAATGACAAGTGTTTTCAAATTTAGAGTTTACTGGACTACCTTTTATTTTTTCAATTATTAAGAAAAATACATGTCCACCATCAAATGCTGGGAATGGTAAAATGTTTATAAATCCAACATTTATTGATAAAAAGGCAATAATATATAGCATGTAAGATATTCCATAATTAATAGATTCATCTACTACTTCATACATTCCTACCGGGCCAGATAGGGCTTGAATAGAAATTTTACCTGTGAATAAGCCTTCAATCGTTAATGCCATTGAATTAACTATGCTGCCAAATTTAATAAATGAATATTTAATTGAGCCCCATAATCCTGTCATTGTTTCTTGTTTAATATAAATTCCAAAAACTTGGGTTTCTATTCCTGTTTCTTCATCTTTTTCAGTTATTGGTGTAACATCAATGTTTTCTATTTCTCCATCACTGTGTTCTATTTTTAAATCATAAGTGTTATCTTTACTTTTCATTATTAAAAGTATTTGAGCACTATCCCAATTAGATACTTTTCTTCCATTTATTTCAAGTATTTTATCACCTGCAGTTATTCCAGCATTAGCCATCGGTAAATCTGGTACTACATCCTCAATTTCTGGTATGTTTATCGTTCCACCCCAAATAAGAGAACTTATAAATAAAATTAATATTGCAAGTAAAAAGTTGTTACATACTCCTGCAATTAAAATAATTACTCTTTGATACCATGGTTTGTTGCACATAAATGCTTTTTTATCAATCTTTTCGTCATCTTCATAAACTTCTCCAGCCATGGATACAAATCCCCCGATGGGTATAGCTCTTATGTTGTAGTCAACTTTATCTTTGCCTTTGTGAGTAAATATTATTGGACCCATTCCAATTGAAAATTCATATATGTGTACTTTAAATATTTTTGCCCATATGAAATGACCAAATTCATGAACAAGAATAATTATTCCTAAAATAAATATTAATACTAATAAAGATATAAACCACATATGCATCTCTCCTTTAAATAATTAGTAAAAATATGTATGTTAAAAAGACAAATATTGTACTATCTAATCGATCTAATATTCCACCATGACCAGGCATAATATTGGAAAAATCTTTTATTCCATTTTCTCTTTTTATCTTACTCATTACTAAATCTCCGATTTGTCCCATGCAAGATAAAATCATCGTTACAAATAATGACCTTATACTAAAACTACCAACTAAGTATGTATAAAATAATACACCTATAATTGTTCCAAATATTAATCCAGTTATTGAACCTTCCCATGTTTTTTTAGGGCTTAATTTTGGACATAATTTGTGTTTGCCAAAATATTTTCCTCCCAGCATTGCAAATGTGTCTGTTATTATTGGTATTAATATTAAGTAGAAAAATAAATATAAACTTCTTGTACGAATTATAACAAATATGTTAAATATTATGCCAAGTAAAAATACTACTCCTAGTAAATAAAAGGCATCTTTAGTTGTATATTTATCTTCTTTATAAAAAATTGTAGGTACTAATAATAAAAGTATAGCCATTGTTATAACTTGATATGTTAATCCATGATAAACTGTTAAATCTTCATAATTTGATAAAATAAGAGATAGTATTGAAAACATACCAAAAATTATTATCAATGGTGGATATTTGTTATGTGATTTTTTTAAATCAATTACTTCCTTATATCCTAATATTGCTATTAAACATATGCCTACTGTAAATGGATAACCACCTAAAATTATTAGGGGTATTACAATAATAAGCGCTACTATGGCACTAATAATTCTTTTTTTCATAATCTAGCCTCTATTAAAATATATCATACATTGCTTAATTTTACAATTAAAAAAAGTAGATTACTCTACTTTATCATCAAAATTTTCCATTTCATCTAATTGATCTTCAACTAAAGCCCTAAATCTTCTTTTATATACCATTACTTTTCTTCTTAAACTTTCCGCTTCAGTTTCTATTCTTTCAGCTTTAACTAATGCATTGTTGATGACTTTTGTTGCATTACGTCTTGCATCTTCTAATATTGTTTTTGATTCATCATATGCGGCTTTTTTAATGTTGCTAGTAGATTCTTCAGCAACTAGTATCGCTCTATTCAATGTAGATTCTATATCTTTATAGTGTTTTAATTCTTTTTTTAACTCTTCACTATATTGATAACTCTTTTTTAATTTAACTAACATGTTTTCATATTCAACTATTACTTCTTTGACAAAGTTGTTAACTTCTTCTTTGTTGTAACCTTGAATACTTGTACTAAACTTATTTACCATAAGAACCTACCAATCTAGTTCTTCATCAGTATTGTTTTTACTTACTTTTTCCGATTCATCACTAATTTTTCCTTGAACATTTACATTTTTAGGTGTACATAAATATATTCCTACGCCGATTTTTTGCATAGAGCCCCCGATTGCATATATTACTCCACTTAAAAAGTCTATTATCCTTTTTGCTTGATCGGATGTAACCCTTTTTAAATTTACTACTACACTATTTCTATTTTTTAAATGATCTGCTATTTGTTGAGATTCAGAATATGCTCTTGGTTCTAAAAGAATCATTTTATTACCAGATTTGTCTGCTTCTTTAATGGCTTCTTCTTCACTCATTGCATAGTATTCATCTTCAGTTCCAACTAAATTGTCGTCATCACCATCATAACTAAATATTTTCTTTAAGTTTAACCCCATATGGATTCCTCCCTAGTCTACTATTAACATTCTATCAAATTTTTCTTGTCTTGACAATACTTAAAATTCTAATTTGTTAAGAATATAATCTTTTATTTCATCAACACTTAGTGTTATTTGTTGCATTGTATCTCTATTTCTTATAGTTACTGTATTTTTTTCAAGAGTAGAATCATCTATAGTTATTGCAAATGGTGTTCCTATAGCATCGCTTCTTCTATAACGTTTTCCTATTGAACCAGTCTCATCATAACTACATGCCATATATTTGCATAGTTGTGCGTATATATCATTTGCTTTTTCAGCATGTACTTTTTTTATTAATGGTAATATCGTTACTTTATACGGAGCAAGTGCAGGATGTATTTTTAAAACTATCCTTTCTTCTTCATTTACTTGTTCTTTTTGATATGAATTAACTAAAATTGCTAGTAACAAACGATCTAATCCTACTGATGGCTCTATTACAAATGGTAAGTATTTTTCATTTGTTTCAGCATCTAAATATCGTAAATCTACTCCACTTTTTTCTTGATGAACCGTTAAATCATAATCAGTCCTATCTGCTATACCCCAAAGTTCACCCCAACCAAAAGGAAATAAATATTCTATGTCTGTTGTTGCTTTACTATAAAATGCTAATTCTTCTTTAGCATGATCACGAAAACGAAGTTTTTCTTTGTCTAAACCTATAGTCTTTAAAAAATCCATACAATAGTTTTTCCAGTAACCAAACCATTCTAAATCCGTGTTGGGTTTGCAAAAAAATTCTAGTTCCATTTGTTCAAATTCTCTAGTCCTAAAAATAAAGTTTCCTGGGGTTATTTCATTTCTAAAGGCTTTCCCCGTTTGAGCAACACCAAATGGCAATTTAAGGCGCATGCTTCTTTCAATATTTTTAAAATTGATAAAAATACCTTGCGCCGTTTCTCCACGTAAATAAATAGTATTTTTAGTGTCATCTGTTACCCCAATTGATGTTTCAAATAATAAGTTGAATTTTCTAATCGGAGTAAATTCAGTAGACCCACATATTGGACATTTTATTTTATTATCACTTATATATTTTTCTAACTTTTCATTGTCCCAGCCATCTCCAGTAACTGCACCTTTTGTTGCATCTTCAATTAACTTATCTGCCCGATATCTACTTTTACATTTTTTGCAATCTATTAAAGGATCAGCAAAACTAGCCACATGGCCTGATGCTACCCATACCTCAGGATTCATTAAAATCGCTGAATCTAAACCATAGTTATATGGGTTTTCTTGAATAAATTTCTTTTTCCAAGCATTCCTTATATTTTCTTTTAAATTTGTTCCTAATGGACCATAATCCCATGTATTTGATAAGCCATTATATATTTCACTTCCTTGAAATATAAAACCATATTGTTTTGCATAATTAACTAATTCTTCCATTGATAAGTTCATATAATCCACAACCTTTCAAATAATATTATATCATTTATTTTAATTTATTACCAAGTACATATTCTAAATAGTGATCACTACATAGCGGAATGTATTCAACTTCTGCATTTTCACCATCTATTACTACTTCTTTACCACTTGATATATATTTTCCATTTACTCTTCTTGCATTAAACATTGCTGGTTTACCACATATACAATTTACTGTAAGTTCATGTTTTTCATCACTTCTAGCAAAAAGTTGAGCACTGCCTTCAAATAAATCACCTTTAAAATTGCTTTTAAGAGCATAGCATATTACTGAAATATTAAATTTGTGAGCTATATACCATAGTTCATTTATTTGATTTTTAGTTAAAAATTGGGCTTCATCTACTAATATAAATTGAGCATATCTGTATTTATTAAAATATTTTTTAGAAAGTAAATTAGCACTTTTAGGTATTAAATAATCCGCTTTAATACTAGAACCTGTTCTATTTATTACACTTAATCCACCTTTAGTGTCTATCTTTGGTTTCATAACTACTAAGTTAATTAAATATTTAGAATAATTATAATGGTCTTGTATAAGTTTTGTGGTTTTACCAGTTTCCATTGTGCCATAATATAAAGTTAAGTTTGCCATAATTAATTTCCTTTGTATTTAAAATAATACGAAGGTCGATGCCCTCCCCCTGTTTTTATTTTATCTGTTTTTATTACTTTGTCTTCAATTATCCTTCTAAACGCCGGATCTAAAAGTTTTTTATTTAATATTATTTCATATACTTGTTGTAATTCTTTTAATGTAAAATATTTAGGCATCATATTAAATACTATGTCTGTGTATAATACTTTATTTTTTAATCTTTCTATACCTGATAAAATTACTACCGGATTATCAAAGGCTAAATATTTGTTATCAACTATTTCAAATGAATATCTATCTGTAGATAATTCTTTTAATGTCTTTTTAATTGTAAAATCTATGTAGTCTTGACCATTGTTTAAATAAAATTTTACTAAATTGTCTTTTTCTTCATATGTTACATCAAACCATGATGCTTCTTCACTTATTTGCGTATTAATTGTATTTTTATCTATTAAAGAAATATAGGCACTGCTTATTACACGCATTCGGGGATCTCTATCTACTTTGCTAAATGTATATAATTGTTCTATAAATATCTTGTCTAAATTAGTTTCTTTTTTTAATACTCTAGTTGCCGCTTCATCTAAAGTTTCATCCATCTTAATAAATCCCCCTGGCAAACACCATTTGTCTTTGTAAGGATGGTTTTTCCTTTTAACTAATAAAATATTAATCTTCTTTTGGTTTAGCTTACGATAGTTAGTTGTTAATTCATCAGCAACACTAACAACTAATATATCTACTGTTACACTTGGTTTTTCATACTTATCAGGATTATAACTTGCTAAAAATTCTTTTTCTGTCATAATAAATACCTCAAATTTATTATATCATAAATCATTTATAATTTAAAAACTTATTATTAATTCTTTTAATAAAGTCATAATTACTTTGTCTTAATATTTTGATGTATTCATTACTAATAAATGTCTTTACTTTTATTACATCTTTAATGTATTTGTTCTTGCCATCTATAGTTATTACTATATCTTTTTCTGTTGGTTCTATTATTATAAATTTTTCACTAGGAATAATTAATGAATTTGATAAAGAAATGTATTTAGTGTTGTTAATTGTTCCAAGAGGAGTTAGTTGTAATGAACGAATGGTGTCAAACATAATTGCTCCATTTAAACTTTTGTTATAACCTGTTGATCCAAATGGTGTGGCAATTATTAGTCCATCTCCAGCATAGTTTTCTAAATATGAATTGTTGATACTAATACGACATTTAAACACTTTAAAATCTTTATATCTTATTACTATTTCATTTAAAGAATATATGTTTATTATTTGTTTTTTGGTATATACTATTGTTTTTTGTAAATATATCTTTTGAGTTTTTAATTTATTTTCTTTTAATTCTTTAATAAAATTATTGATATCTTTTATTGATATATCTTGATAATAACCTAATGTACCAGTATTTATTCCTATATAATTATAATTGGTATTATATTTGTTTTTTCTAACACAAGATAAAAATGTTCCATCTCCCCCGATTGCTATTTTTAAATTTTTTAATTTTATGTTTTCTTTTAGTAGTTTTTGTTCTAATAAATTTTTAACTTTGATAGATTTAATATTATTATTTGCATATATATTCATTTTATCAACTCTTTTCTATTACTATTAATAATGTTGAATTTGGTAAATTACATATATTTAGATTTTCATCATATATGGCTATTTTAGATAATAAATTTACATTATAACCTTTTTGTAAATATTCTTTTTTTACTATTATTTTACTATTTGGTAATATTTCTTTAATAAATTTTGTATATTCTTTTAATGTAAAATAAGCAAATTGTTCTTGAACTTCCATAGGATATGCTTCTTCACCCCACGTGTATGTGTATAAAAATTCTAAAGCATCATTTACTAATAATTTTACTTTATTTTCACTTAGTTTTGTGTATTTAATATTACGTCCTTGAAAGTCATGGCAAAATCTATTTAATATTTCTATGTCTTTGGGATTATAAAACTCAATAATTCGATATGCATCTTTATTTTCTTCCATAACTCCATCTCGTATAATTATTCTGCCACCTTTTCTTAAAGCTTTATAAGCTTCAGTTAATACTACTTTTATTGTTTCAGTGTTAAACTTTTTACCATTAAAAGTAATATAGGAATATAATTCATGAATAATTGCTGAAAATATTATTGTGTCTTGACTATTATTTTTAATATATTTATTTAAATTTAAAGCATCTCCTTTAAAAATATTCCATAGATGGTTTTCTTTTAATTTTAATGTTTTTAACTTTTCTATTACATTTTGGGAAATATCCATTCCTGTTATATTTAAATTGGGATTGTGTTTTTCTAATAAATTTAGAATAATACCCCCACCAGAACCTATGTCTAATATATTTTGACCCACTAAATAGTTTAATATTTTTTCTTTATCACTTTTAGAGTGATTCATTTGTTCAAGATATGTTGTTTCTTCAAAAAAACGATCAAATTTGTCTTTACGAAAACCAAATAAATCATATAACATGTATATTGCTTTTTGATAATTACTATCATTAATAGATGCTACTTCACAAAATTCAATTAATTTTTTTATTTGAATAGAATATTTAAAATTAAATATTAAATTGTTATTTTCTATTTTAATATTGATTTTGATGTGTGGTGATACTTTTATCTTATTATGTAATATGTCTTGATAACTTATGGTATTTAAATAATACTCTATTACTCTTTTTTTGTATAAATTTAATTCTCTTTTTTGATGGTAGTTAAAGTATAAATCTTTCATTAGTTTTTCAAAAGTAACATTATCTATTTTTTCTGTTAGGTGTTTTTGAATTATTAAAAGAATCTTTATTTGTTCTTTTAAAGAAAAACTTTCAATGGCTGATTCAAAATACCAAATGTCTACTTTGGAAAATAAATCTTCTAAGCATGTTTTTACTTTATTATTTAATCTTGTTAAATAATTTAGCTCTTCTTTACTTAATGTTTTGTTTAATTTTTCTAATCTTGTAATATAGTTTTCTTGATTGTTAAATTGATTGTTTATTATTAAATCAATAGTTTCTATTACTTTAGGTTCAATATCTTTATATAAATTTTTTGATACTCCACTAATTATACATTTATTTAAAACTATTAATACTTTCCTTAATTTGTTTTTGATAATTAATTTGTTTTTAATTAATAAATATAATTCATAATTTTTATTTAAGGTTGTTTCTCCTTTTAAAAATTGACCAACCAAACCATGAGTTTTAATTAAAGTACTTATAATTATATTATTATTGGTTTCTAAGTATATTTGACTTGATCCTATATTATGAGCATATAAATCATAACCTTTTTTTCTCCATAAAGAACGTTCACTTTTTCTTCCACATTTTGCTACTTCACTCCATTTTAATGTTTCTTCGACAAGATATAAAATGTCTTTTGCTAACTTTTCTTCTTTGTTTATTTCATCTAATACTTGTAATGTTTTTAAACAATAGTTTAATACACTATGATTAGTTATTTCTTTTAAGGAAGAAACATTTAAGTAATTATAATTTTTTTCTAAAGTATTATATAAATATGTAAGCCATAATTCACTACTATTTTTATTAGCATTATTGATTGATCTTATAGCTTTTAACATTTTTTACCCCATATAAATTATTTTCTAATATATATTTATATACTTTTTTATCTAAATATTTACTAGCTTTTTTTAATTTGTTTTCTTTTAATAATTTTCTTATTTTACTAGATGAAATAGCACTTTTAAATTTAATTATCTTATAATCATTAACTTTATTTAAAGTATTTAAGTGCTTTTTAATATTAATCTTTTTCCTTTGCATAATTATTAAATTATATTTTAATAATTCTTCATATTTATACCATTTGGCAAAATCTATTATGTTATCTGCTCCAATTATGATGGATAATTTAGCTGTAGGATATAACTTTTTTATCTCTTCTAAAACTTCATATGTCTTACTTAAATGATATAATTTAGTATTTATTGTTATTTTATCAGTTGCTATTAATTTTAACATAGCAATTCTTTTCTTAATAGATACTTCACTTTCTTTATCCCAATATTTTTCTGTTGGAATAATTATGATTTTATCAACATAACCTTTTTTTATTAGTTTTTGACATATCTTTAAATGGGCTTTGTGTACTGGATTAAAGGTACCATTATATATTCCTATTTGCATTTCTTTATATAAGTTGCTATTTTAAATTTATGGGCATTATTTTTATGGTACTTTTCTATTAATTCAGCACTCTTTTTATTTATAGGTATTTGGTTGATATAATCATCAATTTCTCTATATGTAACTTTTAATTTTTCTTCATCTGTTTGACCACTTAAACCATCACTTGGTGCTTTATATAATACTTTTTTAGGTACTTTTAATACTTCACCTAGTTTAATTACTTCACTAACTGTAAAATCAGCTATTACTTCTATGTCTCTAACTGAATCACCACCCTTAGTAAAATAACCTACATATGATTCTGATTTGTTTGCTGTTCCTGCAACAATATAGGTTTTATTGTATAATTTTGAATACATTGCTGCACTATAATACATTGCAGCCATCCTTAAACGCGGTTTTAAATTAATATCACTATCTACTAAATATTTTTCATCTACTAAAAAGTTTTTTTTAAATTCATCATACGTTTTTGTTAAATCAATGTTTTCAAGTCTAAAACCATAAAAATCACTAATTAGTTTGGCATCTTCTTTGTCTTCTTCTTTTGAATGAATCGGTAGGGTTAAACCAATAACATTTTCTTTTCCTAAGGCACTAACAAATAAAGCCGCAGCAACTGCACTATCCTTTCCTCCACTTATTCCTAATACTGCTCCCTTTAAATTGTTCTTTTCATAATATTCTTGAATAAACTTTACAATGTTTTCGACTTCTCTTTTGGCATTAAACATTTTTTTCTCCTCCTTCTTATGTTATTAACTATTTGTTAATAACAATGTTTAATAAAAAACAATTAGTTGTTATTAACATTATATTAAAAACAAAATTATTTGTCAATACTTTTTAAAAAGTTTTTGCTATTTAGATATAAACCTGTATATTTTTCATAATATATATCTAAAAAATTATTAATTGTTTTTTTAATGGATTCTTCTACTTTAATGTCTTTTATACTCTCTATATTAATGTAGTAATACATTCTTATCATCTTTATTACTTTGGGATTCACCGGTATTTCGTTAGTTAAACATTTTTGACATACAAAACCTCCAGCATCTGCACTAATCGTGGCTATGCCTTGTAAGCTTTTGCAAAATACACATTCATTTAAATCAAATAGTACTCCTAGTTTTTCTAAGTATTTTATTTCTAATATGTTAGTTAGTACTAAAGGATCTAAACCATCTTCTATTTTTAGAATCGTTGTTATAAAATTGTCATATATTTCTTTTGATTCACTTTGCTTGTATACTTGGTATGTTAATTCCGTTATGTAACTTACATAACTAATTAAAAAAATATCACTGCGGATATTTTTTAGGGGATTTATTATATCAGCACTTACTAATGTAGATAGTTTGTCTTTTTTGTAATAAATGTTAAATTTGGCATAACTAAGTCGCATTGTTGCTACCCTATTTTTGCTCTTAAGTGATGCCGCACCTTTAGCAAGTATTCCTATTATGCCATATTCTTTTGTTAAAACATTTATTATTTTACTGCTTTCTTTGTATGGCATCTCCGTTAAAATAAAACCATCTACTTCTTCTAACACATTATCCCTTCTTAATTTTTGTATATTCTAAATAATCTTCTACTTTTCCACTTTTAGCAAATTTTTTCCATGCTTCCTTTTTATTCATTTTTATCACCTAATTATATATTGGGTGATTTTTTTAAAATTTATTCATTGTCGATGAATCCTAGTTCAATTAGATATTTTTCCTTTTCTTTCCAGTTCTTTATTACTTTTACAAATATCTCTAAATATACTTTTTGATTAAGTAATTCTTCAATGTCCCTTCTTGCAAGTGTTCCTACTTGCTTTAACATACTGCCATTCTTACCTATTACTATCTTTTTTAATGACTCACGATCTACTATTATATCAACATTTATGTTGGTAATGCCTTTTTTTTCTTCATAAAGTGTTGTGTAGCAAGTAATGCTATGTGGTACCTCATCTTCTGTTAACATTAGTAGTTTTTCTCTTACAATTTCACTTACCATAAATTTTAAACTACTGCTCGTGTAATAATCATCAGGGAAATATTGAACATCATCATGTAAATACTTTTTAGTTACTTCAATTAGTCTTTTTATGTTATCAAATTTTAAGGCTGATGTTGGAACTATTTCTACAAATGGATATATATTTTTGTATTTGTCAATTGTCTCTAAAAGATAGGCATCTGATACTTCGTCTATTTTGTTAAGTACTAGTATTACTGGTACTTCTGTTTCTTTAAGAGCATTTAATATAAATAAATCTCCTTTACCTATGCCAGACGCTACATCTACTACAAATAATATGACATCAACATCTTTGGTCATAGAATATGCTTCTTTGTTTAACACTTTACCTAATTTATTCTGCGGTTTGTGTATTCCCGGAGTATCTACAAATACCATTTGATAACCATCTTCATTGTATATCCCTTGGATTAAATTTCTTGTTGTTCCAGAAATATTGCTCGTGATAGCTACTTTACGATTGATTATAGCATTTAATAAAGTGCTCTTACCAACATTAGGACGCCCTATTATGCTTACAAAACCACTTCTCATATTCACCTAAAATAATGCTATGATGTATGGTATGAATATGAATGCACAAATTATCCCCGCCATAATGCCACTTACAAATGCCGCTGCAGAACCACAATCTTTGGCAATTTTTGCTAAAGGATGTATTTCACTAGTTACTAAATCTACCACCGCTTCAATAGCTGTGTTTAAAAGTTCTATCGCAAGTACTACTACAAATGCTACTACTATTATTGCCCATTGAATAAATGTTATGTTAAATATAAAACCCATTATAATAGCAAATAAAGATCCCACTCCATGTAACCATAAACTTTGTTCATTGCCATATGCATAAATTAAACCTTCAATCGAATACTTAACACTGTTCAAAAATCTTTTAAAACTCATTTGTTTGTGTTCTTTTTGTCTCTTCAAAATCATCTAATACCAACTCCTGCTTACTAAACATAATCTTTTCTTCTTCTATTCCTTTTGTGTGATCATATCCTAGTAAATGTAATAAACCATGGACTACTAAAAATGCTAATTCTCTTTTTTCACTGTGATGATACTCTTTGGCTTGTTTAATCATCTGCGGAATAGATATGTATATCTCTCCAAGTTGTCTAATATTATAACAAATTTTGTTGTTATCTTCAAATGCAAAAGATAATACATCTGTTGTTCTATCAATCCCACGATATTTTTTGTTTAATTCATGCATTAAATCATCATCTATAAATACTATACTTAAATTTGCTGATTTAACTTTTTCAAGTTTCAATGTCCTGTTTATTATTTTGTCTAAATAACTGTAATCTTTTTCATATCCATATTCATCTACTATTTTAAAATCATTCATTAAAAACTATATACTCCCATCACACCTAATAAATATATTACCATAATTATTATAATTATTAAACAGATAATATTGTATATTCCTTCATTTTTTATTACCCCCGGCAAATGCTTATAGATTGCACTACCTCCTACGTATAATAAATAACCAAGTAAGCCACCTAGTACATTTAGTATTATGTCATCTACATCAAAACTTCTTCCTATGTTTAATTGAACAAATTCTACTGTTGTACTTACAAATAAGGAAATTATAAATGGAGCTAAGCAGTTTTTGGGCTTTATGTAACATGATACTATTAAACCAAATATTAAAAATGCTAATATGTTTCCACCAACATTGTATATAAATAATCTACTGCCAAATTCATAACGCATTATTTCTTGAAATGGTACTATGTTATAACCACTTCCTGAATTCATTTCTACTTTTGTTAATAGTTGAAATAGTAAAAATATATAACATATTGATATTAACATTAAAAATTCTTTGTAAAAACTTATTTTATTACGATGATTCCTAAAATAAAAGAATCTAACTAAAACCATTGTAATTATAAATATTATTAATACCGGCCAGTTATCTTTTAATATAGATTTAATAGTGTTTAGAAACATAATTAATCAATCCCTTCTTCTGTAATTGCTATCTCTTTTTGTGTACTTATTAACTCTTTTACTATTATAAATACTTCTATATCCATTGTACTATTATTTACTACTTTTTTCAAAACTTTTTTATCAATTATTTCATCTTTATCACTTAATTTTATTTTAATGTTTTCTATTGCCTTGTTTATTCCTACTTCTAATGCTTCTTCTTCAGTGTATGTCTTTGTTATTTTTTTAGTTTCTTTTTCCGTTTCTAAATAAAGATTAAAATCAAATATTTTTAAAATGTTTTTTAAATAACTATTATAGTCTGTAAATCTTTTTCTTAATAATAAATGCTTATTATCATTGTTTTCCCATATGATATTATATTTCTTCTTGCCCGTTTCTATATATTCATTGTAACTAAATGGTATTTTTACATCCACTGTGTACCAAGTTGTTGCATATACTTCACCACTTGCACAAGTTAATCTTCTTTCTTCTTCATTGTATTTAATTATACCTGTTACTAAAGTATCTCCTTCTTTTACATAATCATTTATATTTACTAGTACTTCACCATTTTCTACTAATATATCATTTATTATCCCCGATTTTGCTGCAATTAAATCACATACTTTGTCTTCTTTGGTAGTATCAGTTATAATCCTTTCTTCTATCCTAACATTTATTATTAAACCATCTACTTCAAATTCCATCCAATCTAATTTGTCCGGATACTTGTCTAATATCTTTTGCCTTATTTTATCTAATTCTTTGTAACTTTTCTTAAAATTTAATACCTTTATTCCATATTCATCTAATTCTTCTTTTATTATTTCTCTTATCTCTTTGTTTTCATGAATAATATTTATCTTAAATACCATGTTACTTAATATTATAAATAATATTATTCCTATTATTATACTAATTATATAAATGTAATTTTTTTTAATCTTATTAAATATATTATATATTCCTAATTCTTTTACTACTTTAAATTTGTAACTAATTAAATACTTGTTTAATTTTTCTAAATACTTACTTTCTATCTTTAAATATATATACTTGTTTTCATATCTTATTTCTAAAACACTTATTCTTAAATATTGTAATTTGTTAATAAATTTGTAATAATCATCACATTTGCTTTTTACCCAAATAATCTTATTCATAAAAGAAACCTACTTTGGTAATTTGACCTTTAATTAATAATTCATTGGCACACATCTTATTTATAAATAAATTGTTACCATCTATAACTAATCTGAATTGTGTAAATTTTAATTCTATCTTTTTGCTTGATAAACTAATTAATTCAATATAGTTAAATACATGAATGTACTCTTCATATATATTGATAAAATAAGATTTGTCATATAAAAAATTAATAAGGTTCTCTTTCATGTGCATGATTATCACCTTATTAATTATATGTTTTATTTTTAATTTTAATTTAAAAGGAGAACCTTTTGTCCTCCTTAACTTAATTTTTCTTTAACTAAACTACTAACTAATGACATATCAGCATTTTTTGATGCAAGTTCTTCATTAAGTCGTTTCATTACTTTGCCCATTTCTTTTATGCTTTCAGGTTTAACTTCAGTTATTACTTCATCTACTACTTTTACTATTTCTTCATAAGACATTTCTTTTGGTAAATAAGTAGATAATATTTCAATTTCTTTTTCTAATTCTTTAACATTGTCAATCTTATTGTATTTTTCATATTCAGCAATTGAATCTTTTCTTAACTTTACTTGCTTTTTTATTACACTAGATATTTCATTATCATCAAGTTCATGTTTTTTAGAAATTTGTTCTAATTGTAATGCACTTTTTAGCATCCTTAATACGGAAAGTTTAAAAGTATCATGTTCTTTCATGGCTACTTTTAAATCATTATTAATTTTTTCTAACATTATTATCCTCTATTCTTTTTGTGGGAATTTTTTATTCCTTCTTTAATTTCATTTCTTCTTTTTACACCAGGTTTTTCATAGTGTTTTCTTTTTTTAATTTCAGAAGGGACTCCACTGCGAGCAAATTTTGCTTTAAATTTTTTCAATGCTAAATCAACATCACCATTTTTTACTACTACTTTTGTCATTTTCAGCCCTCCCTTCCGTTTTTTTCTATAAATTATTATAACATCAGCAGTGGAGCATTTCAACCTTTTTCCGTATTTTATTCGTTATTTTAATAAAGAACGCAGATTTTTTCCTACCAGTTTTCCTATTTCAAAAATAGTTTCATATATGCCTGCAAGAGCTGTTATTAATGCCCCAGATATACCACCAGTAACTAATGCTAATTCTTTTTTGCTTAAATACATTTAAACCTCCTTTCTATTTGCCAAAAAAACCACAAAAAACTCCTAGAAGAAGTATTGCTATGCCCCCGACTGCTAGCCATACACCCGTTGATCCTCCTTCTATTTGCGTAAGTTCTTTTTTATCAAGTACCATTTTACCTCCTTTACATCGGACATAAAGTATTGGATAATATCCTTTTTAACTTAGTACCAAATGCTACCCCTAAACCATATATTTTTAAGTACACATTTAATACTGCTTTAAAAAATCCTCCCTTTATTTCCTGTAATTCTTTTTTTGTTAAATTCATATTTCTCCTTAACTTTTACACCAAACAAAATTTGTTAAACCATAGATAACACCTTTTATAAATAATACCGCTCCTAAAACTATTGCTGTTTTAATAATGCCACCACCAGTTATCTCATTTAGTTTTTCTTCTTTTAATTTCACTTAACCTCCATATATTATTCTTTTTATTTTTGTTGCTACTTTTTCTAAATCATAATAAATTGTTACATCTATTATGGTATTTTCTTTAAAGTCATTTTCTATATTTAATATTACTTCTTGATAGTTTATATTATTGCTTAAAAGTATTTCACTAATATTTTCTATTTCATAATTGTATTTTTTGTTATCTATTTTTAAATATTTGCCATTTATTATGATATTAGAATTTTCGATAGGGATGTTTATGACTAATTTGTTATTTTTAATATAGCCTTTGGTATTGAAGGCATTATACACTTTTATATTTAATAAAAATATAGATATTATTAATACAATTATTGTCACGATTATAAAAACATGATATAAATGATATTTTATATTAATTAGTTCATCATAACTCATTTTATGCTCCAATTTCTATTATTTTATCAAATATGTTATCATAATTTTTATGTGTAATACATATTATAGTTTTATTTTTAAAATAATCTTTTATGTTTTTCATTATTTTTTCCTCCAAATTGTAGTCTACTTCACTTAATGCTTCATCTAATATTAATATCTGAAAATTATTTAGTAAAGCTCGAGCTAAAATAATTCGTTGCTTTTCACCCCCTGAAATATTTGCCCCGTCATTACTTATGCCCGTGTCATATCGCATAGGTTTGTTTTCTATTATCTTGTCAACAGCACATAATTTGCATATATCAAAAAACTTTTTATCACTTACAAATCGATCAAGTATTATATTGTTTTTAATTGTGTCTGTTATTATGTTTTCATTTTGATTTATGTATAATACATTGTTTCTAATCGTTGCAGTACTTAAGTCTTTTATATTGTTATTTCCTATTAATATGTTACCTTTGTATTCCGTAATATATTTATCTAATATTTTACATAATGTAGATTTTCCACAACCACTATTTCCTTTAAATAAAACAAATTCACCCCCTTCTATAAGTAAACTGAAATTATTAAATATGTTATCTAAGTGATTGTAGGAATATGTTAAATTATTAATTTTTATACTATTTTCTTTTAAATAATTGCTTTTCCCCATTTTTTCTGGTTCATTGCTTAAAAAGTCATTTATTTTGTTGTATGTGGCCTTTAAAAAATTATATTTTGGAATGTTGTTTATGCAGTTTTTTATTGGGTCTAAAAAGAAACCTAATAATGTATTAAATGTTATTAGTGCTGTTATTTCTAATTTGTTGTTGTATATTAAATAAAACCCCCATGTATTGATAATAAAAAAACCTATTTCACTTATCCAATTTTTTAAAGTTCTTTCTTTGTTTAAAAAACTACCTAATATGTAATTGTCATATAAAAAATTAGTTAAAACTTCTTCAATTTTTTTTAATCTAGAATTTGTTACATTTAAGTTTTTAATACTGTTTATCATATTGACATTTTCTAATAAAGTATTATTAAATTGTGACTCTAATTCAATGTTTTGATATGCCTTTTTAAAAATTAATTTACTAGTTATTAATCCTACTATTAAATATAAAATTAAACTAAGAAAAAGTGCTAAAAAAAGATCTTTACTTATATTTAATAATAAAGGCACCGAGGCAAACATTAATAAAAAATCTAATATGCAAGATATAAATATGTCAGTAAATAAATTCTTTATATTAGCAAGTTCATTTACTCTAGTTATTATCTCTCCACTAGTTCTACTCGTGATTACCTCTAAAGGGAGATTAAAAATATGTTTGATGAAAGAAGAATTTAATAAACAATCTATGTTTTTGTTTAAATGATTTTCTAAATAACTTCTTAAATATGTAAATATTAATTTTAATATCGTTACTATGCCAAATATGATAACAAAAATTTTTAAATACATAATATAATAATTGCTTGTTATACTATTTATCATTACTTGAAAATAATAACTACTTATTATCGTAAAAATCATCATAAATATGCTCATTATTATTATGGTTATAAATAATCTTTTTTCTTTTAAAAGTATATCTAAAAATATACTAAATAGATTACTTTCTTTTTTTAATGTGATTATTTTACTTTTTGGATAAAATATTAATAATACTTTGCTCCATTCATTGTAAAATTCTTGCTTAGTCTTTACAACTTTACCTTTAGCTGGATCCATTAATATTACTTTGTTTTTGGTAATCTTGTAAATAACTACATAATGTTGTAAACCATTTTTTAGATTAATAT
This sequence comes from uncultured bacterium, assembly GCA_949292245.1. GTDB lineage: Bacteria > Bacillota_I > Bacilli_A > RF39 > UBA660 > Onthocola_B. The sequence continues at coordinate 68,820 of CASEYV010000003.1, forward strand.
GAGCAATTGCTGGGAGTTTTATTTTTGAATCTTCTAAAGAATTGACTTTTATGCCTATACCATCAAAACCATATTTTTTACTGGCTTCAATTATGTTTAAGGCTGTTGTTCCTTCATTTGATGCTTTAACATCTAATCTGATTTTCTCTAAAGATACATAACCATTGTAATGCTCTATTATTGATGCTAATGAACATACTCCACAGTCTTTAAAATCTCTTTGCCGAATTATTTTCATATCCTTTTTCCCCCTTCACTATATATTTTAAATTAATTAATATGTTATTCTTTTTTTATTTTAAATTTTTTTAAAAATTAAAAAAAGTTGTAAAATTACAACTTTCAACTTTTATTCTTGCCTTTTTCTAACTTTTCTTAGTATTAAAGAACTTGTTTCAGCCTTTTTTAAAACTTCTTCCATCGAGCCATTTACTAAACCTGTAGCTAATACTTCTTCTATTTCACTTAGTTTTACACTTTTTAAATATTCAATGTTAAATAGTTCTAATAATCTTGAAATATCTCTGGATGCTAAATTTTCATATTTACCTAATTGTAATAATTGTAGTAAATATAGGGTTGTTGGTAAATTTAACATATTTTGTATACTATATTCACTTCCCCGAAGAGTTGGGTATGCTTTTCTTACTTCTTCTAAAGCAAGTAAATGAAATAATTCATGATCTAAGCCGTCTTCTTTAGAATACGTGTATACCCTTTTTGGTATAATCGAATCATAGTAGCCTTCAATATATTGTTCTAAAATATCATCTTGCTTATTACTTTGATATATTTGAGAATAATAACCTAAATTTGGTGGTGTACTATCATCATAGTTTAAAGAACAGTATTCAATGTCTGTTGAACCATTAAATTCATTAATTGTTCTTTCATTATTTGTTTTTAAACTCAAAAATAAATTAGCACCTTTATTTCTTTGTAATACTTCCTTTTTATATCTTTTTATTTTTCTAGAGTCTTCTTCAATAGTGTATAAATCTATTGCATCAGACTTTTTATCATATATAAGCATTTTTTATACCTCCTTTATATTTTGGATAATTGTTTTTATAGTGCCTCATCAACTATAAATTTTAACTCTTGGTTTATTTGTATCTTTTATTGATTTTTTTATTAATATTATCTTTTTAAAACTAATGACTTGTTTTTTACCATCAAGAAATCAAAAGTATTAGTATACATATTAGAAATTAATGTCTCATATGAATAAGTTGTATCGATTTGAGAATCACCTTTTTTATTAGGATTTGCAACATAAAACTCATTATTTAAATGATTGACACTTGTAACAGCAATATAACGTCCATAATTAGAAAAAGTCCTTGGATATTCTATTTTTCCTTTTGGTCAAAGCCATGTAATCTTGTTTAATCATTTCAATAATTTGATCTTTTTTTTACTCAGGACGCTCGTAACTATATTTTACTAATTGATACACAATGTCAAATTAATTTAATAAATTCTATGTAAATTAAAATTCTAACTACAAAAGTCAGAATTTATATATTATGGTGTCCCTGACAAGAATTGAACTTGTGACCCCTACCTTCGGAGGGTAGTACTCTATCCAACTGAGCTACAGGGACACACATAAATTTTAACATTATTTCTTAGAAATAGCAATTTTTATTACTTCATCATTTATATTAAATTCTTCACCATCTTTAACAGTATTTTCTATTTTTGTTGCTAATGTTTCTTTTTTAATATAATCTTCAAAAGCTTTTATTGCTTTAGTAATTTCTTCACTTGCTTCATAACTAATTATGATTCTATCTGTTAATTCTAAATTAGCATTTTTACGCATTAATTGTACTTTTGATACTATTTCTCTTGCAATACCTTCATTAATTAATTCTTCATCTAAATTTGTATTTAGTATGACATAATCATTATTTTCCATGCCAACATTAAATCCAGTTTTTGCATCAATTCTTATATCAACCATTGTTGATGTAACTTCTAAATCTTGATTATTAATTTTCATAGTTACTATTTCATTTTTACGTAATTTGTTAATATCTTCAAGTGATAATTGTAATAACTTTTCTTGAAATTCTTTTAAATCTTTTCCTAAAGTCTTACCTACTTCTTTAAAATTTGGTAATACCTTAAAATTCATATACATTGATGTATCATCGATAAATGTAACCTTTTTAACATTTAATTCTTCTTTTATTAAATCCGTAAGTTCTCCGATTAAAAGTTCATTTTTGCCATCTAAGAATATTTCACTTAGTGGTTGACGTACTCTAATTTTGTTTTCTTCACGAACAAATCTTCCGATGCTGATTAGGTTTCTTACTTTATCCATTTTTTCTTCTAGTAATTCATCAATTAAAGTTTCATCATATTTAGGAAAATCTGCAGTGTGTACAGAATATTCATTGGTTAAATTAGTATATATTTCTTCTGATAAGAATGGTACTACCGGAGCCATCATCTTAGATATACCTACTAATACTTCATATGTTGTTTTATACACTGACTTTTTAGAGTCATCTAATTTTGAACCCCAGAAACGATCCCTATTTCTTCTAATATACCAATTTGATAAATCTTCTGATACAAAATCAGTTAGAGCTCTTACTACTTTGTTTAAATCATATTCATCATAAGATTCTGTAACATATTTAAGTAATTTGTTGTATTTACTTATTAACCAACGATCTATTTCATCTCTAGATTCTACTGGTATATCACATTTAGTTATATCGATATCATCAATGTTTGCATACATTGAGAAGAAATTATAAGTGTTTCTCAATGGATTAAAGAATTTAGAGTGTACTTCTTTTAAACCATTAATGTCAAATTTAAGTGGTACCCATACTGGAGAAACGTATGGTAAATAAAATCTTACTGTGTCTGCTCCATATTCTTTCATCGTTGTAAATGGTTCAACTATGTTTCCTCTTGATTTACTCATTTTTTTGCCTTCAGCGTCAAGTAATAAATCGTTTACTAATACATTTTTAAATGGTGATACTCCTTTGACAAATGTTGATATTACTATTAATGAATAAAACCATCCTCTTGTTTGATCTATTCCTTCACAAATATAATCCGCTGGAAATTGAGTCTCAAATATATCATTGTTTTCAAATGGATAGTGGTATTGAGCAAATGGCATTGCTCCTGAATCAAACCAACAATCAATTACATCTTTACATCTAGTCATTGGTTTGCCACATTCCGGACATTTCAAATGAACTTCATCAACATAAGGACGATGTAATTCTATACTTTCATCTATGTCTTCAATTGCTTTTTCAACTAGTTCTTTTCTAGAACCAATCATTTCACTGTGACCACAAGAACAAATCCAATATGGAAGTGGTGTACCCCAATAACGACTTCTTGATATTGCCCAGTCTTTTAAATTTTCTAGCCAATTTCCAAAGCGCTTTTCACCAACATATTCCGGATACCAGTTTACTGTTTTGTTGTTTGCTACTATTTTATCTTTTATTTTGGTAATTTCTAAGTAATAACTTGGTTTTGAATAATAAATTAATGGTGAGTGACATCTCCAACAATGTGGATAGTTGTGAGTTATTCTTTGCTTTTTAAATAATTTATCATTTTCTTTTAAGTATTTTATTATCTCTTCACTAGCATCAAATACTAATTGACCACGCCATGGTCCTTCCATAAATTTACCATCTTCACCAACAGGATTGTAATATGGTAAATTGTAATTGCGACATACTCTAGCATCATCTTCACCAAATGCTCCAGCCATGTGAACTATTCCTGTTCCATCTTCATCTGTTACATATGGATCTACTGTTACAAAAAATGCTTTTTTATTTAGTTTTGGACCATCTAATAATCTATCATATTCCCAATATTCCATTTCGCTACCTTTGAAAGTTTTAAGTATTTTAACATCATCACCTAATACTTTTTTTATTAGACTTTTTGCTAAAATGAATTTATATCCTCTACTTTCAACTAGTGTATAATCATAATCAGGATTTACACATAAACCAACATTGGCAAATAGTGTCCATGGAGTTGTTGTCCATACTAAAAAGTATACGTCTTCATCTTTTTTCTTCATTGGTACTATTACAGTATCTACGGGATCTTCTTGATATCCTAAAGCCACTTCGTGACTAGCAAGTCCTGTGCCACATCTTGGACAATATGGTAATATCTTTGTTCCTTCATAAAATAATCCTTCTTCAAAAAACTTCTTTAATATCCACCATTCAGTTTCAATATAATCATTTTTATATGTTACATAAGGATTTTTAATGTCAATTAATTGTCCCATTTTGTTGGTTAAATCAGTAAATGTCTTTTCATTACGCATTACTGATTCGCGACATTTTTCATTAAATTCTTTTATTCCATATCTTTCTATATCTTTCTTGTCAGTAAAACCAAGTTCTTTTTCAACTTGTAATTCCACCGGCAAACCATGAGTGTCCCAACCAACTTTTCTAATTACTTTGTACCCTTGCATAGATTTATACTTACAAATTGTATCTTTTAAAAATTTTGCTACTAAATGATGTAATCCTGGATGACCATTAGCTGTTGCTGGTCCATCATAGAATACAAAATATGGTGCATCTTTTCTTTCATCAATACATCTTTGTAATAAATTTTCTTTTAACCATTTGTCTAGTATTTTACCTTCGACTTGATCAACTGGTTCTTTACTTAAACTTTTAAATCTTTCCATAATTCCTCCTTATAAAAAAGGATGGCACCAAAAGGAGTGCTTATTGCACGGTACCATCCTTAAATTATCTTAATTATCTTAACGCGATTAACGAAATAACTTACTAAAAATTTCAGTTATTTAACTCCCGAGTGATTTGTATTTGTGCAATTATATTCTACTTTCACCTAATAAGAACTCTCTAAATAATATTCCAAATACACATGTCTCGTTCTTCGTTTTTCACAAAAACTGCTTTAATTATAATATTTTATGTTAATTTAGTCAATATTTTTTGTAATTGTTAATAAATTTAATTTTTTGTAATTGTTAATAAATTTAATCACAATAACCATCACAGAAAACATAATTAAAGGTATTTACTACTAATCCTTCTATTACATCATAACCTATTATAGTATAATCATATTCTTCATTGTAATAATAATTGCCATCTTCTGTTTCTATTTTAATAAACTTATCACTATTAAGTATGTCTTCTATTTCTCTTTTTAGTTGATTTGCATTTTTAGGACTGTTAAATTTAATTAATTCATGCCAATATGTGCCTATATATACAGAATGGGATGGAATATATAATACTTTTTCTTCTTCTAATATATCATAACTATATTCTTCTGTATGCTCTGGATATATGTTTTTTGCTTCATATATATCTACTAATATGTTTTTAGTAATACTTAAAACTATTACTAAAATAATACTTATACAAAATATTATTATTAATTTGTTTTGATTGGCTTTTTCTAAATATTTTTTATCTATTTTTTTCTTCTTTTTCTTTTTGTGTTCTTTGTGACTAATTAAAACTATTATTATTGTTTCAAAAAATGCTATCATTATAAATAACCAAAATTCTAAACTTCTTAAATCAATTGGATAATTCATAATTGCTGCAGTTATTACTATTAATAATAAAAGCATTCCTATTTCCATTACTGGGGTTTTTTTCTTTTTCATATACCCTCCCTTAATAAATCTATTTTATCATAATGTTTCAATATTTTCACTATTTTTTTCAATTAAAGGTATATATATATTTTCTAATGATTTTACCCCAACTTCTGTTGTTGCTTCACCTCTAAATATTACGTTTGGACCAGTATTACTTGCTCTAACTAATGCCCAACCATTGGTATAAGTTATTCTTACTCCATCTATATCACTAATCGGATAATTCATTGATTTAGCATATTCTTTTACCTTTTCTACTACTTGAAACTTGTTAGTATCACTTACAGGTATTTTTATTTCTTCAGTTGCATAATACTTTGGAAAGTCTTTAATCATCTTACTTAATTTTTCATTTGTTTTACTCATGATTTCTAATAGTCTTAATGTCGCATATATAGCACTTCCACAATCTGCATCCCTATCTCTAAAATATAAATGTCCCGAATATTCTCCCCCAAAAGGAAGATCATCAGTGTGAACTTTATATTGTGTATAACTTGCCCCAGTTCGATACATTATTGGATTTCCACCAAGCATTCTTATGTAATCATCTAAACTCTTAGAACATTTAATGTCATATAAGAAACTTTTTTTAGGTACCCTTGGATACATGTCTTGAATAAATATTATCATTAAATATTCAATCGGTAGTATTTCACCTGTGTCTGTAACTACTCCTATTCTATCACCATCTCCATCATATGCTACTCCAAAATCGGCCTTACTATCTTTTACTGCTTTTTGAAGTTGAACCATGTTTTCTTTTACAGCAGGGTCTGGATGATGATTCGGAAAATTACCATCCATTATATCATTAATATATATTGGATTACAAAATGATGAATCAAAAACTTTACGTACTATTAAAGCTGTTGCTCCATTTCCCGGGTCAATAACTATTTTTCTTTTGTTTTTACCATATTTTATGGAATATTTTAAATATTCTATGTATTTATCAACTATGCTACTGTTATTTATGTTGCCTATTCCACTTTTAAAATTGCCATTTAATGTGTAGTTTTTAAAATCTTCAATCATTTCTCCACGAGCATTAATCATTCCATCAAATGAAAATTTAAACCCATTGTCTCCCGCAGGATTATGTGATGCCGTAACCATTATCCCCGGAAGTTGATTTAAATATCTACCATAATAATTCATTGGGGTTGTCGTTAAATTATAATTAATAATGTTACAACCACTTGAAGTTATTCCCTTTATTAAATTTTGAGATAATGTCTCACTGGAAAGTCTATTATCATGAGATACTATACAAGTGTTTTTATTGTATTTTTCTTGTAAATATGATCCATAACTTCTTCCTATTGTGTAAGCCGTTTGTTCATTTATCTCTTTGGGATATTCTCCCCTTATGTCATATGCTCGAAATATTTCTGCATTTATACTTTCCATTTTATCACCCTTTTTATTTTATTATTGATTCTAATGCTAATTTTATCATGTCATTTAATGACTTTTGCCTATCTTCTATAGATAAAACTATATCACTGTATTTTGAATCAGATACTGTTGCCATTGTTGTTGCTTCAATATTCATAGTGTTTGCTATGTGTATTAAAGCAAATGCTTCCATTTCTTCACCTAAAATTTCATATTCTTTAGGTATTCTATTTAATACTCTATCATAATCAATGTATGGACCAAAAACATCCATAGTCGTAAGCATTCCTTCATGAATCTTATTTATCATTCCTAGTTCTTTGGCTGTATCTTTTATGATTTCATTTAATTTTTTACTTGATGTTACTACGTGTTCTTTGTAATCATTATACGTATATGCAAAATTTGATTCACTGTAAACTTTATCACTTAATAGTACTTCCCCAACTTGAGCTTTGGGACTTACTGCACCACACGTTCCAATCCTAATTATTCTTTTTACATTAAAATAATAAATTAATTCAAATGCATATATACTCATACTAGGCATTCCCATGCCACTACCCATAACAGTTACTTTCTTACCCTTGTAATAACCAGTATATCCTAACATGTTTCTAACACTTGTTACTAATTTGCTGTCTTCTAAAAATTCCTCAGCAATGTATTTTGCTCTTAGAGGATCTCCTGGCATCAATACTATTTGGGCTATATCACTTTTATTTTCTACTTTAATGTGTATCGGTTCATCACCTATAAACATATATAAATCACTTTCCTTCTATAATAATTTTAACAAAATATATTACTTTTTACAATAAGTACTTATTTATTAACAATAAATTGTCAAAAAAAAATAACTTATTTAAAAGTTACTTTTAAAATATTTTCTAAACTATATTCAAATATATTACCTAAATATTCTTTCAATTCTTCATTTGCTTCAATTTCTTGATAATATATTTCTCTTAATTCAATTTGTAAATCATCACTTGCTAATATATATATTGCTCTTAATACTTCTTTTAATAATTCAAAATATAAATTGCTTTTTAAATCATCATTATATTGTTTTATTAAATCATGTAATAAACTTATAAATCTTTTTTTAATAACTTGATCCTTAAATTCTTGGTGTTCTTTATCATCTTTATTATAAAACTTTTTAACTGTATCACTAATTATAAAAGCACCACTTGATATAGAAAATTTATTTACTAATAAATTACTTCCTATTTGAGGTACTATAAATGCTAAGTAATATTTTAAATCTATTGAAGCTTTTTGACAGTTGCTTAATGCCAGCATTAATTCATCTATTGTTAAATAATCTGTTAGCATGCTTTCATAATCATCCATTTTTACCATTGGCAAAATAAGATTTGATAATCTTGTTGCTATCTTTTTAGATGCCAATTTTGAATAAGCAGTAATTTGTATTCCTAAAGGTATATAGTTATTAATATCTAGTATTTTATTAATTAATTCTAATAATTCAATGTCATCTAAACTAGTTAATATACTTTTTTCCCTTGCAAATAAAATACTTAATGTATTTAGTAATCTATTAAATTCTAAAGAGTCTTTTTTATTGTTTTTTTCTAGTTCTCTTAATTTAAAAAATACTATTTGGATATTTTGTTCTAAAACAATTAATGAATTTACCATTTTACCTTCCTACCTTTATATTTATACGTATTGGAATTTCTTTATCAATATTAATGCTGTCAAATATTCTTTTGATAAATTCTTTTGCTTTTTCATAATTGCTATCATTTAATATTTCTTCTAGTAATTTTATAAATGTTTCTTCATTATCTGATACTACTAATATTGCCCTTAATATACTTATTTTGTATTCTATTAAATATAAATCTACATTTTTAGTTATATATATTAATAATATCTTTAATTCTTCTTTAAACATTTCTAATAGTATTTGATCTTTTTCTTCGGTACTTATGTTTTCTAACTCCATGTGTGCCCCAAGTGTTGTTATGGGACTTTTAACTACTAAAAATTGATTTCTTAATAATTCATCTTCAATTTCACTACTAGTTTCAAAATAACTGTAATACATAGATGTTATTAATTGATCTGCTAATTCAGGGTGTTTACTTATTGTTGTATCAAGTATTGCTAAAGAAATAAAAAAGACATCTTTTTTTACTAAATAATTTAATTTACTTTCTTTATCCTTATTTGTTAAAAATGCAATTTTTACTTCTATTCTTTCTAATATACTTTGACTAAAAATATCTAATTTTTCTTTTAATTCTTTTATTCTTTGCATTATGTTTTCTAAATTAAAATTACTTATTAGTTCATTTATTAATGCATTTTCTTGATCTAATTGTTCTCTTAGCTTATTAATTGTTCTTAAAAATTCACTCTTGCGTCTTTGTCTAAGTATCTCTAAATCAATTAATCTTTCATAATAATTATTTATGTTTGTACCTATTTTTATTAATTCATTAATTTTAATTGTCATCTTATTTCCCCCTGAAATAAAATTATAATATCATAACTTTCTTAGTTAAACAATAACTATTTTAAAAAAAACAAATTTTTTAATTTGCTTTTTTTGATTTACTATTCTTTTATCTTTCTTTCTTCTAAAATATATTTGTCTAATCCCCTAAAACCATTTTTATGATAATCAAAATTTTCTATTGCAACATTTTTTATCTTGTTTATTTCTAAATATTTGTTTATATCTTCTAATGTTATATCTTTGTATTCTATTATTTCAGTAAATCTTGCTATTAATTCTTTGCTAAAATCATCACTATAATTTATTTTGTTTTCCATAAATCCTATCTTTTTATTCCCTTTGACATTACTAGTTGCAAATATTAAAGCGTTTTTAAAATTTATTTGTTCACCTTTAGCATTAGTAATTATTCCTTCATCTAATATTTGTAAAAATAAATTTAAAACTGATGCACTAGCCTTTTCTATTTCATCTAATAATATACATGTAAATGGTTCTAGTTTGATTTTGTCAAATATTGCACCATCATCATATCCAATGTAACCCGCGGATGAACCAATCAAACGAGTTATGGATGCTTCATTAGTATACTCACTCATGTCTATTTTTAATAAATTAATATTTAGATATTTACTTATTTTCTTTACTGTTTCTGTTTTACCTACCCCAGTTGATCCCGTTAATAATAAAGATGTTGGCTTATCATCAAATTTATTTTTTAAAGAATTTATTATCTTCTTAATGGCTCTTTCTTGACCTATTATGTCTTTATTTAAATCTTTTTCTAATTTTATATAATCTATTTTTAATAACGGAATGTTGTACTTGCGATGTAATAAATTTATTATATCATTTTTTGTTATTTTATTTGTTTGCTTAGATAGTACCTTTAGTTTTTGATTAATTGTTAATTCTTTGTTGTGTAATACTAATGCCTTTTTAAAATCATTTAATTTAACCATGTTTTCTTTTTCTTTTATTAATTTGTCTTTTTCTTTTAATAATTTATTTGTTTTGCTAATTAATGAGTTGTTAACTTCTTTCATTGCACATACTGAATCTAATATGTCTAGTGATTTATCAGGATTCTTCTTTTCTATTACATATTTGTTAGTGTAATATATTATATCTTTTATGTTTTCTTTGCTTATTTTGATATTATAATGTGCCTCATAATTTTTCTTTATCTTGTTTAATATTTCAATTGTTTCATCTGTAGTCGGTTCAAGTACACGTATTAGTTCAAATCTTCTGTTTAATGCCTTGTCTTTTATTATAAATTTGTTGTATTCATTCGTAGTTGTTGCCCCGATTATTTTTATTTTGCCTCTGGCTAAATATGGTTTTAATATGTCACTAGCATTTATTGCTCCTTCAGCACCTCCGGCATTAACTATGGTGTGTATTTCATCAATAAATAATATTATATCAGGATTGTTTTCTAGTTCTCTAATTATTTTAGTTAATTTTTCTTCAAATTCTCCCCGATATTTTGTCCCCGCAACTAAAGAGCCCATTTCCAGCATTATTATTTTTTTGTCTTGTAACATCGTCGGTACTTCGTTTCTCTTTATCCTTCTTACTAATTCTTCAATTATTGCTGTTTTACCAACTCCAGCATCACCAACTAAAAGAGGATTGTTTTTGTTTTTTCTAATTAATGTTTCTATTATTAAAGATATTTCTTTGTCCCTTCCAATAACTAATTCTTTCATATCAGTCATTTCCATTAAATTACGCCCTATACTTAATATCTCTAACTTTTTATTGCTTTTTTTGGCATTATCCTTTAATTCATCATATAATTTTTCTAAATTGATATCCATTTTATATAAAATACGTATTGCTATTCCTTCGCCCTCTTCTATTAAGGCTTTTAATAAGTGAAAATCTCTTAATTCTTCTTTTTTTTCACTTGCTTCTTCAATGGCTAAGTTTATAATTCTTTTTAATAATGGGGTGTATAAAATATATGTGCTTTTTTTAGTGGCACTTCCTACTATTAACATAAGTTCATTTTTAAATGATGCATATGTTAAATCATACTTGTTAGCTATTTTATTTATTTCTTGGGAATTTTTTAGTAAACTTAATAATAAATGTTCACTACCTACATATGGATGATTTAAATTAAGCATCTCTTTTTCGGCAGTTTTAAAGATGTTGCTTATTTCTAAACTATATTTGTCAAACATAGAATCCTCCCTAATTAATTCTATGTTAATAATGGTTGACTAGTATGAATTTTATACAATTAATTATGACAATTTATGTTTTAGGTAAAAAAAAAGAACCTAAGTCCTTTTTTACATATAACTTACTACTGTAAATAAAACAAGTAGAATAATTAACATGCCTACTACAAATATCCAAATGTATTTTAGCCATGATTTATAATCTATATCCATTAATGATAAACCGATTATTAATATTGCACTTGTTGGCATAAATAATTGAACAAGTCCATACATTGATGTATATATAGCATTTACTAATTGCATGTTATCAGTATATACTGTTGTTAAGAAACTTCCAACTGCATATCCTGTGTATCCTAAATCTTGACTAAATATAGAATTGATAAAGGCACATGCTGATACAACAAATGGATTAAATCCTTCAACTAAATTGAATACCCAATTACATATTGTTGAAGTAATTGGTATGCTTACTATTACTCCAAATACTATGTATGATGCAACAAATAATAATATTGGTTTAAACATTTTCTTAATACCATCATAGAACGCTTGAATAAATTCATTAACCTTCATGCGATATAAGAATGCTATAAGCATTGCCATTAAAACAAATACATTGCACAAAATAAATACATATTTTAGATTTCCTAAGGCTGTTGCTTGTTGACCAAGTAAGTAACTTATAATAAAGTAATCTTCTGTTGGTGCAAGACCTACTAGCCATTCGTGGAATTCATTAAATGCAGTTATTGCAAAATTTGTTTCCCAATCAATATATCCTAAAATGATAAGTACCATCATTAAGAATAATATTATTGCTACTGGAATAGCATTTTTCTTTTTGCTACTTTCTACTTCAAATGGATCATCTTCAATAACACTATTTTTAGTATTTTTCTTTGTTTCACTTAGTACTTTTTTAACTCGCATGCAAATAAAGAAATTATAAAGTACTACTGTAACTGCTGCAATTATATAACGATAATTTAAGCCTTCAGTTAAATCACTTCCTATGTAGTAGTTAAATGAACTAATTCCTTCACTACCATAAGTTACACCTAAAAGACCTACTAACACTGAACCAAAAGTTATAATGAATGTAGTTAGTTTGTCTAAATTCATTTTTAATAATATACTTATAAAAAATGGAACAAATGCTAGAACAACAAATGTTTGTGAAAACAAAGATGTTAAGATAAATAAAAATACTGATACTATTACTGAAAATACAACAACATGTTTTTTTAGTTTTTCAGCAATTACTGTAACTAATCTTTGATAGCCACTAGTTTTTGCTAATACCCCATATACTCCTGCTACAATAACTAAAAATATAATCTTGTCCATTGTATAATATAAAGCATTATACATTGATACACTTACATCTACTAGTCCTACTCTTCCTAATCCATAATCATAAAAATCTCCACTAGAGAATTGACCATATGGAATTATCCAAGTAAATAGTATTGTTGCTAGGATAAATACAAATATTGATTTGGTTAAACGATGATCATCTGAATTAATTGATATCATTAAACCACCAACAATAAAGCTTATAAATGATATAATTTTTAAAATCATGTTTGGATTAGTTTCTAAAACATAATTTATCGGAGCAAATAGTGCTATACTTAATGCTACTAAGATTGATCCAATAAATGCTGGTGTTGTTAGTTTTTCTCTTAATGATTTTGCCATTAATAAGTATACACCAATTATTAGAAAATCTATTCCTATAATTTTTAAAACCATATCAGGTGTTGTTGCATCTACAAAATAAGATACCGCAAGTAGGATTATTCCTATTAAATCCATTAAAGCTCCAATGCATTTTAACATCCCATGTTTTTCAATTATCTTTTTCATTTCTTACCTCCTTAATAAAATTATATCACTCATAATCAAGAAAAAAAAGCAAATATTGCTTTTTTGCCCATTTTTTTTATTATTTTTTTTAAAATATTAGGGTTATTAATTCTAATATTAGTATGTTTGCTACTGCTATAGTTAGTACTATTTTAAATGCCCATTTAAACCATGTTGTATATTCAACTTTAGCAAGGGCTAAACCTCCCATTATTGCTCCACAAGTTGGTGTTATTAAATTAACCAATCCATTTGCAGATACTAAAGTCATTACTGTTACTTCAATATTATAGTTAAGAGCACTAGCTACTCCACCAATTATTGGTGTTGATAATACTGCTAAACCACTTGATGATGGTACTAATATTGATAAAACAACATGTAATAAATAGTTAAGTGGTACAAATGCTACTTCTGGTAAATTGGATAACATGTCTGCAGCATTGTATATTATGTAGTTATCAAGATATGTAACATTCATTAACACACTTGCTCCTCTTGCTACCGCAATTATTAGAATAACTCCAATCATGTCATTTGCGCCATCTATAAATGTATCTACTAGTTCTTTTTCTTTCATTCTTGCTATAATTCCAATTATTATTGCCATTACAAAGAACCATACTGATGCTTCTGCAAAATACCAACTACCTAATGATGAACCAGTTAACCATCCTGTAAATTTATCAAAAATTGTAACGTTGAAATCACCCCATGGGATAAAACCAATAATCATTACTAAGAATGTTAATCCCATAAGAATTAATGTTACCTTTTGCTTTGTTGTTAATTTTACTTCTTTTTGTTTGTCTTTTGAACTTTCTACTTCAGCAGCAAATTTCTTTTCCATTGCTTTTTGTTCTTGAAGTGATAAAAATGTTGAACCTTTATCCTCTTGAACTTTTTTAGCATAATTCATTACAAAGATTATTGATATTAGTAATGTTGTTATCCAAAGTAATAATCCTGTAAATATTATTAATCCTTGATTGGCTGTAACTCCTTCCGGTAAACTGCTTATTGCTACTCCTACTGCAAATGGATTTACTGTTGAACCTAATACCCCAGATCCTGCTCCAAGTAGGATTACTGCTGAGCCTACTAAAGTATCCATTCCTGCTGCTACCATGGTTGCTGCTAGTAAAACATAAAATCCTACTGTTTCTTCTAACATACCATATGTTGTGCCCCCAATTGAGAAAATAAACATTAAAATGGGAATTAATACTATTTCATTGCCTTTTAATTTTTTAACTAATACTTTAATTCCGGTTTCTAATGCTCCAGTTTTAGTGATTATCGCTAGGAATCCACCTAAAATTAGAATGAATACTGCTACATCTACTGCATCGATAAATCCTAATACTGGTGAAAGTAAAAAGTCTGATAATTTGGCTCCTACTGTACCACTACCATCAACTAATACTCCATCGACAAATTCAGCATTTGGTAATAAATGTGATATTATTGCTAATGCTATTATCAATATAAATATGATTGAAAATGCCGATAACATAAATTTTTTTCTTTTCTTTGCCATTTTTATTCTCCTCCTATTATTTTTGTACCTACTCCATCAACAAATGCATTTTGGGCATTATCAAGTGATGTTATTATTGCTTCTTTATTGGTGTTTTCAACAAATGATATACATGCTTCAATTTTTGGTAACATGCTTCCTTTAGCAAATTCTTCATTTTCAATGTATTTCTTTGCTTCTTTAACATTCATCTTAGATATTCCTAATTCATTTTCTTTACCAAAATTAATATATACTTTGTCTATTGCTGTTAATATAAGTAAAACATCAGCATCTATTAACTTTGCTAGTAATGCACTAGATAAATCTTTGTCAATTACTGCATCAATGCCTTCAAGTAATTCTTTCTTGTCTTTTTTAACTACAGGAATACCTCCCCCACCAACACCAATTACTATTACATCTTCTTGAATCAATTTTTTTATTACCCTTTTTTCAATAATATCTATTGGTTTAGGAGATGGTACTACTCTTCTAAACCCGCGATTAGCATCAGTTGCAAATGTATATCCTCTTTCTTTTGCCAATTCATTTGCCTCTTCTTCAGTGTAAAAGGCTCCGATTGGTTTTGTAGGATTTTTGAAAGCGGAATCATTTGCATCTACTAATACTTGCGTTATGACGGTTATACAATCCTTTTTGATTTTATTTCTCTCAAGTTCATCCTGCAAAGCTTGTTGTAATTGATAACCGATATAACCTTGTGACATGCTTCCACATTCTGCAAATGGCATAATGGGAATACTCTTTTCCATTTTAGCAGCATATTCCATTGCTAAATTTATTTGTCCAACTTGAGGACCATTACCATGTGTTAATACTATTTGATGATTGTCTTTAATAAGTTTTACAATTATTTTAGCAACTTTTTCTAAATTAGTCATTTGCTCTTCTGGGGTATTTCCTAATGCATTTCCTCCTAATGCTATAACTATCTTACTCATGTTCGCCTAATGTGGCATATATTATTGCCTTTATGGTATGCATTCTATTTTCTGCTTCGTCAAATACTTTGCTTTGTTCTAATAAAAATACTTCATCAGTTACTTCCATTTCTTTCAAGCCAAATTTTTCATGTATTTCTTTGCCTATTGTTGTGTTTAAATCATGAAATGATGGTAAGCAGTGTAAAAATATTGCATCCTTGTTGGCATTTGCCATTACTTCTTTATTTACTTGATACTTGCTTAATAAATTTATTCTTTCTGCCCAAACACTATCCGGTTCTCCCATTGATACCCAAACATCTGTGTATATGGCATCAGCATTTTTGGTTGCTTCCATTATATCTTCTGTAAATTTTATAACTGAACCTGTCGTTGCTGCTATGTCTTTACATATTTGAATTAAATTTTCATCTGGCCATAAACTTTTAGGTGCTGCAAGTGTGTAATTTACTCCTAGTTTGCTACTTGCAACCATTAGGGAATTTGCTACATTGTTTCTACCATCACCACAAAATACTAAGTTTATACCTTTTAATCTACCAAAATTTTCTTTGATAGTTAGAAAATCTGCAAGCATTTGTGTAGGATGAAATTCGTTTGTTAAACCATTGTAGACCGGAACATTGGCATTTTTTGCTAATGTTTCAACAATGCTTTGATCAAATCCTCGATATTCTATTGCATCATAAATTCTTCCTAATACTTTTGCTGTATCTTCAATGCTTTCTTTTTTACCCATTTGTGAACCTGTTGGATCTAAATAGGTAACATGCATTCCTAAATCATACGCCGCAACTTCAAAAGAACAACGAGTTCTTGTTGATGTCTTTTCAAATAATATGGCTATGTTTTTACCTTCTAAATATTTGTGAGGAATATTGTTTTTCTTCTTGTTTTTTAAGTCAACACTTAAATCTAATAAGTATTCTATTTCTTCAGTTGTATAATCAAGTAGTTTTAAAAAACTTCGCCCTTTTAAATTCATTAATCCTCCCTAATTAGTGGCATACTCATACATCTTGGACCACCTCTACCACGTGATAATTCAGCACTAGCCATTTCTATTACTTTTATTCCATGGTCTCTTAAAACTTCATTAGTTATATTGTTTCGATTATATACTACTACTACCCCTGGGGCTATACATAATGTGTTTGTTCCATCATTCCATTGTTCTCTTTGAGATGCAACGTCATCACCACCAGCACATGGTATTAATGTAACTTTTAATCCTAAGTATTTACTTAAAATGTTTTCTAATGAATCATTTATTTCTTTAACATTTAAGTCTTCATCACTGTTAGGATCATCACCTTCAGTTATTTCAAATACTTGTAATGTCTTCATTATTCCTGGATGATAAGTGAATTTATCAACATCTATTTGCGTAAATACTGTATCTAAATGCATAAATGCTCTTGATTCAGGAATATTAAAGGCTAATATTATATCAATCTCACAATTAGGATTCTTAAATAAATTTTTGGCAAGTTTGTCAATTGCTCCCGCTTCTGTTCTTTGAGATATTCCTACAGCAAGTATATGTTCATTTAAATTTAGAACATCCCCACCTTCAATGTGCCAATCATAATCACGGTCAAAATATTTTTCAACTTCACCTTTAAATTTTGGATGATATTTAAATATGTAATCAGCATAAATAGTTTCTCTATTTCTAGTTACAGAATACATTTTGTTTAAAACAATTCCGTTACCAACACTAGCAAATGGATCACGTGTAAAATATAAGTTTGGCATTGGCTCTACAATAAAATCTGTTTCGTCAGTTACTAAATCTACTAATGATTTTTCTAAAACTCTTTTTTCACGATCTAATTCATAAATCTGAACGCCTTCCATAGTCTTTAAAACAAATTCTTTGGTTTCTTCAATGCTCATTAAATAGTCAAATACTAAATCCCGATATTTAGGTGTATTTACTCCTGCTTCTTCAATAAATTGTTTTAAAAATTTTGTTTTGATTTCTGGATTAAAATCCAATGTTTCAGCCATTAAGTCTTCTAAATAAAATACTTTGATATCATTATCTCTTAATATTTGAACAAATTCATCGTGTTCTGCTTGAGCAACTTTTAAATATGGTATGTCATCAAATAATAAACGATGTAATGTTTCAGGTGTTAAATTTAGTAGTTCTTTACCAGGCCGATGTACTAATACTTCTTTTAATGGTTTAATTTCACTCTTAACATTAATTGTATTCATATATCCTCCTCTATTATAATCATTATAACATAGAAATAAAATAAAAACTATCAAAATGTGATAGTTTTAAAAACCGAATTGAATTCTTGATAAATTTATTTCTTGTCTGTCTAATTTGCTAAATATTTCATCTACTACTTGATTTGCCTTTTCATACATTCCATCTTCTTCTTGATTAGCCTTTGCTAAGGCTCTTACATCTTCAATAGTTTCTTCACTGGCTAGTGATAATGCCGCAAGAATTAGACTTTGAGAATTATACATTGCAAATAGATTGTTTACTATTTCTAAATAATTAATATCCATATTTAACATAAAGGCTATTTCATCTTTGCATATACTATAAATCATTTCATTTATTCTTTCTTCAATCTGTTCTTTTGCTATTTGATATTTTTTGGCAAATATATCTGAATATATTAATGGACAACCATCAATAACAAATACTTTATCTAATAATTCTTCTTCTAAAAAGCCTAAACAATATGCAAAATCATACTTTTGCTTTTGCATTAAGGGTTTTAAATATGGTTCAGTATTTTTTTCATTTATAGATAAAAGTAATCTTATTATATCTTCAGAAAAATATTTTTCTAATTCTAGAGCAATAATAATATTTTGATATTCTAAATTGCCTTTCATTAACTCATTATAGTTTTTTATTATTAAATCGATTATTTCATTAATTAACCTTGTTGCAGCATAATGACTAAACGGTATGCTGCGTGGGATTAAATATAATAATGTGTCATCAGCAAGTAAATTATAATGTTTATATAAACAATTAATTATATTCATTAATTCATCTATATTCTTAGGAAGAGCTTCTAATAACTTTTTTTCAAAATGTTTTAGTCCTCTTATTTCATGTAAAATATCTAAATATTCTTTACTTCCTTTTTTATCAGTTGATTCTAATAAATAAAGTTTATCATACTTATCTTTAATGCTTTTTCCAATATTCATTAGATCATTTAAAATTTTATAATTTTGTTTAATTACTTGATTTTCCATTTTTCACCTATTTTTCTCTAGGTTTCATGGTTGGGAATAATATTACTTCTCTTACTGTTTCACAACCAGTTAGTAACATTACTAATCTATCTATCCCTATACCTAAACCACCTGCTGGAGGCATACCATATTCTAATGCCTCAATAAAATCTATATCCATTTCATTTGCTTCTTCATTACCTAATTCTTTTTCTTTAAGCTGACTAGCAAATCTTTCATATTGATCTATTGGGTCATTTAATTCTGTGAAAGCATTAGCATATTCTGAACCCGCAACAAATAATTCAAATCTTTGTGTAAAACGTTCATCTTTTGGATCTTTTTTTGCTAATGGACTTATTTCAATCGGATGACCATATACAAATGTTGGATCAATTATGGTATCTTCTACATATTTTTCAAAAAATGCATTAACTATATGACCATAAGAAAAATGTTGTTCTATTTCAATACCATGTTCAATTGCTAGTTTTTTTGCATCTTCAATACTCATATCTTGGAAAAAATCAATGCCAGTTTTTTCTTTTATTAAATCAACCATGTGAGCTCTTTTAAATTTTGGAACTAAATTAATGTGATTTCCTAAAAAGTCAACTTCGTATGTTCCATTTAATTTGTAGGCAACTGTACTAATTATTCCTTCACATATGTCCATCATGCCTTCTAAATCAGAAAATGCTTTGTATAATTCTATCGTTGTAAATTCTGGATTGTGCTTGCGATCCATTCCTTCATTTCTAAAAAGTCTTCCTATTTCATATACAGCATCCATACCACCAACTAGTAGTCTTTTAAGTGGTAATTCGGTTGCTATTCTTAAATACATGTCTATGTTTTGTGCATTGTGATGAGTTATAAATGGTTTTGCTGCTGCTCCACCTAAAATGGTTCCTAAAATTGGAGTTTCTACTTCAACATAGCCTAAATTATCTAGATATTCTTGAATATATCTTATAATTTTAGGACGAGCAAATGCTACTTTACGAGCATCATCATTCATTATTAAATCTACATATCTACGACGATATCTTTCTTCTATATCATTTAGTCCATGATACTTTTCTGGTAGAGGTCTTAATGCTTTAACTAAATGAGTGTATTCTAAACATTTAACAGTTATTTCACCAGTTTGAGTTTTCATTAATATTCCTTTTACTCCAACTATATCACCAATGTCTGCACTTTTAAATAAATTATATGTTTCTTCCCCAACATCATTTATTGATATGTATATTTGAATATTACCTAACTTGTCTTTTATTGAAAAGAAACTAGCTTTACCCATTTTCCTTATAAACATTATTCTACCTGCTATAGATACTTCTATATGTAAATTTGTTAGTTCATCATGTGGGGTTTCTTGATATTTATCTTTTAAGTCTTTAGAAAAACTTGTTACTTCAAAACGATGACCAAATGGATCAATTCCTAATTCTTGTAACTTTTTTAACTTTTCTCTTCTAACTAATTCTTGTTCACTAAATTCTCTCAACTTCATCACCTGAACATATTTTACCACAAAAAAACAATCTTAGAAACCCAAGATTGCTAAAAATACTTAAATCTTATAAAGTTTTTTGCTTTTCTTAGATACTATGTATATTACTGCTACTGCTCCAACTCCACATGCAAGTATTGCTAATGGAAGTGTTGCTCCAGTGCTTACTTCTTCTTCAACGTCTACTTCAATTTCAATTTTGCCTCCAGTTGAAGGATTATTAACTGATAATGTACATCCTGTTACTCCTTCTTCAACTTCAAGTACAACTGTTGCTAAATCAAATTTTGAAGCACTTATGCCAGCTGTTGATGTAAACATAAAATTTACGGAATTTCCAGTATTATTTGTCCAACCATCTGCAGCTGTTACAGATACTACTTTTCCTTTATCTGATGGCGTAAATACAAAATCTCCACTAAATTCATTTAATGTAGCATTGTTATTTTCAACCCATATTTCACATACTGATTGACATACACCTTCAGGACAATCTGTTTTCTTTTCACAATTACCTTTTATGTCTAATGCTTTAGCACTTAATGGTAATGTTGCAACTATACATACTACTAAAAAACTTATAAATTTTTTCACACACATCTCTCCTATCTCTATTATGTCTAAATTATAACATAAAAATACAAAAAACAACATATTTTTTTAAAAATTATATTAAAATGTGTAAAATTGTGTTATCATATTAAAGTAATATAGGTGAAGTTATGAAAAAAATATTAATTAAAATTAAGGATAATAGCTTTATAGTAAAAGAAAAAATAAAATTATCAAGTGAATATAAAAATATTTTAAATACTAATGTAATTAGTTGTAATGAATTAGTCTTTTCTGATGAATATATTATTAGTAATCCTAAAATTGTTAGTAATTTTATTCAAGAATTATCTAAATCTTATAATGTTGATACTTTAATAATTGAAAAAAATGATTTTACTTTATTATTTTTAAATATTATAAAAAATAATAAAAATATAACTTCTTTAATTTTAAAAGATGAAACCCCATTAACTTTTAAAATGTGCGAAACAATAATGCATTCTTATATTAAAAATGTAAATTGTTATACTTTACAACCATTTATGATAGAATACCTTGATAAATATAATATACTTGTTGAATCTAGAAATGAAATATTATATTTATCTAAATTTATGATTGATAATAATTTAAGTATTTTTTCATCAATGTTTTATAAAATGACTTTAAATATGGATTTACCTTTAAATGAACAAGATGAACAAGATTTTGAAGCATTTTGTAAAATTAATAAATATTTAAAAAATATTAATGTTAATATTGTTAATAAAAATGATTTAGAATTTATTATTAAAACTTTAAGACAAAATAATAAAAAGAATATTAAAATTAATATTCATGAAAATATAAGTAATCCAGAATTAATTGAATATTTAAAGAATTTTAATAAAAAGAAAAGTAAAAGATATAAAATATATTTCCGTTTAGTATATAGTAATGATTATTTAAAAGATAATATTTTTAAACAAACTAATTTAAGTTTACTTAAAACATGTGGATATTTAATATTCTTAATTGTATTTTTTTCCTTTGGATATGTTTTTTATGACAATTATCAATCTATGCAAAGTGATACTAATATAAAAGAAAATATTACTAAAGTAATTGAAATTAATGATTCTGAAGAAATTATTGCTGAACTTAATAAAAATAAACAGGAAGATGAAAAATTAGTTGTTAATGAAGAAATTGCTAGTTTAATAAATGTAAATCCTGAAGTAGTGGCTTGGGTTAAAGTTAATAATACAAATATTGATTATCCTGTTGTTCAAACAAATAATAATGAATTTTATTTAAAACATAATTTTTATCTAGAAAAAGATAATAATGGTTGGGTTTTTATGGATTATCGTAATCATACTGATGATTTAAGTGATAATATCATTCTTTATGCTCATAATAGATATTATAGTGGCATTATGTTTGGTACTTTACAAAATACTTTAAGATATAGTTGGTATACTAATCCCGAAAATCAAATTATAAGTTTTAAAACTCTTTATGAAGATTTAGAATATCAAGTTTTTTCAATTTATAAAATTACTGTTACGACCGACTACATGCAAACTTTATTTGCTAATGATGATGCTCGTTTAGAATTTTATAATATGTTAAAAAATAGAAGTGTTTATAATTTTAATGTAGAACTTAAGGGTAGTGATAAAATTCTTACTTTATCAACTTGTGCTGAAGATAATAGTAGATATGTATTACATGCTGTTTTAAAAACCGGTGAATAATCATCGGTCTTTTTAATAAAAAGGATTAATTCTTTCTAATGTTTCATCATTAATTAATTTCATTTCTTCTAATAAACCTCTAGTTAAATCAGCATTGTAAAAACAAAAGGAATTAAGAATATATGCTCCTAAAGTTTGACTTTCTAGAGCTTCTTCTACTATGTCTAAAATATCTTCTTCCTCTATTTTCTCAATTAATTCTTCTTCTCTCAACGGAGGATATTTTTCTAGATTTGTATCATATGTTTCATCTTTTATTTCAATATTTTCAAATTGACTATAATCTTCTTCTGATGCTGAACTTGGATCATTTTTTAAAAATTCGCTATTAAAAATATAATTTCTATATAAATTACATAACATGTATTGAACAAAAAACTCTATATTTAATTCTTCTTTTTTGGCAAGTTCTAAAAATTTTAACCAATCTGCAATTGGATTTTCATATTTATCACTTTGTTCATTAATAGTTGTTGCTTTTATATATAATTGTATTATTTGGTAAATCGTTTCTTCTTCAATGGATAAACCTTGCAAATTATCTTCAAAAGTAAATATTGCAAAGGGATTGATTTTTAATAGCATGTTTATTTTTTTATTAGCTAATAAGTAAGCTCTTGCTTTATATCTAACTAAGTAATTATTTTCATTAATCATATCAATGTAACATTTAATAATTTCACTTTCAATTGGATTATCTATTTTTTCCCTTAAAGTTAGCTTTTCAATATACTTTTCAATTATTCTATAATGACTAAGAGATAAATTTAACGTTTCAAAATAGATAACATATAAATATGCCATTTCATAAACATATAATTTTAATATTGCTATAAGTGTTTCTTTAGGTAAATTATTAAAGGTATTAAAATCACTAGAATTACCCTTAAGATAATTAGCAATTTCAGTTACAATGCTTTCACTATCATATAATGTATTTGTATTAGCGTTAAACATATTAATAAGTTCTATAATAGTGTTTTTTATTTCTACATTTTCCCCCATAATGAGCCTCAATCTACAATTGTTGAACTATAATAATAAAATCTATCAGTTTCTTCATTATATTTAAAACTATGTTCATATGTTACTAAGTAATTTAAATAGTTATTTATATCAAAATTATCACTGTATACTATTGAAGCATTTAAATCTGCACGATCTTCATCATTAAAACATTGCTTTGTTTCTAAATCACATTTTAAGTAATAATCATATATTTTTATAACAGTATTGTTTTCTGTTAAGGCATATCTTGTTATGTCTTTAAATTCAATATAATTTTTTTCAACTATATTGTTGTTGTCATAAATATAATAATAATCATTTATAAATTTTGCTTTTATGTTTTGGCTATAATCAAAATCAGTCGATCTAAATTCTATTTCTTCTCCATAAACCTTTTTAGCTGCAGATAAAAAGGCATCTAAACTGATTTTATATAAAGCCGTACAGTTACTAGTATTATCCATAACTTGTGCTAATTCTTCTTGAGTTAAAGTTTCTAAATTAAATTCATCATAATTTAATATATATTGATAAATTGTTGCTTGTACATATCTTGCATTTTGACTTCCTAAATTGGTTCCTAAAACATAATGTATAGAATGAACGCCATCATATTCTAAAACATTATCATTTAATAAATATGAATATAATTCTTTAATTGTGCTTTCTCCTATTTCATCAATACTTGTTTTGCTTTCTTCATTTTCTTTTTCAAAATTAAATAATTTATAAAAGCCAAAGCATGCTCCAATTACTAATAAAGTAACTCCAATAAATATTACTATTTTTTTTGTATTCATACTTATTCACCTTAATAAAATAATAGCATTTTTTTTTATTATTTACAATAAAAAATCAAGATTTCTCTTGATTTAATTAACTATATTAACACATGTATAATTCTTTTGATTATAATAATCTTTTAATGCACTATATGTTCTATCAAATGTTCCACCAGATTCAGTATCTAATGTTGTACTACTTAAATCAGTTGCTATTTTTAAAGTATTTGTTTCATCATCATATTGAGCTAATCCACTTATATTGTTAAATGTTATTGTTTCTGATTTATCATTTACAACTTTTAAATAATCTTCATTATTACTAAATTTGTATGTATATATTCTTTGAGATATTCCTAAATATCCTAAACCATTGTCTGTTAAACCTAATACTAAATTATCAGTTGTTGTCATAGATCCAGAAAATCCTTCAATTTCACTATCTAAAGATGTACATGAACTTATTGCTGTTATTTCTACTGGTGAAACATAAAGTATTGCATTTACTTCTTTACTGTTGCTTTCATCATCAGTAAGTGTAATTCCTATATTATATGGCCCACCAGCTGTTTGTAAATAACCTTTAACTGTTTCTTCATTTGTAAAACTATATGCACAATTTGATGGATCTGTACATGATGTTACAAAATCATCAACTGCTATTGTATCAGTATTTAATACTTTATATACTGTTTTCAATTGGGCGGTTGGGGCTGTTTTATCTACTATATGTACTGTTCCACTGTAGACATCTTCACCACAGGTTATTGTAAAATTGTAATCTCCTAAAGCGTTTGTATTTATGTTGTTAATATCTTTTTTACATGTTGCTGCTCCACCACCAGTAATTGTAGCATAATCATTTATATCATCTGATAAAGTTTCTCCTAAACCTAGAGTTACATCTTTTACTGTCACACTAACTTTGCTACTTCCTAAATTTAAATAGTAATATACCCCAAAAGCTACTGCACCAATAAGTAAAACAATAATTATTGTAAATAATACTTTGTTCATTGGTCTTTTTGGTTTTTCTTGTTTTGGTGGTACAGCACCAATGTCTTCTACTTTGGTTGGTTCAACAAAACCATTGTTATTTATGCTACCTAAAGATATTCCACCTGGATCTTGACCAATTGAACTTCCCATGTTATTTGGCATATTGTTGTTTTCAGTTCCAGGAATAGGTGTTGCTACCGGCGTATTTGTAGCATTATTTGAAACACTACTTGCTGGTGCTACCGTTTCTGGTGTATTGACTGTTTGTGTTACATTAGTTACCTCAGGACTCACCGTATTTACTTGTGGTTCATTAACAACTTGTGCTTGTCCTAATGCTTCTGGATTTGGACTTGTTGGTTGTTCATTTAAATTATTACTTAGGTTTTGTCCTATGTTATTAAAATTTTGCTCATTCATATTATCAGCCCCTTATTATTAGCATACTATAATTATACTGTTTTATTTTTGTTTTTTCAACTATTTTATATTAAATTTTTAAATTCTTGACCTCTATCTTCAAACTTTTGATATTGATCTTGGGATGAACTACCTGGTGATAATAATACTATTTCGCCACTTTTTACTTCATCTTTTATTTTATCCATGGCATTTTTTAAAGTATGACATTTATAACATTTTATTTTCCTGTCAATTGCATATTTATAAACTATTTGGGTTACTTCTCCAATTGCATATATTACTTTTACATCCTTAATATAATCATTTAATTCATTGAAATCTTGATTGCGATTTAGTCCACCTAAAATTAAATGTATCGGTTTATTAAATGTTTTTAAAGCCGTAATGGTTGAGGTTGGATTAGTACTCTTTGAGTCATTATAGTATTCTACCCCATCCTTGGTTTTTACATATTCTATTCGATGTTCTACTCCATTAAACTCGCTTAAAAACTTTATAACTTTTTCTTTATCTATACTAAATTGTTTTAATACTAAAAGAGCTGCTAATATGTTTTCATAATTGTGCTTTCCTTTAATTTTTACTTTAGTTAAATCTAAAAATTGTTCATTGTTAATGTATAAATAATTGTCTTTTATATAATTATGTTCATCATTAAAATATATTTTAGTTGATTTAATGTCTTTGGTAAGCTCTAAACTATCAGCATTACCTTTGTTAATTATGGCAATATCCTCTTTAGTATGATGATTAAATATGTTCTTTTTTGCTAATTTGTAATTTTCATAGTTTCCATGATAATCTAAATGCGTTGGACATAAATTGGTAAGTACACTTATATTAGTCTTAAAATCTATAAAGTCATATAATTGATGATCACTTATTTCAAGTAATAATATTGAGTCCCTTGTAATACTATCTAATATGTCACATAGTGGATAACCAATATTTCCTCCGAGGATTACTTTATAACCATGTAATTTTAATAATTCATTTATTAATGTTACTGTTGTTGTTTTACCATTAGAACCAGTTACTCCGATTATTTTAAGATCTTGTGGTAAATAGTGATATGCTAGTTCCATTTCATTTATACACTTTATCTTTAACTCTTTTATCTTTTGCATAACTTTACTTGTAGACATTATTGCAGGATTTTTAATTATTACATCATATTCATTAGATATTAAATCTAATTGATTTTCAGTAATGATAATTTTAATATTTAAACTATTTAATAAATCAGTGTTTTCTTTACTAAGAGGTTTTAAATCACTAATTGTTACATCATTATTTTTAGCTAGTACTTTAGCTGCTGCTATCCCACTTCTTGCTGCTCCAAGTATTAGTATTTTTTTATTTTCATACATTTTTTAATCACCTATTAAAATTATATATTTATATATTATAAAATGCAATTAATATTTTTAATTATATAAAAAGAAAGGCTCTTTAGCCTTCCTATTAAAAATCAAATAATACTATTTTTATAAATCAAGTTTTAAATCAGCATTGTCCATTAGTTTTTCTTCTAATGCTTCACTGGCATCATCATTGATTATGTCTTTTTCCAAGGCAATTTTAATATCACTATATTGTTTATAGCCAGTTCCTGCAGGAATAAGTTTACCTATTATAACGTTTTCTTTTAAACCTTGTAAGTAATCTACTTTTCCATGTATTGCTGCATCTGTTAATACTCTTGTTGTTTCTTGGAATGATGCTGCAGATAAGAATGAATCAGTTTCTAATGATGATTTAGTAATTCCTAGCATTATTGGATTACCTTTTGCTGGAACTTTACCTTCAAGAATTACTGGTTTGTTTCCTTCAGTAAATTCTCTTAATGATACTGTTAGTCCTTCAACAAAGTCAGTATCACCAGCATCTGTAATTCTTACCTTGTTAATCATTCTCTTAACAATTATTTCAATGTGTTTATCTGATATATCAACACCTTGTAATTTATAAACTTTTTGAACTTCTTTTAAAATGTATTCTTGGGCTGTTAGTGGGTCTGTTACTGCAAGTAATTCTTTTGGTGATATTACTCCTTCAGTTAATTTTTCACCCGCTTCAACTTCATCATTAATGCTTACACGTACTTTCATGTTGTAATTTGTTACATGTTCTCTTGTACCAGCAGCATTTTCAATAGTTATTATATGTTTTCCATTTTGTTCTTCTATGCCAATAACTTTACCACTGATTTCTGCAATAGTTGCTTTTCCTTTTGGTGTTCTTGCTTCAAATAATTCTTCAACTCTTGGTAAACCTTGAGTAATATCGGCGTCCCCACCATGGGCAACTCCACCTGAGTGGAATGTACGCATTGTAAGTTGGGTACCTGGTTCACCAATTGATTGTGCTGCCATTATACCTACTGCTTCACCTTTTTCAACCAGGTTACCAGTTGCTAAATTACGTCCATAACATTTTTGACATACCCCATTATTTGATTTACATGTTAGAACACTTCTAATTTCAACTTTTTTAATACCTGCTTTAGTTATTTTAGCAACAGCATTTTCAGTTATCATTTCACCTGCTTCAACTATTACTTCTTTAGTTTCAGGATTTACTATCTTTTTAGATGCAAAACGTCCTAATATTCTTTCTGCTAGTGGTTCAATTATAGTATTGTCTTTATCATTTATTAAATCATATACTACTAATCCTTGTACTGAACCACAATCATAATCTTTTACTATTATGTCTTGGGCTACATCTACTAATCTTCTTGTTAAATATCCTGAATCTGCTGTGCGTAATGCAGTATCTGCTGAACCTTTACGAGATCCATGAGTTGATAAGAAAAATTCTGATACGCTTAATCCTTCAATAAATGATGAAGTTATCGGAATTTCTACTGTTGATCCATCAGGTTTTGCCATAAGACCACGCATTCCTGCAAGTTGTGTGAAGTTGGAGATTGATCCACGGGCTCCACTATTCATCATCATAAATATTGGATTATCATAATTATTTTTACTCAATTCTGCTAGTTCATCTTTGATTTCATCGGTTGCTTTGTTCCATGATGTAATAACATTTTCATATCTTTCATCTTCAGTTATTAAACCTCTTTGATATTGTTTATTAATTTTATCTACTTTTGCTTTGGCTTTTTCAATAATTTCATGTTTGTCATCACTTCTTACGACATCTGCTATAGATACTGTTACACCTGCAACTGTAGAATATTTAAATCCTAAATCTTTTAACTTATCAAGCATTATTGATGTTTCTGTTGTTTTATATCTTTTAAATACTTGGGCTATTAATTGACCTAATGTTTTTTTAATAAATGGAGAAACTAATTCCATCTTACTTATTTCTTCAGGTATATTTGCACCCATACTTAAGAAATATTTGTTTGGAGTTATTCCTTCAATGTTTTCTTTTGTTCCTTCATTAACATATGGGAATGTGTCCGGTAATATTTCATTAAATTTTATTTTTCCAACTGTTGTTACTAAATATTTGTCTTTTTGTTCATCAGTAAATAATTTGTATTTAAAACTATTAACTGGTATTGCTATTCTTGTGTGTAGAGTTATTTCTCTTCTTTCATAAGCCATTAATGCTTCATTTGGACTTTTGTATACATGACCTTCATTTGGTTCACCTGCATATTCAATTGTTAAATAACAGTTTCCTAAAACCATATCTTGGCTTGGGGTTACAATTGGTTTTCCATCTTTAGGGTTTAATATGTTATTAGCTCCAAGCATAAGTATTCTAGCTTCTGCTTTGGCTTCTTCAGAAAGTGGTACGTGAACTGCCATTTGGTCACCATCGAAGTCAGCATTAAACGCTGTACATACAAGTGGGTGTAAACGTATGGCTTTACCACCAACTAAAACTGGTTCAAATGCTTGAATACCAAGTCTATGAAGTGTTGGAGCACGATTTAATAATACTGGATATTCGGTTATTACATCTTCAACTATATCCCATACCGCTTCATCACGAGCATCTATTAACTTTTTAGCTCCTTTGATGTTGTGAGCAAGTCCTCTTTCTACTATGCCATTTATTACATGTGGTTTAAATAATTCTATTGCCATTTCTTTAGGTAAACCACATTGATACATTTTTAAATTTGGTCCTACAACAATAACTGAACGACCTGAATAGTCAACTCTTTTACCAAGTAAGTTTTGACGGAATCTTCCTTGTTTTCCTTTAAGCATACTTGATAAGCTCTTAAGTGGACGATTGCTTGCTGCAGTGATACTTCTACCACGTCTTCCATTATCAAATAATGAATCAACTGCTTCTTGAAGCATTCTTTTTTCGTTTTGAACAATTATTGTTGGTGCTCCAAGTTCAAGCAATTTCTTTAAACGATTGTTTCTATTTATAATACGACGATATAAATCATTTAAATCACTAGTTGCAAATCTACCACCATCAAGTTGAATCATCGGACGAAGTTCTGGAGGTATTACTGGAAGTACATCTAAAACCATCCACTCAGGTTTGTTTCCTGATTCTTGAAACGCTACTAAACAATCTAGTCTTTTTACTAAACGAATTCTTTTTTGACCAGTTGTATTTTCTAGTTCTTCTCTTAAATCAGCTATTTCTTTTTCTATATCAACTCTTTTTAAAAGTTCTTTAATGGCTTCAGCACCCATTCCTACAGTAAATGAATTGCCATATTTTTCATAATAAGCACGATATTCTTTATCTGATAAGGTTTGTTTTACTTCAAGTGGTGCTGTTCCTGGATCTATTACTACATAACTTACAAAATATAATACTTCTTCTAGATCTCTTGGTGACATGTCTAAAACTAATCCCATTTTAGATGGTACACCTTTAAAGAACCATATGTGAGAACATGGAGCAGCTAACTCAATATGTCCCATTCTTTCTCTTCTGACTTTAGAACGGGTTACTTCTACTCCACAACGATCACATATTATGTTTTTATATCTTAATCTTTTGTATTTTCCACAACTACATTCGTAGTCTTTGGTTGGTCCAAATATCTTTTCGCAGAATAAACCATCTCTTTCAGGTTTAAGGGTACGATAATTAATTGTTTCAGGTTTCTTTACTTCACCATATGACCAAGAACGAATCTTTTCTGGTGATGCAATACTTACTTTTATTCCTTTAAATTTACTTACATCAATCATTTAACCCACCTACTCTCCTTCATCCATGGTATCTATTTCATCAATACCTGGGAATTCTAAATCATCTAAATCTTCTTCTTCATCTTCAATAGTTTCTTCTTCAAAGTCACTATTTTCTATGACTGGTTCTTCTACTGCTTCTTCGTTAGAATTAACTTCTATTTCATCTATCCTAAAGACATCAGATTCATCATCATCTTCTTCTATTTCTTTAAATTCTACTACTTTATCATCTTGATCTATTATTTGAACATCTAATGCTAATGCTTGGAATTCTTTGACTAAAACGCGGAAACTTTCTGGTACTCCAGCTTGGTCAACTACCTTGCCTTTAACAAGAGATTCATATACCTTAACACGACCTACTATATCATCGGCTTTAACTGTTAGTATTTCTTGTAATACATGACTTGCTCCATAAGCATATAATGCCCAAACTTCCATTTCTCCAAATCTTTGACCACCAAATTGAGCTTTTCCTCCTAAAGGTTGTTGAGTAACTAGTGAATATGGTCCTGTTGCTCTAGCATGAAGTTTGTCATCAACCATATGGTGGAGTTTAACCATGTACATTACACCAACATTGATACGATGATCAAATAATTCGCCTGTACGTCCATCACGAAGTTCTACTTTTCCATCTTCAGCCATTCCTGCTGCTTTCATTTCTGCTAGTATGTCTTCCCATGTTGCTCCATCAAATACTGGAGTTGCATAGTGAACACCTAACTTTTTACCAGCCATTCCTAAATGTACTTCAAGAATTTGACCAATGTTCATACGTGATGGAACACCTAATGGATTAAGCATTATGTCTACTGGACGTCCATCTGGTAAATAAGGCATGTCTTCTTCTGGTAAAATTAATGATATTACCCCTTTGTTACCATGACGACCTGACATTTTGTCACCAACTTGGATTTTTCTTTTTTGAATTATATATACTCTTATAACTTTAGATACTCCTGCTCCTAGTTCATCTGAGTTTTCTTTTGTGTAAACTTTAACATCGTGTACTATTCCCCCAGCTCCATGTTCTACTCTAAGTGATGTATCTCTTACTTCTCTAGTCTTTTCACCAAAGATTGCATGTAACAATTTTTCTTCACTAGTTAGTTCTTGTACCCCTTTTGGAGTTACTTTACCAACTAAAATGTCGCCTTCTTTAACTTCAGTTCCAATTCTTACTATTCCTTCAGAATCTAGATTTTTACGTGCATCTTCACCAACATTTGGAATATCTCTAGTTATTTCTTCTGGTCCTAATTTTGTATCACGACATTCAATATCATAGTGTGATATATGAAGTGATGTATAAACATCATCTTTTACTAATCTTTCATTTAAAATAACTGCATCTTCATAGTTATAACCATTAAAGGTCATAAATGCTACTGTCATGTTTTTACCTAAAGCTAGTTCACCTTTATCTGTTGATGGTCCATCAGCTATTACTTGACCTGTATGAACTTTATCTCCAGCTTTAACTAATGGGTGGTGATTTACACAACTTGATGCATTACTACGTTCAAAGTTTGCTAAATAATATGTATCTGTTCCTTTAGCTACTTTTACTACTATTTTTAAACCATCTGCATATTCTACTACACCATCTGCTTTACAAACTATTGTTGATCCTGAATCACGCGCTGCAATGTGTTCAACACCAGTTCCAACTATTGGGGCTTCAGTTTCAAGTAAAGGTACTGCTTGACGTTGCATGTTAGCACCCATCAATGTTCTGTTGGCATCATCATATTCTAAGAATGGAATACAACTTGTTGTTATAGCTACAACTTGTGATGGGGCAACGTCCATAAAGTTAACATGACTTTTGTCAACATATACTGTATCACCATTAATTCTTGCTATTACTTCATCTTCTACTATTTCATTTTCATCATTGATTTTGGTTGTTGCTTGTGATATGTAATAATCTTTTTCTTCATCAGCAGTCATGTATATTACTTCATCGGTTACTTTGCCATTAATTACTTTTTTGTATGGTGTCATTATAAAACCATATTCATTAATTTTAGCATATCCAGCAAGTGATGTTATTAAACCAATGTTTTGACCTTCTGGTGATTCAATTGGACAAATACGTCCATAGTGTGAAGCATTAACATCACGTACATCCATTCCTGCACGGTCTCTTGATAATCCTCCAGGTCCTAAACTAGATAATCTTCTTTTATCTGTAAGTTCTGCTATTGGGTTAATTTGATCCATAAATTTAGATAATTGAGATGAACCAAAGAATTCTTTTAATGCTGCTGTTACGGGACGAATATTAATTAATGTCTTTGGTGTTATTGATTCTAATTCTTGAGTGGTCATTCTTTCACGAATAACTCTTTCCATTCTAGCCATACCAATTCTAAATTGATTTTGGATTAATTCACCAACTTGACGAACACGACGATTTCCTAAGTTATCTATTTCATCATCACTACCAATATTGCTATGTAAACCAATATAGTAATTTAATGATGCATATACATCAGGTATCGTTAGTCTTCTTACGTCTACTGATTGGTCTGTTCCTATAAGTGTAATCGTCTTTTTGCTATCTAGTGGATCTATTACTTTTACTGTTTGAATTTTATTGTAATCATCTAATTCTTCATTTATTTTTACTTCTCTTAAGTTTAATCCATTAGCAAATAAAGGACGTATTTTTTCTAAAATTTCCTTGGTTATTAATGTATTACTTTCAACGATTACTTCATTGCCATCAATTATTGGTTCTGCTAAAGTTAAACCTACTAAACGATCTAAAACATTTAACTTTTTGTTAAATTTGTATCTTCCTACTTTTGCTAAATCATAACGGAATCTATCAAAAAATCTTGTTATTAACTGATTCTTTGATGAATCTAATGTTGCAGGTTCCCCTGGTCTTAATTTTTCATATATTTCAATTAATGCTTCATCAGTATTACTTGTACTATCTTTTTCAAGTGTATTTAATATGTATTGATTATCCCCAAATACTTCGATTATTTCTTCATCTGTTGATAATCCTAATGCTCTTAATAATGTTGTTACTGTTACTTTTCTCGTTCTATCTATTCTTACATATAATACATCTCTAGCATCAGTTTCATATTCTAACCATGTTCCTTTATTAGGTATTAGTTCACCACTAATTATATGACGTCCATTTTTGTCTATTTCTCTTTTAAAATATACACTTGGACTTCTAACTAGTTGTGATACAATTACTCTTTCAGCTCCATTAATTATAAATGTTCCAGCATCTGTCATTAATGGCATATCGCCTAAGAATATAGTTTGTTCTTTTACTTCACCAGTTTCATGCACATAAAGACGTGCTTCAACTTTAAGTGGTGCCGCATAGTTTACCATTCTTTCTTTTGCTTCTTTAATTGAGTATCTTGGTTCATCAAAATAATAATCACCAAATTCTAAAGATATATTGCCTGTGAAACTTTCAACGGGAAATAAATCTTCAAATATTTCTTTTATTCCTTCATCTAGAAATTGTTGATAGCTCTTTTTTTGAACCTCTAATAAATCTTTCAACTCTAAAACGTTTTTCGTTTTCGAAAAACATCTTCTTTCACGATAGTCACCAAATTTTTTTACTTTATAAGCCACGATATCACCCCATACACAAATTTTAAATCTTAAACGGAATTTTGTCAACTAATTTTTGCATTAAATGCATAAAAAACTTACTTTTTCCCACTGTTTTTATATTATACCACTTTTCTAAAGTTTTTTTGTCGAATTTACTCCTTAATTTTTATTTATTCATAATCTTCATTCATTTTAATAATTTTTATCTAATCTAAAATATAACTTTCTTATCACTTTAAAAAGAAATATATTTTTGATATTTATAATAAATTGTTCTTATATCACTCTTTAAATTTTCGTTATTTGTAAAATAATGTTCCAATCAAAGTTCCCCTTTTCTTGACATATGTCTAGTATACAATAAAACTTTATTTAAAGCAATAAGTTTAATGCTAAAAATTATAATTTTCACGTTATTTTAATTAAAAAGAAGCAGTTATTCACTACTTCTTATTTAATAGTTTGTTTTATCTAAAATAATTCATTTATTATTGTTTCTATCTTATCATATTCTATTTCATTTGGTATAGCAATTTTTAAATTAACTTCTCCATTTGCTTCTATGTCATTTTTAGAATAATGTGTTACATATACTACTTTATTTTCTTTATATAATATTATTACTCCTTGTATTAACGATATCTTTTGCTCATATGGATTTACTCCTGTTATATTTAATTTTTTTGTTCCTTCTTCTGTTATTTCTTGTGTGCTTAATTTCATTAAACTCTTGTCTTTTAATATTGATTCTTCATCCATATATGTTGGTGTATAATAAACTTCTATATCTCCTGCATATGAATTATTTATTTCTGGTATCATTAAATTTATTACATAAACATCATTTATTTTTAATAAACCTGTTGCCGTTTCATACGTGTCTACAACTACATTATCACTGTTTTTAAAAACTACTTTTAATGTCCCTGTTGTTATATTTCTTTCTAAACTTGTTAATCTTAATATTAGATATTTTCCTTCTCCAAAAATTTCATATTCTAATTTTATATCATTTGATATTTTGGATACAACATTATTTTCATTATATGTTAATTCTTTTTTCTCTTCGTTGTTATTTTCTATATTTTCACCTTTTTTGTTTATTAAAAATACTCCTTCTACTACCACTATTATTACTAAAATTATTATTACTATTATTTTCCAATCTACTTTTTTCAATATAAGAATCCTCCTTCACATGTATTTTCTCCATAATAGCACGAATCACACGTTGATGGTATTTGAACATATCCTCCTTGACATGTGTTTGAACCATAATAACATGAATCGCAACTACCATAATCTGTTACATTACCACCTTGACATGTATTTGAACCACTAATACATGGATCATAATCTCCCGTTGTACACTCCTCTTGATAAGTATATTTGTTACATTCATGTCTTGAAATACCGCCACCCATTGCACACGGTGTAGTTGTTTCAGAACATGAAGTGCTACCAACATGAGCATAACAACAATAAATTGTAGTGTAACCTCCAGTACACACTGGTTTATTGGTACAATTTTGTGTGTATCCTCCTTGACATGTGTTTGAACCAGTTGCACAAGAATCATATGTTGTATCACAACCATAACTACATGTATTTGATCCATATTTACAACTATCGTAATATTCATCACAACCATATCTACATGTGTTATGTCCTCGTGCACAACTACTATAAGTATATGTATGGCTATTTGTTGCACTTAATCCTGCATTGTTTGTACATGTCTTTGTTACTGTATAATTCCTTGTTCCTGTTAAATTTTGAGTCATATTTGTTGTTCCGTTTATGCCACTTATATCATCACTACATTTTATGGTTGCTTTGTTTAATCCACTAATTGAAAAAGACATTGATGGTGGAGTTGTATCTACTTTTACATCTAATTTGCAGTTTCCTTTATTTCCCGCTACATCTTCAACATATCCATAATATGTTACTCCTTTTGTATCCCTTTGAACTACTGTGGTTACATTATTATAATTCGCTGTTCGTGATGTTGTTAATCCCTTTTTATTTATTCCACTTTCTTTATCTACGGTATTTAAAACTAATGTCGCGTTTTGGGTATACCAATTATTTGTTCCTTTTGTTGCTGTTGTTGTTATCGTACAACTTGGGGCTACTTTATCTACATATTTTATTTCAAATTGATGTTCTGTTACTGATTTATTACCCACTTTATCTATTAAACATACATTAAATTTTCCATTGTCTTTTGTGGTTGTATATTTATTTTCTGTTATTTTTATATACTCTTCCTCTGTTATTTCATTACAGTCTTTTTCTCCTACGTATATTCCTGCTATTCCTGAACCTTGAAAATCTGTTACATTTATTGTTACTTCTTTATCTTTATTTGTCCATTTACTTTCATTTTTTATCTTTATATCTACTACTGCTGGTGGTTCTTTATCTATGTTTATAGTTGTACTTGCTTCTGCTTTTTTATTTTCATCTTTCCGTCTTACAATTAATGTATATGGTATTTTACTTGTTACTCCTTCTACTGTTTCTGTCTTTATTATTTCAGTTGTTTTTGTGGTTCCTAAATTACTTTTCCATTCAAAGTCATATAATTCGCCTTGAAGGGTGCTTCCACTTAATAGTCCTGCCAACCACACATCATCTTTATACCATTTACTACTATTTGTTTCTGTATAATTTATTCCATTTTCTGAAACTCCAATGATTATATTTTCGCCTTTTTCATATGGAGTACATTTGCCATTCTCTCCTATATAATTTTCTTCACTTAATTTTAACACTGATGTAAATTTTCCAGCTTCATATGTACTTTTTACTATATAACAATTTAAACTTTCGTTTGTTACAGGATTATAAATATCTGTTTCATCATCTGGTTCAACATATCCTGCTAGTATTAAATCTTCTACGCTTATTACTGTAATATTGGTATCATTGGCATAATTTTTTGCTTGAGTTTCTATATATGAAACTGTATTTTCTAACTCTTGGTTTAACACATTTTCTTTAACTCTATTATATACTACTAGTGATAAACTTATTAATACTGCAAGTATCGCTATTGTTGCTAATAACTCTACTAATGTAAATCCTTTCTTTTTCATAAACTCAACTCCTATTTTACTTAGTATTATTAATATTCATCACAACTATATATACTTTCTCCCAACTTCCAAGTATCATTTTCTTTATAAATTGGATTCCTTGTTTGATCATGATATACATATTTTTTTTCAGAATCGCCTTCATATTTCATATCATTAAATTCATAAACATGGATATTTTTGCAAGGATTTTCAACTTTTTTTACATATATTTTATCAGCAATATTTATATATTCATTTTTTTCTTCAACTTCTAATAAATTGTATTGCATATTGCTAACAAATGTATCTTCAACTAATTTTTTAAATTCATTTACTGTCATAAGAGGTTCATCAACATAATAATATGTTTCATCTTCTATCACAATATATCCATCACTAATTTTAATATCCCCATACATATAATAATAATATTTATAACTATTTTCAAATAATTCTGTAACAATTTCTTCAATTTCTTCATTTTTTTTGTTTTCTTGCTTAGAATCATTTATTAAATATTGAGCTACAACTATTCCAACTATAATTATTAAAAATATTACTATGCAACTAATTATAAGAAACTTTTTATTTTTCATGATTATCCTTTCCTATTATTTTTTTATTTTGTAATAATATATTTGAACTGTGTATTGATAATAAGTATAACTAACTAATGATTGGTATTCACACATTCCATATCTATTAAAACTTCCTCTAGTACAAGTGTAACAATATCTTCCACTTAACTTGTCTCCATAATTACAGTAATAATCAGTTTGATAATATGTACATGTAGCTTTATAATCTCCTAACCATTCACATGTTGCTCTACAATCAACTCTAGCGGATGTCCCAGCTATGGAACTTGTACATTTTGTACTTGGTTCTGCTGGGCAAGCATTTTTATCATTTTTATAGTAATGGTCATCACAATATTGGTCACTATAATCATCAAATTTCCAAATCCCGCTTGATTGACAAATAAAAGAATTCCATCCATAAAGATTATAATTGCTGCCAGTACAATAACCATGGCTTGTTGGCGTTCCACCATTAGGGCAATAATAATTTGTACAATAATTTTCCTCATATGCATAATAAGATTTAGGATTTTCTGTAAATGTTTCATATCGTTGAGCTGTGTTTTTATTGCCATTTTTTACGGTAATTACTACACTATTTCCAGATTTATAGCCACTTACAGTTCCTCCCCCACTTAAAATTACAGCTTTATCAAAACTAATAATATCACTTATTGTTACAGTTTTACTTATTACACTACTATCTTCACTATATAATGTTGTTGATGATGTACTTGTCAAAACTATTATTTGATTACTAATATTTATACTTTTACTTGTAACATTTCCTACATTATCTTCTACCCACAAATAAAACACTTTATTATCAGATACTGTTTTAGAGGTCGTAATTTCAAAAGTATTTGAATTAACTTTTGTCCATCCACTTGTTGGTTTTGTAGAACTTGGAGTTATTTGATATCTTTTAATACCAGACGCAGCATTATTACTATCCTCTTTATCTATAGCATAACCAGTCAGTGTCAAAGATGTTGTATAACTTGTTGTATTTTTGGTTATAGTTAATTCTGGCATTTTTTTATCAATATTTTTTACTTCATAGCTTGTACATTCTGTGTTTTCTAATTTATCTTTTACACAGAAATAATATGTACCATTTGTACTTACTGTTTGAGTTTTGTTTATCTCATCATTTGTTAATGGTATTCCATTCCAACTTCCATCTTCTGGATTGCCCGTTTGATTAAATTTGAATGCTATTAAGCCTGAACCATCATCTTGAGCTTTTCCAGTTAATGTTATATTTTCATTTGTTAAAGCTGTTTTATTTGGAATTAAACTAATATTATCTATTGTTCCATCAACATTTTTAACTTCAAATTCTTCACTTATATCTGATACATTACCAACATTGTCTATTGCTACTACTTGATATGTTCCTGATTGATTTATTTCTGTAAATTCTATCTTCGTTTCATTATTAACTTCTTTATATCTTCCATTTGTTTTACAACTTTTTAAATTTTCTATACATGTTTCTATTTCTTCATTACATACTTTAAATTCATCTATACATTCTTCTATGTCTTCAACTAGATTTACATATATCCCTTTTAATCCAGATCCATTACCATCCGTTGCTTCTATATTTATACTTTTTTCTTTGCTCCATTCACTACTGTTTGGTACTTCTATTCTTTCTATTTTAGGATCTTCTTTATCTATGTTTATTGTTGCACTTGCTTCTGCTTTTATTAATTCTTCATTTGCTTCCCAATTTACTAGCAATGTATATGGTATTTTTATTGCTACTCCATCTACTACATCAGTTGAAATTTTTGCTGTTGCCTTAGTTGTTCCATAATTACTTTTCCATTCTATTTCATATTTGCTTTCATCTATTATTTGTTCATATTTATTATCATTATTTCTTTGCATTCCTACTAAATATACATTGTCTTTGTACCATTTATTATTATCTGCAGTTTCATAGTTTTCATTATCTAGAGATACTCCAATTATTAAATTGCTTTCTTTTTCATATGTACTACATTTCCCATTATTATCACGATTGTTTTTTTCTAAATCTAAAGTTGATGTATATTTGCCATCTTCATATGTACTCTTTACTATATAACAATTTAAACTTTCGTTTGTTACAGGATTATATATATCCGTTTCATCATCTGGTTCAACATATCCTTCTAGTATTAAATCTTCAACACTCACTAATGTTATATTTGTATCATTTGCATAATTTCTTGCTTGTGCTTCTATATACGAAATAGTATTTTCTAATTCTTTATTTAATACATTTTCTTTAACCCTATTATATACTACTATCGATAAACTTATTAATACTGCAAGTATTGCTATTGTTGCTAGTAACTCTACTAATGTAAATCCTTTTTTCTTCATAAACTCAACTCCTATTTACATAAATCAATATCTATTTCATAACTTTTATTTACAAAAATTATTTTACTTGTTTCACATACTAATACATTATATTTTTCTAATTCATAACCCGTTGCTATTTTTACTTTTTCTTCATCATTATAAATTATTGCATTGTTATTTTCTATTATTTTATCTATATCTATTTTATCATCGTTTATTAAATAACTCAACTCATAAAT
>CASEYV010000004.1 GCA_949292245.1 uncultured bacterium
AAATATGAAAATTAAATTACTAAAAACGAAAGATAAATATTTATATACATTTGAAAGGTATTGTAGTATAAGTGATTATTTAATAAATGGAAAAGAAATACGAAAAACATTTAGAAATGATTGGTATGTTATAGATGAATACCCTAAAATTTTCCAAAAAAAAGAAACTATAAAAATCAATGAACGATGGGAATTAAAAAATAAAGAATTATATAATGAAACAATACCTTTGGTAGTAGATGAACATTCGAAAGAAAAATACAAAAATCTTGTAGAAAGTGATTTATACAATTATACCTATAATGAAAAAGAAGTATTAAACGATATAGAATTAGAAGTTGAAGAAATTGGTGTTATAGATGATGATGTACCGTTCGAACATAAAGAAATGATTGAAACTTCTTACGGTTGGTATTCAAAAGGAAAAGAAGAAGTTTATTTAATAAACGAAATTGTTTTTTCTTTAAAAGATAATTGCTTAACACCATCGCCAATCAAGGAATTAACAAAACCGTGTATGTTATGTAAAGATTATTTGTATCAAATATTAACTGATTATATTAAAAGAAATATCGATTTGAAATATGCTAAAGTTAAAGACGATTATAATTGGAAATTTACTGTAGTTACAAATAATCAAAGACAGATGTGTATTTTATCATGGTTAAACGACGATAGTGATAAAAAATGGACTTTAAAAGACTTATATGCAATTAATTTTAAAGAATTAGTAAAAAAATTAGAAAGGATGGAAAAAGAAGTAATTAGCTATATTAATAAAGACCATGTGTGCCCATATTGTGATGGTACAGGTTGTATTAATGATAAATTTAATATAAGTAAATGGTTTGAGGAGTGAAAATATGAAATTAGAAGTAGGAATGCATTGCTATAACAAAACTAATCGTAAGCTAGGAATAGGAAAAATAATAAGCTTTCAAAGAAATAATAATGCAAATATAAAATATAAAAACGATATTGAATTAGTGTCAGTAGGAAACGTAGAAGCAAGTCACAATATAATAGATTTAATAAAAATAGGGGATTATGTTAACGGATTTAAAGTAACTGGATTAGATTATCAATATACAACAAAAGTACATAAATTAAGTTGTAATAATGAGTATGGACAAGAAGGAATTTTGATTATACCATCTGAAATAAGAAATGTTGTTACAAAAGAGCAATTCGATTCAATGAAATACGAGGTTGATAGTAATGAATGAAATTGAAGAATATGCGTTTAAAGAAGTAAGAGAATTATCAAACATTGATAAAGATGAATTATTAGAAATAATAGATTTCTTACAAAAAGATAGAAAACAATGGATTGAACAATTTACTAAAATACATAATGAAAGTATCGATTTAGCTCGAAAATACAATAAAGCATTGCAATTATTAATTGATTATAATCTACCTTGCGAGATAGATAGTTTTAACACTAAAGAAGAAAATATAGACTATTGTTCACAAAACTGTAGTGTAGATGAAAGCGTTTATTTAAAATGCTGGGATAGATTTATCGAACAAGAATTAAAAGAGGTGAAATAAATATGGCAAGAGAACTTCATAAGAAAAAAAATAAAGAATTATATGCTATATATTCAACGGTATCAGAAGATTATATAACTGATTTTTTGCCATTAGATAAGATAAGAAAAATGTGGTTGGAAGATTTAATTGAAGACGTAAAGAGAAAGTTAGATGCGTGGTTAAAAGATGTTAATAAAGAGGTGGAATAAATGATAATACCAGAAGAGTTAATAGACCATTTAGAACACGAAATTAACATAGGTAATGTAGATAAAAAAGTGCAAAATTTAATTTTAATAATATCAGAAGAAAATCAGCAACTAAAAGAAACAATAATTAAAGCAATAGAGTTAATTAAGAAATGTGTTGAATTACAATTAAAAGAAGATTATTTAATGAATAGAGCAAACTTAATGAATTATAATTGTAATTTACTCAATATTTTAGAAAGTAGTGATAATAAATGAATATAGAACCTAAAGAAAAATTATTAAAGATAATTAATCATTACGGAGTTATACCACAATTAAAATATTTTCAAAGCGAAGTATTCGAGTTAAACGAGGCTATAATAAATCGTGAATTAAAAGATACAGTTGAGTATGAAATACCTTTAACTGAAATAATTGGAGCTAAAGACCATATAGCCGAAGAGATAGCCGATGTTATGGTAATGTTAGAACAATTTAAGCTATATTATGGTATATCAAGTGAAGAAATAATAAATATATTTTGGAGTAAAGTAGATAGACAATTAAAGAGAATGGAGGAAGAATAGATATGAATAAAAAATTAAAATGTAAATTAAGAGATGATAAACAAGATGAATTTATAGAAAAATACGACTTTGATAGTTATAAATACGCTGGGGTAGAAGATAAATATTATTTAAAATTAACAAGATATTTAATATTAGACCAAGATACTTTAGAAATATTAACGCCAACAAATAAATTAGGACAAGAAGAAATTGATTTATTGGCTAAATTAGAAGCAGAAAACATGCTTGAATTTTATAAGTTAGGAGAATAAATAATATGAAACTAATATATACAGGAGATTTTGATAAATTAAAAGATTTTGGATTTGAAGTCGGAGAAGATTACTTATATGAAAAAATGCACGTTGATAGTTATTACAATGGAAGTAAATCAGTAGTAATTGATGAAAATACAAAAGAAATATTTATAGTTTGTTATAACTTTAGTTATAATGAATGTAATATGTCAAAAAAAATAATAAATAAAACATCTTATATTAAAAAATATATAAAAGATTTAATGCAAGCAGGACTTGTTAGAAAGGAAGAATAAATGAATTAATAGATGTAGTAAATGAATTAAGAAAGTAGGTGAAAGAATGAGAACCTTAGTAATATTAAGAGGTAGTCCTGCAAGTGGAAAATCAACTTGGGTAAAGAAAATGGGATTAGAAAATTACACTTTGTGTGCCGATACGATTAGATTATTAGTTGAAAGCCCTATAATTGTACC
The DNA here is from genome assembly GCA_949292245.1 of uncultured bacterium. Classification (GTDB taxonomy): domain Bacteria; phylum Bacillota_I; class Bacilli_A; order RF39; family UBA660; genus Onthocola_B. The sequence continues at coordinate 3,030 of CASEYV010000004.1, forward strand.
AGATAAAAATCATAGAGTAATTAGTCAAAAAAACGATAATTATGTATGGCAATTATTATTTGAATTGTTAGAAAAAAGAATGAGTCGAGGAGAGTTTGTTGTAATAGATGCTACACATAGTAGATCAAGTGATTTTAGCAGATATAATAAGCTATGTGAAAGATACAGATATAGACGATATTATGTTGACTTTAGTGATGTGCCTATCGAAGAGTGCAAAAGAAGAAATTCTTTAAGAGAAGATTATAAAAGAGTACCTGAAAATGTTATTGATAAAATGTATTCAAGATTAAAAACACAATCTAAAACTAGCGGTTGGGTGGAAGTAAATAAAGATAATTTTTGGAATGAAATAGGAATAAAGTTATTTGATTTTAATCATTACTCTAAAGTTCATATTTTTGGAGATATTCACGGATGTTATAATCCATTAAAAAAATATTTTGATGAAAATCCTTATAATGTTGATGAAATGTATATTTTTTGTGGAGATTATTTAGATAGAGGATTACAAAATAAAGAAACGTTATTGTTCTTAATGGAATTAGCCAAAAATAAAAATGTATTGCTTTTGGAAGGTAATCATGAAAAATGGTTAAATTATTATTCTTTAGATGAATGTGAAAATATCAAAAGTAAAACATTTTTAAACAAAACTATGCTTGAGATTATTGATATTGATAAAAGTGAATTAAGAAATTTTTATAGAAGAATTGGGCAAATTGCATATTTTGGCTATGACGGTAAGACATATTTAGTATCTCACGGAGGAGTAAGTTATGTTCCAGATGAATTACAATTAGTGGCTACCGAACAGTTTATTAACGGCGTTGGTGATTATAATGCACAAATAGATGAAATATTTTTAGAAAATGAAAGAGATAAAAATATTATACAAGTTCACGGACATAGAAATACTTTTGAAATAGATGGAAATCAATGTTCAGTTAATCTTGAGGGAAAAGTTGAATTTGGTGGCTTTTTAAAAGTGTTAGTATTAGAAAAGGGAAAAAATCCATCTATAGGTAAAATAAAAAATGATTATTTTGGTGAACCTGAGGAAGTTGATGAATTTAACGAGTGTCGAGCTAAGATAATTGATATACCTATGGTAGAACAATTAAGGATGTCTAAAGATATCAAAGAAAATGTTTTAGAAGATAATATTAGCTCGTTTAATTTTACAAGAAATGCTTTCTATAATAAAAACTGGAATGAATTAACTTGCAAAGCAAGAGGATTATTTGTAGATGCATTGAAAAATAAAGTTGTGGCTCGTGGTTATGAAAAATTTTTCAATATAAATGAAAGAAAAGAAACAGAACTAGAACATTTGTTGATAAAATTTAAAAATAAAAAAGTAACTTGTTATAAGAAAGAAAATGGTTATTTAGGAATTATGTCTTGGGTAAATGGACAATTATTTATTGCAAGTAAGTCTACCAATAAAGGCGACTATGTTAATTGGTTTAAGAATATTTATGAAAATAGCGATATAGATAAAAAAGCATTAGAAGAATATTTAAAAACAAATGATGTATCATTGACATTTGAAGTTATTGATATAGAGAATGATCCTCATATAATTGAATACGACAAATCAAAAATAATATTATTAGATATTATTCATAATGATTTTGAATTTAAAAAAGAACCATATGAAAAAGTATTAGAATTATCAAAATTAATTAATTGCTCTTATAAAACAATATATAAAGTATTTAATGATATCAGAGATTTCCACAAATGGTATTTAGAAAATACAAACGAGGATGATATAAGTAAAAAAGATATTGAAGGTGTTGTTATAGAATGTGAAGATATAATGACTAAATTAAAATTCCCATATTATAACTTTTGGAAGTTTATGAGGAGTATAAAAGAAAAAGTTGCAAAAAATCATAACATTAAATTTTCAAACTTATATAATGCAGAAGCAAATTATTTTTACACATGGTTAAAACAACAAGATGAAGAAATATTACAAAAAGATATAATTACATTAAGAAAAATGTATTATACAGAATAAAGAGGTGATAAATATTGAAGAAAAAAGATACATAATTAACAGTGATCTTATTGTTATTGACGAATTAGAGCCGGGTGAACAATATGTCAAATTATCGCAAGGTGATAGAGTATTCAGAAAAAGCGCTAAAGACTATTTAAAAAATGCAAAAGAAATAAAGTATTCATTTATAAAAATCAACCCTAAAATTTATGAATATTGTAGAAAGTATTCAATATTACAAACTTTAGTATGTCATATAGGATATATGGATAACATTTTGCAGTTTGACAATGGTAAGATAATAACTATAAAAAATATGTCTGAACTTTGTGGTGTTAGTAATTCAACAGTAAGAAGGCAAGTACAAGGAATGATTGCTGATGACATTTTACATAAAATTAAAGAAAACAAAACTACATATTTTATGTTGAATCCGTGGCTATGTATGCGAGGAAAGCGAATAGATATAAAGACATATAATGAATTTTGTATGTCGGACATAAGAAACAAAACAGAAAGAATAAATTAAAAAAGGTTGGTGTAATATGGATAAAAATAAAATTAATGATAATTTATATGATATGTGGAATTTAGTTAATCAACACAAAAAATTATTCGAATTTTGGAAAAAATATCAAAATATGAAGAATGAAGATGATATTAGAAATAGACTTGAATATTTAAAGAAAAATCCAGAAATTAAACAACGAACTGAAATAGAATGTCTCATGTGGTTGCTCAATGAGGTTGAATAAGATAATGAGAAAACTAAGTATAAAGCAAAAACAAGTTTTAGAGGCGATTGAGTTTTTCATAAATAAAAATAACTATCCACCTACCTTAAGAGAATTAGCAAATATGTTAAAATGTGATACTCGTCCAGTATTTGAAAAATTAATGGTACTAGAAGAAAAAGGATATATAAAAACAACTCCTAGTCGTGCTAGAAGTATTGTCATTTTAAAAAAAATAAAATGAGGTATTTATGATTAATGTTAGTGATTATATTAAATTGATTTTGAAAAAGAAAAATTGGACAAACATTAAATTATGTGAAGAAATAAATAAAATAGAAGAAAAACTAGGTGATTCTAGAACAACGAGACAAAATATAACTAACTATCTCAATGGCAATCATGATATGCGACCAAAATGGTTAGTTAAAGTAGAAAGAGCATTAGAATTACCACAAGGTACATTAGTTAAAATGGTAGCACCGCCAAATAGCAAAGAAGGGAAAAGCGAATTAAAAGAATTGATAAAAAAGGTAGGTGAAATCAAGTGAAAACTATTTTAATTATATTATTAGTGTTATTAGCATTGTTAATTAGCATCGGAACATCAAGTTTAATATTTTGGGGTCTAGGTAGTTTAGTAATATGGGTATTTAAAATTAATTATGTATGGACTTTTTGGCATGGGTTAGTTTGTACTTTATTGTTTTTAGTATTAAAAGATATATTTAATAGAAAGTAGGGATAAAATGAACAATATTTTAATTATAAGCCAAGATGAGAAATTTACAGGTTTTTGTAAATATATAGGGATAGGTCAAAGACAACCTAAATTAGTAATTGGTGATGAATTGTCTGAACTATTAAAAGAAAAAAATGTTACTGTTGATGAATTAATCAATTTAGTTGGAAACAGTTATAGAGATAATATTAAAAGGATAATTGATAATCAAGAACAACCTAAACCAAAATTAGTGGAAATGATTACTAATAAATTAGGTGTTGATAAAGATTATTTTGAAGATAAAGAATTGGAAAATGTGATTGTCACAGATAATAATATTATTGTCGCAAAATATGATACAAATGATAGAGCGTTTGAAGTAAAAGCAGGATTAGATGAATATATAAAGTCATGCCTTAAGGCAGACATTCCAATTATATTAACATTTCCAAAGGAGTAATAGTATGGCAAAATATGTAGATTATACATTTGAAAATTGTGAATGCCAATGTGATGAGTGTGGATTTGAGTCAATTATAGATTCAACTGATTATAGTGATATAAATAAACAATTAAAAGATGATAACTGGGTTATTAAAAAAATTGGCGATTATTGGCATGAATTTTGTAGTGAAGAATGCTACGAAATATTTATAAATAGTGAAAATATAAAGAAAGAAGGAATGAAAAATGATAGTAAAAGCAATATTTAAAAATAAAGATTATGATTATTTTAGAGATAAAACAACTAATGAAAACATAGAGGATCAAGTTAAGAGGTATTATGGTGATGTGTTCGAGTGTGATGATGAAATTGCCAAAGAAAGAATAGAAAAAGGTTTTGTTGTGAAAGCAACTAAAAAAGAAGAAAAAGAATATTATGATAGTCTTGACACGAATGACGAAATAACTAATAACGAAAATAAATAAAAAAAATAGTGTAGTACTCTCTTAAAGGGAAAATAAAAAGAGAGAGTGATAGAATGAATTATAAAATTGGTGACAAAATCACCATAAAACAACAACCAACAAATTTAGATAGTACTTTTAATGATATTTTATCGGTTCTTCGTTCGCCAAAAATAAAAGAAATCGACAAACTTACATGGTGCGATAGTATATTGGCTATACTCGAAGAAATGTATAAAAAAGACGAATTAGGAAGTGTTAAAGTAGCAAAACATAAACTAATTCCTATATTAGAAAAATTAGTAGAAGGGAGCAAAATAGAAAATATGGCTCTCTTTTTTGATTATTATAAAAGAGTGTATAGTTTTTGTGCTAGACGAGATTTTGAATCGTTTGTTGACTATATAGAATGGAATATGCCTAAAAAAGTATTAGCTAATCGTAGAGAATATTTAAAACCATTAGTTGATGCTTTAAATAGATGTGCATTTGATTCAAAATTAGAATACATTATTGCCTCATATCCACCAAGTAGTGCGAAAACATATTTAACTACTATGTTTAGTGCGTGGGCATTTGGATTAAGCATAAATAATTCGATTATAAGATTATCTTACTCTGATGAGTTAGCTTTAGGAGCTAGTAGAACAATAAAAGGTTGGTTGTCTAGCCCAGAGTTTGCCGAAATATTTCCTTTGTTTAAATTATACAATGGTAAACCTTTTAGTACTGAAAAAGAGTCAGATTGGACTATTAAAAATTCTTATGTAGCCAAATCTAACCACATAGCAAGAAGTAGAGGCGGTTCAGTAACTGGAGAAAGAGCATCATTTGCAATTATACTTGATGATATGTTAAAGGGTGCAGAAGAAGTTAATGCTATAAAAATACATGATGATATGTGGAACAAATGGAAAACTGATTGGATTAACAGAAAAACTGATGATCCAATAACTTATATTTTTGTTGGTACACAATGGAGTAATACTGATATTTTGAATAAAATAATTGAAGAAAGAGATTCGTATTCAAGATTAATACCGACAGATAACAAGTTTGTTATGGAAAGTGAGGACCATTCTACTGTTGTTATAAGAGTACCATTGTTAGATGAAGACAATCATACTACATGCCCATTTTTATATTCACAAAAAGAAGCAATAAAGCTAAAAGAAAGTACAGATCCGTTTTTATTCAGTTGCGTATATCAACAAAATCCAATCGCACCAACTGGGCGAGAATTTGATGATACTTTATTGTTGCATTTTGAAGAATTACCACAGGATGAGTATGGAAATATTGCGTGCAATAAAGGAGCGGTTGCAACATTGGACCCAGCAAGAAAAGGAAAAGACAATGTATCTATGCCAATATGTAGACACGGCTACGATGATTTTTATTATTTAGTTGATTGTTTATTTCAACAAAAACCAATGACAGATTTATATGATGATATTGTAGACAAAATAATTGCGAACAATGTTATATTGCTTGTTATAGAAAACAATACAGATACTTCATTGCCTAAATTAATAGAAGAAAAATTACATCAAAAGGGATATTATATGTGTGAAATAAGAACTAAATATAATACTCAACCAAAAGAGCAAAGGATTAAAGACAATAGAGGAATCGTAAGAAGTCGAATTAAATTCAAAGATAAATTAACTTATACGCCTAATAGTGATTATGGTAGATTTATGTACAATCTGAATATGTATTCGTTTGATTATCCAAACAAACATGATGATGCACCCGATTCTATTTCAATGATGGCTAGTGAAATTATTATGGGTAAATCAATATTACCTAAGGCTAAACCGTTTAAAAGAACGTTTTAATGCAAAAATCTCATTATTTGATGAGATTTTATACTTTGGACATAGCGTTTTTTCTATAAATAAGGTATAAACATAACCGAAGGACCCAGTTTTTCCCTTAATTGGTCCTTTAGTGCTACACGGGAGCATAACCGTAATTAAATTATTGTTGTGTTCCCTAATTTTATATTTTGGGGAAACCCGAATATAAAGGTGGTGAATCATGGAAAATGAAGTGATAGTAAATGAAACAGTCGAAGAAAATACAAACATACAAAGACCGACAGAACAACCGATGACGGCTATTCAACAAGAAGATACAAGGTTATTCGGAAGGAAAATTATTTACGCCGATTATGAACCGGAAGATATGAATGAAAACACAATTCAACAAATACTTTGCGATGTGTTTAGTTTACATTTACAAAATGCTTATGAAATTCAATATTTAGAAAATTATTACAAAGGGATTCAACCAATTTTAAATAAAGTAAAGGAAGTAAGACCGACAATTAATAACAAAGTTGTTGAGAACAATGCTTATTATTTAGTTGAATTTAAGAAAAGTTTTGTTTTTGGTAAACCGATTCAATATGTGCAACGTGGTGATGTCGCTAATAAAGAAGTTGGGGCTTTAAATAGCTATATGATTGCCGAAGACAAGTATTCAAAAGATACGGAACTTGCAGAAAATTTATATATAGCAGGGATAGGACATCGTTTGGTGTTACCGGAAATAAATGAAGACAGTCCGTTTATGATTGAAAATCTTGATAGTAGAACAACTTTTTGTGTTTATTCAAGTAGATTGCCACATAGAAAGTTATTTGGGTGTACATATACGCGGGGTGTTAAAGATTATGCTATTAAAGGAAGCGTTTATACTAATAATGCTTATTATGAGTTAGGTGGTAATAATACTTATACTGGATTTGAAGTCAAATTCATAAAATGGCATGTACTTCATGAAATACCGATTTTCGAATATTACTTAAATAAATCACGACTTGGAATAATTGAAGTAGTTATGGATATTTTAAATGCTATTAATAGGGTAACTTCGGATGAAATTGACGGATTAGAGCAATATGTCCAAAGTTTGTTAGTATTTGTAAATCAAGATATAGACAAAAAAGATTTGGATGAAGTTGTTAAACTAGGTGCAGTTAAGATATATTCTCCAGAACCTGGGAAACAAGCTGACTTAAAATTACTATCAAATAATATAGATCATGCTAATACAAAAGTAATTCACGATAGAATGTTTAACACAGCTTTAAATATTGTTGGAATACCTAAAAATAGTGATAAAGCTAGTGGTGGCGATACTGGACAAGCTAGATATTTAGGTGAAGGTTGGACTATGGCTGATTCAAGAGCTGATGGCGATGAAATGGAATTTAAGAGATGTTCTAAACCAGAACTTAAAATGATATTAAGAATATGTCGACTTGCTCCAAATAGTGAAATAAAAAGTTTAACATTGAAAGATATAGACCAAAAATTTACTAGAAACAAATCAGATAACTTCTTGGTAAAATCACAAGGAATGATGAATCAAATTCAAAGTGGTGTATCACCAGATGTTGCGATGACAACAAGTGGATTATATAGCGATCCAAATGAAACGTTTAACAAATCGATGGAATTTTATGGTGGTATAGAAAATTGGATTAAATTATTTATAGGACAAGCCAGCAAACAATTACAAGAAAACAAAAGTAATGATGAGGAAAATAATGGTAACAGTTTTTCTAACAAGACAAACAACGATGAAACAAACTTAGACTCTTAGCAGTCAAAAAGGCAATATAAGAAACTTTGATGGAAGTACAACATCTATAAAGCCTTATATGTAAGTCCAAGCCAAAGAAACTTTCGAAGCCTTTGGTTAATGCCGATTTAGTTTAATGGTAGAACAATGCTCTTGTAAAGCATATATGATTGTTCGATTCAGTCAATCGGCACCATAATATTTCGATGATGTAATGGTAGCATAACAGTCTCCAAAACTGTTTGTCTAGGTTCAAGTCCTAGTCGATTTGCCATGTGGTATTAGTTTAATGGTAGAACGATAGTCTTCCAAACTATCGGTATCAGTTCAATTCTGATATACCGCTCCATCTAGCATTAGCCTAGTTTGGTAAGGCACTGCATTTGGGATGCAGAAATCAGTGGTTCGAATCCATTATGCTAGACCATAGTTTATAACTGTTTATCAGTTGTATATAAATTTGCTCATCGTACAGAGCATAAATCGTACGACACTCAAATTTGCACCATACAATGTGCCTAAACTTGGCGAGTGGGAAAGGAATATATGAAAGAAAAAATAACAGAAATTTGGAATAATACAGAATTAGATAATGAAGCAAAGTTAACGGCTTTATTAGATGAAACTAAAAATTTTGTTCCAAAAGCAAGAGTTGATGAATATGCAAAAAGAGTAACAAATTTGGAGAACGAAAAAGAACAATTATCAAATGAATTTGAAGATTTCAAAAAAACAAAAATGACAGATGACGAAAAGAGAGTCGCAGAATTAAATAAAATTGAAGCTGATAAAAAGGCAAATGCAATTACTAAAAGTGAATTAGCAGTAAAAGGATTATTTTTAGATAATGGGATAAAGATTACTGATGAAGATGTAGAGATTAAAGAAACTTTACAAAATATTGTTAGTGAAGATTATGATAAGTCTATTAAATTGGCTAATAACTTTATTTCGTTACTAAATAAAACAAAAGAAAACGCCGAAAAAGAAACAATAACTAATTTGCTTAACGACACACCAAAACCAGTTGGTGGTACGCAAGCAACTCCAAATATAGACAGAATTGCCGAATTAAAATCACAACTTGATGAAGCTGTTAAGAAGAATGATACGATTGCACAAGTTCAAATTACAAATGCAATTTTCGAAGAACAAAAAAAGAAAAAAAATTAGCTATGTGTGGCACTTCGTTTAAAAATAGGGAAATAGAAAAAAACGAGGTGATTAAATATGACAGGTACAGAAACTGTACAATCATTTAGTGTTCCTAATTATTCAGGAATATTATACAATAAAGCAAATACAAAAACTCCATTTTTAAATATGATTAGTGGAAAAACAAAATACACAAATTCAGTAGAATTTGTATGTGGACAATATTATACAAGTGAGGAAGGTGCTATTCCAGCTATTAGTGAAACCGCATCATTAACAGCACCAGACGCAACATTTGTAACAAGAGCACAAAATAGTAATGTTACACAAATATTTATGGAATCTGTTGCTATTTCTTACGCAAAACAATCTAATATGGCTACATTAAGTGGTGTTAATATTGCTGGACAAGTAGCAAATCCACAATATGAGTTATCTTTCCAAGTAGCACAAAAAATGGATAAAATCAAAAGAAGTATTGAAAAAACATTTATTCAAGGAACATATAATAAAGCTACAACAGATGCAACCATCAATAAAACTAGAGGCATAGTTGAAGCTATTACAACTAATGTTGTTACTGCCGGAACAAAACCATTAGATATTTGGTTAGTAAACGATGCACAACAAGAAATCTATGATGCACAGGGTGATATTAGCAACTTATATTTATGGACTAATACAGTTGGTTTAAATCAATTACAAGCCGATGCTATTAAATGGGGTATGAAAATGGGAGAACCATATATGAGTGCTTATGGTGTTCAAGTATGGGATATTATCTTACCATTAGGAACAGTTCATATTGCTTTAGGTGAATTTTTACCATCTGGAACAGCATTATTATTAAATTTTGATGTAATTGGACCAGTAGAACAACCAGTACCAGGCAAAGGAAATTTCTTCTTAGAACCATTAGCAAAAACTGGTGCAGGGGAAAAATATCAAATTTTTGGTCAAATTGGATTAGATCACGGACCAGAATGGTATCATGCTAAGATTACTGGATTAACAACAACATTTACTAAACCAACACCAACTATTGATGTTAATGTAACAAATTCAACTGATGCTCCTGTAAATACAAAAGAAGTATCAGCTTAATAAAATTCTTTTAAAGTAAGGAAGTGTATTTATGAGTCGAGAAGAACAACTAAAAAAAATGCGACTAGAAATTTTAGGTAATGTTACCGACGAATCAAAAGATGATTATTTTAAGGATAAGCTAGACGACGCAGAGGTTGTTGCTCTAAATGCACTTTTTCCTTATGATTTTAGTCAAAAAGAATTAGACAAAACAAACAAAAGACTAGCGAATTGGCAAACAAGGTGTGCGATTGAATTATATAAGAAAATGGGTACGACTAATGTTCAATCATATAGCGAGAATGGATTAACAGTAACTTATTTAACTGGATTAATATCTAGTGAATTATTAAGCGAATTAACACCACCAAAAGCAGGTGTTCCAAGATGATAACGAAAATTAATGCTAATCCAAGTGATTGGGTTAAAGATGTTTATATTGCGAGTAAAATTCGTGTTGATTTAGACGAAGAAGGCAATGAAATTACAATTTATGATAAACCTAATAAAACACCTTATAGATTTAATTATCAACCAGTTAGTACTGATGCCGAGATTGCTGAATTTGGTGAAAATGCCAAAATAATGAAAAAAGCAGTTATCCCTGTTTCATATCAAGGTATGTTTAAAGAATTTGATGTTGCATATCTTGATGGTGTGACACCAGTTGGCGAAATGCAAAATGGAGATAACGCAAATTATAGATTATTGCCACCTAGAGATGGTAATTCAGTTATAATTATATATTTTGAAAAACTTACCGGAAAGTAGGTGTACTATGTATAAATTTACAAACGGAATAATCGTTTTCGATGAAACGACTAAAAATAATCTTATCAAAGCTGGACATAAACTTGTTAAAGAAGAAGTTACTTGTGATGAAAAAAATATTAATGAAGTAGTCGAACCAAAAGACGAGGTACTAGATGAAAACAGTATTGACAATGGAATTGTCGAAGAAAAGCCTAGAAGAAGCAAAAAATCTTCTAAATAGATTTGCTGATTTTTATGAAAAGGGCATAGATAATGCTGTCAGATATGCAACAGAAGCGATGTATAAGAAAGTTTTAGAATATTGCTATGCTAACGGTATTTATAATCATGCAAATGAAGTAAAATGGGATTACAATGAGAACACTAAAGTTGGAAGAGTTTGGACTACTGATATGGTCTTAATTTTAAATGAGATGGGTAGTGGTATTGTAGGAGCGAACAAACCTCATCCAAATCCCAACCCAGCATTTAAAAGTTGGAAATATGATGTTAACGAACACGGCGAAAAAGGATGGATATATCCTAAAGATGACGGAACTTACGGTTGGACAAGAGGTTTACCAAGTAGACACATGTTCTTTGATGCCTTTAACGATATTAAAGATGAAATAGGAAATATTGTAGAAGTTGAATTACGAAAGACGGCAGGTGATTTATATTGATAGTAGAAAATTTATTTGAAACTATTATTTATCCACAAATAAAAGAATATGTAGAACAAAATTCAATATATAACCCGACTGTTACCAAAACAATGCCACAAGAAAGTAAAGTTTTCCCGATTGTTCCAACTAAACTATTGCCAGTAACTAATCAGTACAATAATTTAAGTTATGGTGAAGAAACTTATACATTTGGAATTGAAATAGATGTTTATGCAGAAGATAAAACAATTAATAATAAAAAAGTATCTAAAAGAACTATCTGTAATGAAATAACTGAAGTTATTGTAAATTACTTTAAAGTTAATTATCGTGTTACTATAAAAGTTGAATTAGATGCACCAAATGTAGATAGTAATATACATAGAAATAATATAAAGACAACTGGAAAATTAGATACAAAATATGGATTAGATAAATTAGTTATCTATCCGAAATAAATGTAGCACTTCAAATTGTAAGGGAAATTACAATGAGAGGTGAATAATAAATGTTAGATTTAGGTATTGAATTAAGAGTTAAAGAAGAAGCGGAAGAAACCTATAGCAAAGCTGTTTTAGTAGCAGTTAAGGGTATGCCAGCAACTGGACAAGCAGGTGGTACTGTAGAAACAACTACTTCAAGCGATTCAGTAAAAGTATACGTTGCTGATCGTCCAGATACTGGAGATATGGATTTTACATATAATTATTCTGAAACTAATTTAGAAGCAGTTAATGATGTTTGTGATAATACACAGAAAGATATTTTAATTAAGTTGCCTGATGGTACTGGATTTGAATATAAAGGAACAATTCAGACTTGGGTAAATGAGGTATCAGTTGGTGGTATTATCGAATGTACTTTACATACTGTTCCTAGTGTTGCACCAGCATATAAAACAGCAGAAGAAGTAACAGCATTAATAGCTACAGCATAACAAAAGAAAGTAGGGAAAAACAATGAGAAAATTAGAATTAAAAATTAATGATAAAGATTATCAATTACAAATGACTAGAGATAGTATTAAATGGTTAGAGGCAAATGGCTTTTCTGTTGAAGACTTTAACAAAAAGCCAATTACTTATTTTGATTTGCTATGGGCTAGTTTATTTATGGCTAACCATAAAGATGTAAATCCAAATTTAGCTTTAAAATTAATGGATACTTATGAAAAAAGCGGTAAAAAAGTTGCAAATATCGTTAAGTTTGCGATTGAAGAATATCAAGCTTTTATGAATGCCCTATCCGATACAAGCTCGACGGAGAACGACGAGGAACTAAAGATAATCGAGATATAGTAGAAAATGAAGAAAAAGGTAAACAATACAAAAACTTAACAGATTGGTTTTATGATTTGTTGCCTATGGCAATTACATATGGTATGTCTGTGAAAGAGTTTTGGGATGGAAACCCTGACTTGTTCTGGGCATACCGTTTTTCTTATTTTGACAAATTAAAACGTGAACAAGAAATGTTCAATAATAATGCTTGGCTACAAGGGGCTTATTTTCATGAAGCAATATCGGTGGCATTGTGTAATGCTTTTGGCAAACGAAAGGTTGAATACTCGAAAGAACCATATAACATATATAAAGACAAAGTTGAAGACAAAACAAAAGCGAGCGATGCTTTAGTAGCTAAAATAAAGGGAAGAGTATCACAGGTACAATCAATTTTAAAAAATAAAGAAAGTAGCACTACTGAAAGGGAAACAATCCAAGAAAGTGGTGAGCAAAATGGATAGTACACAAACACTAGAACTGCAAATAAAATCAAAATCACAAGAAGCGAAAAACAGTGTAGACAGTTTGGTTAAGAGTTTAACTGGGATAGAAAATGTATTAACAAACATATATACCCGATTAGGCAACATTGAAAAAAAATCAAACACGAGTGTTAACAAGACAATAAGTGACATTGATGAATTAAAATCTAGATCAGATAAGGCAACAAATAGTATTAACAAACTTAGTAAGAGTTTAACATTAAGTGGAACTTATGTAGCAATAAAACGTTTCACAGGTCAATTTTTGGATTGGATGAACGAAGCTGTTGATTATACCGAACAATTAAATTTGTTTAATGTAGTATTTAAGAACATTGAGAAAGATGGAGTACAAACTTTTTCGACTTTAGGCAAAGAAGCAACACAATTTCAGTATAGACTTAATGAAGCCTTCGGAACTAACAAGACACAAACTTTTTATATGCAAGGTATCTTTCAATCTATGGGTGAATCAGTTGGCATTCCGGACACGTATTCTGCAATAATGTCAGAAACGATGACTAAATTATCTTATGACCTAGCATCTTTGTATAACAAAACCGAAAAAGATACAGCTGAGGCTATAAGAGCTGGTGTATATGCTGGGCAAACTAAACCTTTAAGAAGTTACGGTATTGATGTTACCCAACAAACATTACAGCCGATTCTTGAATCATTGGGAATTGATGATAGAACAGTAAAACAAATGACGCAAGCTGAAAAGGAAATATTGAGATATATTGCCACAATGAAACAAGCAAAAGTTGCGATGGGAGATTTGGCGAATACCATAGAATCTCCAAGTAACCAATTAAAAGTTTTTAGACAGCAATTAGTAGAAACGAAAGTTGCTCTTTCAAGTTTGTTTATGGGAACATTTGCAAACGTATTGCCTTATTTTAATGCATTTTTAATGGTAGTTAAAGAAGTAACAAAGTCACTTGCAGATATGTTCGGTATAGAACTTACCGATTATAATTCTGGTATAGCTAGTCAGGAAGATGCTTATGTAGATTTAGAAGATAGCATAGACGGTGCAGTTGAGAGTGCAAAAGAATTGAAAAGGCAAACATTGGGATTTGATCAAATAAATAATATTAACGAAAATAAAGATTCTGGAAGTGGCAATGGTTCGAATTTAATTGATGGAATTGATCAAAGATTGCTCGATGCAATCAAAGGCTATGATAATGGTATGGAAAGTGTAAGAATGAAAGCTACACAAATCAGAGATAACATTATGGAATGGTTAGGCTTTACTAAGGAGATAGATCCCTTAACTGGCGAAGTTAGTTTTAAATACGAGGGAATTAATAAAACTTTAGGTAATATTTGGAAATCCTTTATGAACTTAAATACACAAGGTAAAATACTTGTAGGAATAGGACTGTATGCATTGGTTAGTAAATTATTAGGTGGTACAAAAAAATTAACTACTGCATTAGGTGCGGGAACAGGACTATTAGGAGGTACAAAAAAACTATTATCTCCTATGAAATCCTTATATAAGTCGTTAGATAACGTTAATTATTATAATAAATCATTAACACAAGGATTGAAGGAAGGAATAACAAATTGGTCCAAATCTTTAACTATGGCAGATAGATTTAAAGTATCTTTAATTGGCATTTTAGGTTTATCAACAAGTATGAGTGGAATGGCATCTGCAATGAAAAGTGTATCGGATGAAGGATGGAACATGGGAAATTCGTTACAAGCGGCAGCTAGTGGTTTTGGTAGTATAGCTAGTGGTGCTTATATTGGGTCGATATTTGGTCCTTTAGGTACTGCAATCGGTGGAGCAACTGGAGCTTTGTTAGCTCTTATTAGTGCTACTGATGGATATGAAACAGAAAGTGAAAAGATGTTGGAAAAGACAATGGAGTCTAATGAGGCAATGAAAGAATATGTGAATTCAATTAATGAAACAAAAAAAGCATTGGAAGATAAATTGATTTCTGACTTATCCGTAACACAGCATCATGAAAATTTGTTACAAGAAATGGAAGAATTAATCGATGCAAATGGAAAAGTAAAAGAAGGTTATGAAGATAGAGTCAACTTTATTCTCAACGAATTGAATACAGCGTATGGAACGGAATATGAACTAATTGATGGCATTATAAGTAAAAATGGTGAGCAGGTAAAAAGCTACGAAGAGATAGAGACAGCAATTCATGGAATTATAAAAGCAAAGCAAGCTGAAATAATTTTAAATGCATACGAAGAAGAATACACAGAAGCATTAAAGAGAAATTTAACTAATTTTGCAAAAAAAGAGCAAGCTTTAAAAGACTTGGTATCAGCACAAGAGGCGGTAAATAAAAAGCAACAAGAATGGGAACAAATTGTCGCAACAACACCTACAAATTTATTAAGTGTTGAAATGAATAACTATAATACTGAGTTGAATAAATTAAAAGAAAACTTAAAAATAGCAGAAGAGACATATAATGGCTATGTTAAACAATACGAAGAAGATAGTAAGCTAATAATAAACTATGAACAATTAAAAACAGATGTCCTTATGGAAAATTATGAGAATTTAGAAGAAAAAATCGTGGAATTAACAAATGTTTACGAGAAAGAGAACAATGGTCAAGTAGAAAATGTGAAAGCTACAATGTCTGAACTCTTGAAATACTATAAAGAACAAGGCGATATGATGCTAGAAACCGTCAAGGAAAACGGTGGAGAAATTACAAAAGAATTGGAAACTCAAGCTTATTCTAATTATAAGATAGTCTTGAATTCGTTAATATCCCAATCTCAAACCATAGATGGTATGACAGATGAAATAGTGAATACATGGATAACTCTGGCAAAACAAAGTGAAGCTGGATTTTTGGAAGGTTTTTCAAAATTGCCAGAAGATATTCAATCTGAAGTTGTTGACAAAATGCAAGAAAAAGGTTATTCGATTAGTGAAGAGTTGCAGAAGGGAATAAATAAAATAAACCCGAAAATCAATATAGATGTTGACACTAAAAAGGCAAGTGGCAAACTCACTACTTGGATGGAAACCATAAGAAAAACCCTAAATTCTATGCTAGATAATATAGAAATTATGAACAATAATAATAGCGGTTTTAAATCTAACGGAGGAGCTTATTTTAATGGCAAATGGCATAACATACAGCAGTTTGCAAACGGTGGTTCACCATCCCACGGAACTTTATTTTGGGCTGGCGAAGCAGGTGCAGAAGTGGTAGCGAATGCAAATGGAAAGACAGAGGTGCTTAATCAATCACAAATCGCTAGTACAATATATAGTGCTGTATATAATGCTATGAGTCAATTCAGTGGGCAATCTAGCGAAATAGATGTTTATGTTCATACTGATGAAGGAACAGTAATAGATAGAATAGAACAAAGAATAAAGCAAACTGGACAATTTCCATTTACAATTCCGACATACTAAAAAAGTGTCAATCGTATAAGTAGTCTTGACACTCGATATTTTTGATTATAATTTCATAATCTTGAATATTAGATAAGTTTCCAGTATATAAGCATTCTACATTTTTTACTTCACCAGATTCCAAAACGAACGAATAAATACAATTACCTTCTTCCGTTAATTCACCGTTTTTATAAACTAATTTAATATGAATATGATTACATTTTTCATTAGAACTGTTTTTGACACTACCAACGCTATGATATAAACCACCTATTTTCTCCCACCTAAAATTTGAAGCTTCAAATTTTTTCCCACATCCACACAACATAATACAACATACTACTAATAATAATATTTTTCTCATAAACATTCTCCTTATCCATTCAAATTATATCAAATAAATTAAAAAATGTGTAGCACTTTCTTTCGAAGGGAAATTGAAAGACGGTGAAAAAGTGATAAAGGAATTTACTTCAAACGGATATAAATATGTTTTAGCAAGTCCAGTTCTTGTAGTTTCAAAAGTAAAATTAAATAACATAGATATATCTAAATATTTGTCTAATCAAACAAAAGTGGGTTGGTATGATGTTTCTAAAAACAGTGGTAGAGACACAACAAACGCCGATGGCACCATGATATTAAATGTTATATCAACGAAATATAGACTTGATTTAGCAACAAGACCATTGACGGAAGATGAAATAGTAGATTTTTTCACAGAAATAATAAAAGCACCAACATTAACAGTTCAATTTCTAGATCCATTTACAAAAACATGGAAAACTATATCTTGTTATCGCGGAGATAGAACAGTTCAAGCGATGTTACCTTACAATACACCAGATGGACTTGTGGAATTATATAATTCGGTTACACAAGCGATTATAGAATTGTAGGTGTTATATGGCAACTACAAACTTCATAAACGAATGTAAAAATCGTGCTAATGGAAACAGATTAGGAAAGATTACTGTCGAAGGTGTTACATCGCCAATAACTAATAGTGATAATTTACAAAAAATCAAAATTAGTGGTGGATGTTATGTTGATGGAAATATCATTGGAACTGTATATGTAAAAAGTTTAACTGCTAACTTTACTGCAAGAAATAGTAATACTGATTTAATAGATAAAACTATATATGCACAAATTGGCGTAAAATATGCCGATAATTCAACAGAATATATAAATATGGGCAAATATATTGTAGACAAGCCAATTAACGAAAAAACGGCAAATTTATCGCAAATAACGGCATATACAGAACTGATTAATAATTTGGATAATAAATATGAGTGCAGTATTGATTTTTCTAATAATGATGTGACGTTAGAAGATTTCTATATTGATGTATGTAATCAATTAGGACTAACTCCAACGACAACAACATTTATAAACAGTACAATACCAGTTCTTGCCAACCCATTTACAAATGGTGAAAAAAACAGGGTGGTATTGCAAACTGTCGCTAAAATTGCTTGTTCTTGGGTTGAAATAGATGACGATACTAATAAAATTGACTTATGTTGGTTAAGTCAAAGTGAAACGCCGGATTATACATTTTATTTAAACGACTACGCAACTTTAGAAGGCGGAGAAATAAAATACGGACCGATAAATTGTCTTATTATAAAAAACAGTCAAATTGATGACGAAAACGTGACTAACAAAGATCAAGAAAGTATTGATTTGTATGGCGAAAATTCAATAGTAATTAGCGAAGATTACATTTTATACAATGCCGAATTAAGACAACAAGCTATAAATAATATATGGAATAGAGTTCATAATATGACTTATGTTGATGCCAAACTAATAACATGTTATGGAAAACCTTTCTTAAAACTGGGAACTAAAATAAGGATTCATACAAGTGAAACAGAATATTTTGATACTTATGTTTTGAAACATGATTTTACTTATGACGGAACATTTCAGAGCGTTATAGAAAGCCCAGCGCTAACTAAACAAGAAATAAAGACAAAACAAGATATAACATTACAAGAAAAATTATCCAATACCGAAATAGAGATAAATAAGCAAAAACAACAAATCAATGCAGTTGTATCTACACAAAACGAACAAGGCGAAACAATAGCACAATTACAATTAAACTCGGAAGAAGTAAACATAATTATCAGTCAAACCAATGAGAATGTTAATGAATTAAATAACGCAGTTGTTGAAAACCAAAACAACATAGCTAGTCAGCAAGACGACATTTCAAATTTAAATGCTAACCTATCAAATACAAATGATGAATTAAATCAAGTAAAAAATGATTTATCTACGGCTAACAGTACAATAAATGAAATGAAATACACATTTACAACTGATGAATTAAAGATACAGTCAGCCAATGATCCTATTAATTCAGCTTTGGACAACCAGGGTATTAGAGTTTATAATTACACGACATTAAAATCAGTCTTAAATGATAAAGGTAGTGGTTTTGACGATTTAATCGTTACAAATACAGCTCAAATTGCTTATTTAAAATTTGTAAAAGCTACTGATGAAGATGGAGAACCAGTAACAGATATACACCATTTGGTTTCTAACATTCAAACAGTAGAGGATTTATTGTAGGAGGTGAATTATGAATATAGGTGAATGGTATTCGTATACTGGGACACCAGAAACGTCTACATTTTCTCATGAAGCAGGAATTGATGTAATGGTAGTAAGTCAAAATCAAATAAACAATACATCTTTGATAAGAATTAGACCGTGGGGAATTAAATTGAGTGGTAGTACTTACAATCTAAACCAACAAACTTTAACAGTTCAAGTCGATGATTTAAGTAAAACTTCAAAAACTTCAAAAACTTCAAAAACTTCAAAAACTTCTTACGATTTTAGACAAGCAACTATTGATGAAAAGTTTTATTTAACTGATAATTATCCGTTTAAAAAGGCTAGTGGTAGTGGCAGTTTAGTTGATGGTGCTTACGTTTATGATTTTACGATTACACATGAAGATGATGGTACTAAAACAATACCAATTTATGCTTTAATACCATTTCACAATAGTGCTTCAGGAAGAGATTGGGTTGTTGATATTGATTTAGAATTACCAGCTATAGCAAGAGCAAATACGGTTGTTATTTCAAAAACGTACATTGACGATCCAATTAATATAGCGATCAACAAAACCGATGATTCTTTTACAACAACATTAATTTATAATGCAGTAAATACCGATGGAACAGTAACCACAGAAGAAATCGCAAATAAAACCGCCAACAAAAATATAAGTTACACAATTTCAACAGAAAAATTAACAACAATTCTTTCTAAAAATAAAACGTCTACGAGTGTTTTAGGGATTTTATATGCGTATACATATTCTGGAAATACACAAATTGGTCAAAAATCCTATGATTTGACTTTGAACATAGAAGAGACCCCACCTATTGTGTCGGCAACAGTTGTGGATACTAATGCTACTACAATCGCACTAACTGGCGATGGTTCCAAAATAATTAAATATATTTCAAAACCAAAAGTAACAATAACTGCTCAGGCTCAACAGCAAGCCGATATTTCAAGTTATTCTACGGTTTGGGGCAATTCAAGTTCGACAGCTCAAGAAACAACGTTCAACAGTGGTATAGATAGTAATATCGTAACTGTGTCGGCAAAAGATAGTCGTAATTGGGTAGGCGAGGAAGAATATGATTTAAATGCTCTAGGGAAATATATTGAGTATATTAAGCCTAATTTCAGTAAGTTTACTTTAAGTCGACCTGAAACGACATCTAATACGATAAACGCTGATTTAACTGGTGTTTGGTTTAATTCTTCATTTGGTGCTACTTCAAACACATTAGAATTTAAATATCGCTATAAAGAAAAAGGTGGAGAATACGGAGATTATCAAACAATTACTTTAACAACAAATGAAAACAATTTTAGCTTTAACGGAAGTTTAGGCAGTTCATTTAATTACCAAAAACAATATGATTTTGAGTTTATTTTGACAGATAAATTGATGAGCGTTATAACAACATTTAATCTTGAAAAAGGTGAATCAATTATAAGAGTTGCTGAAACTTATGTTAGAATTTTAGGAGACATAAAAATTAAAGGGAATATAAATATAAACGATGAATTATTAGATGATTTTATTATTGAACAAAATAAAAATTCTAATGGAAATTATATAAAATATAAAAAAGGCTTTTTGTTACAATTTGGTACTGTAGTAGCACCGGCAGATCAAACCTATGCCGATTTAAATTTTCCAACGGCGTTTTCAAATAGCGATATACTCGATATTAGAATTCAAGCAGGAATTAGATATATTGGTGGGGCTGGTTATGGTGGTTCTGCACAATTAACAACATTAACGACACCACAAATTCAAACTAATTCATCAGGTTTTATTTATAATGTAAAAACAGATGGGACAGCACCAAATTTCCAACGTCATCTAGAATGGCTGGCTATTGGAAATTGGAAATAGATAGAGGTGAGTTAATGAATAATATTGCAAATTTTTTAAATGATTTCTCACTTTTAATCCTTGCAATTAGTGCTATTATTGTTGCTATTATAAAACTTTATAAAAACACAAAAAAAGAAATAGATACATTACCAAAAAAAATAAAGAATCAAGTTAATATTGATGATTCTATTATCTCAAAGATGGAAGATTTAAAAGAATTTTTAAATGCTGATAGAGTACAAGTTTACGATTTTCATAATGGTGGACATTATGCAAACGGACGAAGTGCATTAAAGACGAGTTGCACTTATGAAGTGATTCGAACCGGAATAAGTCATAAACAAAATTATTTGCAGTCAATACCCTTGAGCTGTTTATCTCGTTTTGTAAGTAAATTAATGAATGATGGCTTTTTAGAAGTTAGAAATCTTGAAGAAATCAAAGATGAAATGCCTTCGACATATCAATTAAAAAGAGATATGCAGATAAATTCGTTTTATGATGTGATTTTAAACAATAAGAATGGCGAGCCAATCGGATTTTTAGCTATTCAATATGTTAAAAATAAATACAATATTTTAACAGAAAATGATAAAAAAGAAATCTTAAAGATGAAATATTTTATTGAAGAACAATTAGAAAAAATGATGAAATGAGGTGAAAGAAATGGAATTAACAGAAATATTAACTATTGTTACTATTGTTGTTACATGGATTTTTGGTGTTATAGCAAAAAAATGCGGTTGGTTTAATAATAACCTTATACCGTTGCAAAACATTGCTATCGGTGTGATTGTGGCTGTTATTGAGTGGATAATTACAAAAGATTTCAGCACAGCTATAGCATTAAGTGGTATTCTGGCAGGCGGTGCTTACGACATATTCCACAATTTAGAAAAAATAGTTAAAAAGGGATAATAAATATTTTTCTTTTTTTGATAATGAAAAATATGAAAATTGAAAAAAGGTGATAATGATGAAAGAAAAGAATTTAAAAATGACTCGTGGCGATACTGTATTATATGCGATTGATTTAAGGGATTCAAATGGAAACACGATTGAGTTTAATGAAGATATTATGCTTTATTTTACGGTAAAAACCAATACAATAACAAATGATATGACATTTCAAAAATATACTGGAAATGGTATCGAATATTCTGATATAGACAAAAAATATCATTTGGTTATTAATCCGGCTGATACTTCAAATTTAAATTATGGTGTATATATGTATGATATTACTGTTAAAACCGATGAGGATAATTTTACTGTTCTCAAAGGCAAATTAACGCTTGATTATGAAGTAACATTTGTCGAAAATGAGGTGTAAGGATGGAAAAAGAACTTATATTAACTTTAGAAGAGGAAAAGCCTATAGATTGTTTCCTAGATTTCATAAAAGGAAACGACGGAGTAGGTATTGCAACAATAACTTCTGGTACACCTGTTCAAAATGACGATTATACATTAACACCAATTACATTTGAAAAAACAGATGGTAGTAGTGTAACGGTCAATGTGAGTGCAAAAAATGGAAATCAGGTAACAAAAATAAGTCAATTACAAAATGACAGTGGCTTTATAACGGAAGAAGATTTATTTAGGATTTTACCTGATGGTGATGAGGTGGCTTATTGATGAAAGTAATAACAAATGATGAAAATTATACTAAAATAGCTGATGCAATAAGAGAAAAAACAGGAAAACAAGATAAATTTTTGCCAAATCAGATGGCTGAAGAAATAAAAAATATAAAATCAGATATAGAACCAGAACCACCAGATGATGGAAAAACAAGATTTTATATAACTTTATATACCAATTTAAGGGCGGATTATAAATTAAATATTAATCAAAGTATTGCAAATGGCGCAATAATTGATTGGGGAGATGGAAGCCCAACTGAAACTAAAGAAGAAATAGGTTATATAACTTTTAATCACAAATATGAAAATGCAGGGGATTATATTATATCGATAGAAAATATAGGAACTAACGAGCTTCGTTTGGGGAAAAATTCTCAAACAGAGACAATTTTTGGAGAAGTTTACAATGAAAACGAAATATATGCTAATTCCTTAAAAAAAATGATTATCGGCAGTGATGTTTCAACTTTGACAAATTATTGTTTTTCCGGTTATAGTTCGTTGGGTAAAGTAGAAATAAAAAATGGAGTTTCTAGTTTTGCAAGTGGATGCTTTTCTAATAATGGTTCATTGACAATAGTTACTATTCCAGAAAGTGTCTCATCAATATATTATCAATCTTTTGTTTATTGTCGAGCTTTAAAAGAAGTTCACATAAAAAGAGATGTCCCACCATACGTATCAAATTCTAATATTTTTTTAGGAACACCAACGGATATGATAATTTTTGTTCCTGTTGGGACTTTAGAAGCATATAAAACTGCAACAAATTGGTCAAAATATGCAGACCAAATGGTGGAGGAAGAATTATGATAATAAGAGAATTTTATAAAAAACGTAAAGATAATATCAATTTATATAGAATATATTCCGATAATAATTTTAAAATTAGACAAATTGAAACAAATTTTATATATGATGAAGCAATAGATATTGAAAATTCTAATTATACATATGAAGAAACAAGCGAAACAATAGAAAAAGAAGAATTTGCAAATTATATATAATGCCTTAAATCAAAGGCAAAAAAATAAATAAAAAAAATAGAGGAGAGTGATTTTATGAAATTTATACCAAGATTTGAAGCACCAAGCAAAAACGATGAAAATTATTATAGCAACAAAAATGAATATTACAAAAATGGATATGGAATGCCAAATTGTACCGCATATGCTTATGGACGCGTATTAGAATTATTAGGATATATTCCTGAGGGATTATACTATGGAAACGCTGAAAATTGGTACGTTGGAACTAAAAATTTAGAAAAGGGACAAACACCAAAATTGGGTGCTATTGCTTGCTATAGAAGTGGCAAAACTGGAAATTCATCAGATGGGGCAGGACATGTTGCTATGGTTGAAATTACTGATGGAAAGGATTTTGAATGTTCGAATAGCGCTTATAAGGGAACTAATTTTTATATGACAAAAGGCTACGATACAAAAAATAACAAAACTTTTCAAGGATTTATATATTTACCAGTAGAATTTGAAGAAGAAACTGAAACTAATGACACTTCATCTACCACATCTTTCAAACCAGGAGATAAAGTGTTATTAAAATCTTCAGCTACAGTGTATCAAGGTGCTTCTAAAGGCGTTAAAATACCTAATTCTGTGAAAAATAAAACCTATACCATTCAAGAGATTGATAGCAAAGGGAATTTATTATTGAAAGAGATTTTTTCCTGGGTATTGGGTAATGAATGTACACCATTAATTGAGTATACAGTAAAAAAAGGTGATACATTATGGAAAATAGCAAACGAATACAATACAACCATTGATGAATTAGTAAAGTTAAACAATATTAAGGATCCTGATGTAATCATAACAGGACAAGTGCTAAAAATACCAGCTTAGGCTGGTATTTTTTTTGAAAGGAGACAAATTTATTATTTTGGTCTTATTTTGGTCTTGTTTTGTGATAATATTAATAAAAATTAATGAATTTTATATTGACAATTAAACAAAAAATATTGACATTAATTCCTTTAAATATAAGGCTTAATGCCGTTTTTCCTTTATTTTTCAATAAATTGTGCTCATAGGTAAAAGTCAAATCCAATCGGGGACGCCATTTGTTCATTAAACCTTATAAAATAAGGTTTTTTATTTTTCTTGGTCTTGCTTTTGGTCTTGTTTATCTAAAACCCAAATTAACTTGTTTTGTGAATTTGGATATAAATGTGCATATGTGTTTAAAGTTGTTGAAATGCTTTCGTGACCTAAATATTCACTTATTATTTCGATAGGTATTCCGTTAAAAATGCACATACTAGCAAAAGAATGCCTGAAATCGTGAATTCTTATATTTTTGTTTATTTTTGCTTTTTTACAATTCATATCACATTTTCTTTGTAGAGTGGTTAGCTTTATTTTTGATAATCCAAATATTATTTTGGTATTTGTATTTTTGTATTTCTGGAAAATTTTATTAACTATATTTAACATTTTTATTTTTCTATTAGAACGATTAGTTTTAGGATCTGTACTTTCCTTTCCATTTTTAGGATTTATAGATTTGTTTATATTAATTTCATTATTGCTAAAATCTATGTCGTGAATTGTTAAAGCTAATAATTCGCCCCGTCTCATACCAGTAAAAAATAAAAGTGTAAAAAAATCTTTATATATATCATTTATCTCAAATTTTATAAATTCATCAAATTCATTTTTTGTTAAAAAATTTATTTCATTTTTTAGACTTCCTTTTGATTTCCTAAAATTTCCGACAATACTTGCAACGTTTTTATTTAAATTGAAGTATTTACAACCAAAATTTAATAGTGATACTAAGGTGACATGAATTGATTGCTTAAAGGAAATAGAAAGCTTATATTTTCCTGTGGTTCTTTTTGAATTTTTGCTTTTTATTACATTTTCTTTATCATCTAAATATTTATGAAAATCTAATATATCTTTATTTGTTAAATCAAGTATTTTTTTACGACCTAAAAATGGCTGTATATGCAAATGATAATTATCTTTATTTTTTCTTACAGTAGAAGGTTTTAATTTTTTTTCGATATATTTGAAATATTCTTTCGATAAATCATTTAAAGTTAATTTTTCATATTTATTATATTTTTTCTTTTGTAAACTAACTTCTTCCCATTCAGCTTCTTTTTGACCTTCCCGTCCGATCCAGTTTTTGTTATGTCTAGTTATTTGTTTTTTATTACCGAATTCATCTTCGACATAGGTCCTAATATAATATTGTTTTTTTCCGTCCACTAATTTATCAATTTTTATCCCTGACTTTTTATCTAAAATTTGTTCTGTATAAATAGGCAATTTTTATCCCTCCTTTTAATTGCCTCCCTTCATAATTAATATGATACCACAAAAATCACTCCAATTTCACTCCAATTTTATTTTTTTGTAAAATACAACGAACAAATGTTTACTTTTTCGATATGTTGATGTATAATTATTACAAGATATTTTTGGTAATTTTTACCAACTTAATGGAAGTGATTGGAAGGAGATGCGGTATTGTGTATAATATAATTGTAGTATGTAGTAGTTGTAGTAAATATAGAATAAAAGGGGTACGATATGTTGGTTGAACTATACATAATACTGCAGAAAGAAAGTTTGTATGATTTATTTATCGAATACATTCATACAAAAGAAAAAGGCACTATTTATTAGTGTCTTTCAACATTTCTACAATTTTTAATGCTTTTTCAAATTCTTCTATAGTTAAATCGTCACCGACCATAAGACCAGCTTCTTTTAATGTTGTTTTTAGTTTTTTGCTTTTGTCAAGATCATCTTGATTAAAACCTAGTAAATAATCAGTTGTTACATTAAAGTATTGAGCAAGTTTAGTAACTATTTCAAAGGGTGGCTGCGTTATGTTGCTCTCCCAATTTGAAATTGTTTGTTTTGCAACACCACATACACTACTTACATCTTCTTGTGTCATGTTTTTATTTTTTCGCAATTCTTTTAATCTATCTCCAAACAGATGAATCACATCCTTTTTTACTTTTTATATATATACTAAAGTATATATATAAATTATACCACAAAACTATTAAAAAGTATTGACATATTAATTTAAAAATCAAAAAAATTTTGATATTTTTAATCAAAAACAAAAAAAAATGGTAAAATCTATTGACATAGTCAAAAAAACTTGGTATTATGTATACAGTAGCAGAGAGGTAAACGAAAAAATAAAAGTTTTTCACAAAAGTGGAGTGATTTCGGAGTAACTATCATGCTACAATGAAAATGTGATAGGTAGTGTAATCATAACATACACCTGAATGCAAAAAGAGAATAGGTTCGTCCTGAGAAAATGAAACCTATTCCAATTAACAAGTGAGAAATTATTCTCTGCAATTATTGACAATCTTAACAAGCAAAATGTTACCGTTTTTGAAAGAATAATTGCTTTTGAATAAATTCTCTAATTCATGTAGGAGCAAATGCTCACCATCTTTCTTTTAGAGAATTTCTCCTCAAAAAAAGTGTGCTACACATACACCACTCATCACAAATGTATAAGATAACACCTATGACAAATAGTACTTAAATTGTACTATAAAACACCTAGAAAGTCAATAGTTTACTATTAATTAATGATAGGTGTTTTTCTTATACCCAAAATTTGAGAGAAAGGAGAGAATATGCAAACAATTAAAACTATTGACACTTTGTTTTATAAAGAACTTGGTAAGAAATTAAGGATAATTAGAGAAAAAAGAAATATGACACTTAAAGAACTATCACAACTGACTGGTTATTCTCGACCACTAATAGATCATTGGGAATTGGGATTAAATAAAATTAAACCTAAACAGCTAGAAAAACTTTGTGAAGCATTAGATGTCACAAATAACTTACAGGTTGAAGTGAAATTAGGATTTTTATTAGAATAGGAAGGTGGAATATGCAACATAGTTTTGATGTGAAATTAGCAAAAGATTATGGGATTTTAGAAGCAATTTTGATACAAAACATTTATTTTTGGATAGAAAAAAATAAAGCAAATAATAAGCATTTTTACGATGGTAGATATTGGACTTATAATTCAAAAAAAGCTTTTAGTGAATTATTCCCATATGCTAGTGAAAGACAAATAAAGTATTCATTAGAAAAGCTTATAAAGGCAGAAATTTTAGTTACTGGAAGTTACAACAAACAGTGGTCTGACAGAACATTATGGTATTCATTTACAAATAAAGGTTTATCGATTATACAAAAATGCCAAATGCACAGTACAAATTTGTCCAATGAGAATAGACAAAATTGTCCAATGACAACAGACAATAATGCCCAACCAATACCATATATAAACACAGATAAAAACACAGATAATAAACAAGAAAAAGAAAATAATAAATTATTTTCTAAAGAAAGTTCAAAAAAGATTGTTAAATCTTCTATTGATGAAGAATTATTTGCAAGATTTTGGGATGTTTATCCCAAAAAGAAATCTAAAGGCAGTGTGGAGAAGTGGTTTCAAAGAAATAAACCCAGTTCTGATATGGTAGATATTATGATAGATAAAATAAATCAACTAAAAAGAACAGAACAATGGGGAAAAAATGGTGGTCAATTTATTCCTTATCCATCGACTTGGTTAAACAACAAAGGCTGGGAAGATGAAATATCACAAGAAGATATTGTTGAAACTGATGAAGAGGAAACAGCTAGATTAATGAAAGAAGTAGAAAGAAGAAAGGCTAAAGGTGAATGGTGATTGACCATTGATGAAACTAAACAGGTTATTGACAAAATAAAAATATATCGTCCAACATTTTGTACACAGTTTGACAAAAGCGAATTTGATAAACTGAAATTAGAATGGTTTAGAATATTTGAGCCATATGACTATATAGATGTGGATAGAAAATTGGATGAATACTTTGAAGATAATGAAAATTTTGGAAGATATCCTGATCCTTACTATCTTACAAAATATCTTGTAAAAATCGAAAGTAAGATGAAACCTGGGATTATGTATATATCTTGTCATATTTGCAATAAAAAAATCGAAATGTGCAATTTTGACAAACATTTTGATAGATGCAGTTCGATCGATTATGTATGTCGCAACTATACGAAATATTTTAATAAGACAATAGATAAAAGTGCATTATGTAAATTGTCAAATATTGAATTTGGGCAAAGATATTGGGAGTTTTGTGAATTATTAGTGGATAAACCTGGACTTTCTAATTTAGAAAAACGTGCTTTAACTAATGCCATATTAACTCATTATGGTAAAGAACCTTTATATGAAATAGAAGAAATGGCAAGAAAAATAGGTGAAGAAAATGATTGATCTATTAGATTTAAGCAACTGGAAAAAGCAAAAAGATATTATATTAGAACTTCATAGAGAATATGGAATAAATATTTCATCTCGCGAATGGCGTACTCAGGTGGAAAGATGGAACAAAAAATTTGCCGACGGAGAAGTTGACATTTATATAACACATTCTAACTCAAAAGGCTTTAAAGCTACAAAGGATTATAATGAAGCCAAAATTGCGAGAAATGATTATATGAAAAGAGCCATAAATATGATAAAAAAGGCTTATGATTGTGACAGAGGATTTAGAAATTTAAACAACTATAAATTTGATTATGAAAGTGGTGAATTGAAGTGAGAATTGTTGATGTATTTAAAGAAAAATGGCAAATTGTTGACGAAAATATGAAGATGCGGAAAGGAAAATTTGAAACAGAGCAAAAACTAATTGACAAAGGCAGGGAATTAGAAGAAATAAACAAAAAATACATTAATTTGCTTGAAGAAAAAAGTGAACAATTTGATTTATATGTTAAATATCAAGAGCAATGTGTATCGTATGCTAATGAAAAACGAGAATTAAAAAAACAACTAGCCGAATCAAATGAAAAATGTACAATGTTAAGTTTACAAAGTGAAGAATTAATAAAAAAAATTGACAAGCTAGAAAGAAAAACAAAAACTTTAATGAATCAATTAAAAAAGCAAGATGAAAAATCAACTTAGTGAAAATATCGAATATAGTTATGATTGGCTTGTTAAAGAAATAATTAAAACTGATTTTGAACAGAAGAAGACTGGGAAAATCAAGTATGTAAAAATGACTAAGATAGATTTATTAAAATTAGTACAGAAATTTATAAAATTAAATGAAAAAGGTGAGTAAATGAAAAATGTATTAAATAAATTATTTAAAATCCAACAAGAATTAAAAGTTCCTAAAAATCAAAGAAATACATTTGGCAATTACAATTTTAGAAGCTGTGAAGATATTATGGAAGCAAGTAAGCCAATATGTTCTAAATATAATTGTTTAATAACTTGTAGTGATGAAATTACAGTTTTTGGCGAACATAATCCAAATCTCTATGAGGAAAAATATTACGATAAAGATTTAAAAAAAGAAAATGTGAAAACTAATTCTGTAGGGCAACAAAGATTTTATGTTAAAGCTACAGCTACATTATATGACTTAGATAGTGAAGAAATTATTAGTACTGTAGCTTATGCAAGAGAAGAAGAAACAAAAAAAGGCATGGACCAATCGCAAATAACAGGTGCTAGCAGTAGTTATGCTCGTAAATATGCTTTAAACGGATTATTGCAACTTGATGATAATAAAGATGCTGATACAAATGAGTATAAAAATCAGCAAGAAAATAAACAAAACTCTAATTTGCAATCGAAATCTAAAAAAACTCAAGCCGATTTAGAAAAAATGGATCAAGGACAACTCCAAGCAATTAGAATTTTACTTAATAAAAATGAAGAATTAAAAAAGAAAACATATGAAAAATTAAAAATTGAACATTCGGAAGAATTATTAAATAAACTAACGAAAAAACAAGCAACTTCATTGATAAAACAATTAAAAGAAAAGGTTGGTGAATAATGAAAATTACAAATTTGCATAATATGCCCGATATGTTAGTTAGAGCAGTTGAAAGAGAATATATATATCGAGACAAAAGATATTCAATAACATCATTATTAGAACCACAACGAATTATTGCTTTAAAAAGAAGATATAATGACCAAATAGAGCAAGATATAACAGATTGTATGTTTATGTTGCTTGGTACAAAAACACATTTTGAATTAGAAAATATTGAATTAAAAGAAAATGAATTTGTTGAAGACCATTTAGAATATACATTTGAAAATGGTTATACTCTATCTGGAATTATAGACCATTATGATGATAAATATTTAGACGATTACAAAACTTGTAAAGCATACTCATTAATATTTAAAAGTGATTATGATAAGTGGAAAAAGCAGTTACAAATGGGTTCATATCTTGCTTATAAAAAAGATGGTAAATGGCGAAAAAAAGGAAGAATAGTCGCTTTAATAAAAGATTGGAATAGATTAGATGCTCAAAGCAAAAGTGATTATCCTAAATATCCATGCCAAGTAATCAACTTTGATTTAGGTACACCAAAACAAGTAGAAAAAATGATATTGGAAAAATTTGATATGGTCATTGAATTAGAGCAAATGTCAGATGAAGAATTACCACTTTGTACAGCAGAGGAAAGATTTAATAAAGGTACAACTTGGGCAGTAAAAAAGAAAAAAAATAAAAAAGCCTCTAAAGTTCATGATAGCGAAGAAGAAGCAAAAAAGCATTTGGAAAATCTAGAAAAGGACTATCCAAATGAATATGAAATAGAAAAACGTGAAGGACAAAACTTGCGCTGTGAGTGTTATTGTAATGTAAATATGTTTTGTTCTTATTACAAATCGAAATATATGAAGGGAGAAGAAAAATGATAAAAATAGGTAAAAAAGAAATAGAAGAAATTTTAACTAGATATGGAATCATTGATAAGAAAGGAAAATTGGTGACTGAATAATGAAATTTAAAGTTGGTGATAGAGTAAAAGTAATTGATCGTATGCAATGTTATAGTACTTACGAAAAATGGGTTGAAAAATATTGTAAACAATACAAAAATAATTGGGTATATAATAGTTTAGTTTCTAACGGAATTATATGTGAAATAAAAGTAATAGCTCCACATATTAACTTTGGTTGTTACGTTTATCTAATACAAGATATTAAAACTGGGGAAGTTTATATAATGGGCAAAAAAGGAATTACTAAAACTAAAGAAAAATACTTCAAGTCGTTACCAGACGATTATACAGGAACTA
Source organism: uncultured bacterium (assembly GCA_949292245.1). Taxonomy (GTDB): domain Bacteria; phylum Bacillota_I; class Bacilli_A; order RF39; family UBA660; genus Onthocola_B. Next base: position 35,086 of record CASEYV010000004.1, read on the forward strand.
TCGAAGTAAAAAATGGCTATATAGTAGAGCAAGAGATACTTGATGATGTTGAAAAGAAATATTTAACTAATGTCATTAAACCATTTAAAAATAAAGTAAAAGGTATTTCAAAGCGACCTAATGTGAATGAGAAAGCTTATATAGATATAATAATTAACGACAATACTAATGTTTTTCTTCCTGATTTTAAGAATGATACTATGTATAAAGGAATGGTTGAAAATAAAGAATATACATTAAAGGAGCTAGGATTAGATGTTAAATAGAGCAATATTAGTAGGGCGAATATCAACTGACTTGGAATTAAAATATACAAACAATAATAAGTCATATTGTAGATTCAATTTAGCAGTCAATAGAATAAATGAAGGTACTGACTTTATTACTATTGTAGTATGGAATAAACAGGCTGACAACCTAGTGCAATATCAGAATAAAGGTAGCTTAATATTAGTTGAAGGTGCTATTAGCGTTAATAATTATCAAGACCAAAATGGTAATAACAAAACATCATTTGAAATAATGGCACATAATGTACAATTTTTAGGAAACAAAAGTAAAGCTACTGATAATTCCAATACAAATGACAATGATCCATATGAAGAAATGTCAGAAGAAATTGATTTAGATGATATATTAGATTAAGGAGACAATTATGAACGGGCAAGATATAGATATAATAGAAAATTTAATAGAGGCAATATCTATTTTAAATAAAACTGATGAATATTTAGAAAATTTAGTTAATATGCTTTCTGAATGTGATAGTCTTAAGAGTGATTATGAACATCTCATCGAAAATACACCTGTTGAAGATGTTAATTTAAGACAATTATATTTAGATATGCAAGAAAATTTTGTAAAAAGAAGAAGAATTAAGAATGATATAACATTAAGAGACAACTATAAAAATTTAACAGCAAGACTCAATAATTCAACTAATCGAGAATTTTTATTGCAAAGTATGAAAAATGTACAATCTAAATTTAGCACAAATTATCATAATCGTATTTTAACAGATACTGACCTTGAAAAATTGAAAAATGTAGATGAACAAGAAGTTAAGAAAACTAGAGGTAGACCTAAAAAAATGAAAGATGAGGTAATAGAAAATGTTTAATAAAAAGAAAAAAATGATTGACAGATTAAAGCAAGAGCTAAAATCTAATGCAAATTATTACGATAAAAAAATAAGTGAATTGAAATTTGAAAATTATAGTTTAAGGACAGAAAATGACAGATTAAAAGAAGAAATCAATACATTAATTAAACCATCTAAAACCATTAAAAAAACGCCTAAAAAAACATCTAAACAATCTGAAATGGTATAAATATGGACTGTATTCCTTACATCAATGATTTACAAATAGAAATACAAATTTTAAAAGATGTTAAGGCGAATGGTAATTGTGATATAGCAATAATCGAAAAAAAAATAGAAGAAAAAGAACAATTATTGAATATTTGTAAAATTAATCTGAATAAATTATCTAATAATCAAATATGTTATAGACTTTATTTATATATGTTAGATGGTTTATCACCTAGTCAAGCAGTGAAAAAAATAGCCGATGAAAATTATAAAAATGATAAAAAACCTACAAGTATATCAACAATTTGGGAAAAATATTACAAAAAAATGAAAAAAATGATAGAATCGGAGTGATTTCGGAGTGATTTCATTGATATTATATAATTGTGATAGAAATATCACAATTTATTGCAAGTGTCACAAAGACACGCTCCTTTCTGAAGTTAGGAAAGTATTTGCCTCCGTTCGTACTTTCCTAAATGGTGGGGTAGTGTAATGGTAGCACATGAGGCTCATAACCTTAAGGACGAGTTCGAATCTCGCGACCGCAACCAATATTCTTGGATAGACAAATGGTAAAGTCATCACACTTTGAATGTGAAGTTTGGTAGTTCGAATCTATCTCCAAGAGCCAATTTAATGTTCTTTGAAAATAATAAATAAATGAACCATATGAAAGACTATAATACAATATAGTATGGATATTATCTTGTTCTTGTTAGTCGTAAGTGCAGATTTGCGATGGATCGAGTACAATTTGTTGGCAACAACAATATTGAAGACCTAGAAACTAGGAAAAAAGATAATAGTGGTTTATTATGAAATGTTATAAGGCACAGAACTAATCGCCGACAACTATTTAACTGACCTGATAGAGTATAAAGGGTTGATAAAACTCGCTAGTAGTAATGCTGTGGTAGGTAGAGCGAAAACGAGATACCAATAAGTCGGTATTGCAGTTGAAACATAGTGATATGTATATAAGATTAGAAGCTGGTACAAGTAGCACAAATCTGCAAATTGAAAATTAGGTACGTTGAAAAAAAGTTTTGATAGTTAACAAATACTTAAAAAGTCGTCTAACGTGTGTGAAAGTTGTTGGAAAGAATCCAATGTAGTCTAAGGCATATTTAATATGCTAGGTATTAGAGGAAATAAGGTCGCTCTTTATCAGGACTAATACTTGCTAGTGGCTGAATAATAATTGTTCATAATGAATTAGTATGAGAAATACCATTTATTTATTATTTTTGAGGAACATTAACACTACTTTATAGGTAGTGTACTAATTGATAAAAAATCGTGTAAAAATGTTATGGATGATATTGAGAGTATCGTATGGGTTAGTAACAGCCTTATAATTATATTAAAATGTAAAATTTGCAATAATTACATAATTAAAATAATTATGAAAGCGTATGGTAGGTATCAAGAGGGTTTGCGATGTCCTTATTAGTTAGTACAGTGCTTATAAGCATTATGATACATAAATAGTCGAGGAAGTTTTAACACATTAAGTTGTGGTTTAGAAAGTCTTTATATACACTGTACGCGTCAGTGTCCTAATATTGGAAAAACTAAGACGATAGGTTGATGACCTTTGTATCGGGGATTATAACGTACACAGTCGGCTATTAATAACAATAGTGGTTATAGTCTCGGGATTGAGTTAGTGCAAATCTAATTGACGGGAATTGGTATCCCCAGCCTATCTTCGGCGACCAAAATATAGGTTAAACACAAAATAGAAGAAAACTATGCCTAGTACAAATAGGCAGATACCATATCGCCTTTATTGGCGACGCAATGATATGCAATGTTTATAGTAAGTGCACTTGTCTATAAATCTTGCTTATATGGGGCATGTAGCTTAATGGGTAGAGTTTGTATCGTAATAACCGGAAATGATACTTAGTCACGGTTGATGTCAGTTCAAGTCTGACCATATGCCCCTAATCAAAATGGAATTTAAGAAGGGAGAAAAATGTTCTCTCTTTTTGTATTTAATAAACGAAGTATAATATGCGAGAAATAACAAAATTAATGATAAACCAATTTAGAATTATGAAATTGGGTTACGATTTTATGGGCTATAAAGTAGATAAAAAAAGTAGTTTAAGCTTTCATCATCTTATAGTGCCAAGACGCCTATGTAGCCAAAATGGTTTAGGTGAGGGCTATTTATGGTGGAATGGTGCAATATTAAGACAAGATAGATCACACGATTATCTACATTTAATAGAAGCAAAAGATTATGACATATTTCTTGCTATAACAAGTGAAATGATAGACGAAAACATAAAAGGCTATTTAGACATAGACAATTTAAAAAAAATAAATGAATTATTAAAAATATTTGAAAGAGAATATTGTTCAGATAGAAGTAAAAAAGGAAAGTTATTAATTAAAGATAGTTATTATAGGAGAGCAATTTTATGAAAGTAATTAAATTTACAATATTAGGTAAGCCACAGGGTAAAGCACGACCTAGATTTCGCAAAATAGGTGACTATGTATCAACATACAATACAAAGAAAACCGTAGAATATGAAAAATTGGTAAAATCATCAGCAATAAAGCAATGTAAAGACGACTTAGATAAAGAATATAGCGATAATGTAAAAGTGACTATAAAAGCCTATTTTAAGCCAAATAAGAGTATCTCTAAAAAAAAGTATAATTCATTAATTGGAAAAAAGTTTTTAAATAAACCAGATGTTGATAATATTGCAAAAATAATATGTGATTCGTTAAATGGGATAGCATACAAAGATGACAAACAAATATCTACGTTAAAAGTAGAAAAATATTATGATGACGAAGAAAGAATAGAGGTTGAAATAGAATATGGAATTAGTGGTTAAAGCAATAATGGTGACAATATTTGTTATTTTATGTTGTTTAATTATATCTAAAGGGATAAATACACAATTAGGAAAAGAAAGAGACCACCAAAAAAAGTTAAACAAAGAAGTATTAAATTTATACCAAAATAAACAATTAGAAGTAGATATGTTAATGGCAGTATTAAGACACATTAAGGAACAATTATTACTATTAAAATTAAAAGATTGTCCACTAGAAGAATATAAAAATATTCCGCTTGAAATCGCTGATTGGATTGAAGAAATTGAAAAAATTAAGGGGTTAAAAGATGATGGGATATATAAGTAGATATGATAGGACGTTTCTTGCATTTGTCAAAAAAAAATATAAAGACTATCAAGTAGAATTTGGTTTTTGGGACGATTATGCTTTGTGGTTGTACGAAATATGTCTACGAAACGATAAGGCATATTATAAACAACTGGAAAAAGATTTATGGCAATACGTGGAATTTCAAAGCGGTAAAGAAAGAGATAAGAGAGGTAAGCTAAATGACAACTGGGAAAAAGATTAACAGAACAATAAATAAGGCGGAAAAAGATTTGAAAAAAGAAAAATTAGTTAGAAAAATAAAAGAGGAAACGAAAGAACACTTATTACCAGCAATGCAAACAAAAATGAATGATGTTGTAAATTATGTTGTAGATATATTGAGAGAAGAAAAAATATTAAGTTCAAATCAAATAATGTCAATTCTTGCTAGAAAAAGTTTGAACGAAATGGCTATGGGTATGTATCAAGTGTCATACACACCAACAGAAATAGCCATAGCATTTAATATATACCTTGATATGATAGATAAAATAAACCAAATAACTAATTTTCCGCCAACCATACATTCATTTACTACTTTGTTAGGAATAACACCTCAAACATTTTATAATTGGCTATCGGATCCGGAAAAAAAAGAAATAGCAAGCTATATAAAAGCATATTTTATTGGTGCTATAAATACTGCTACATTAACAAAACAAGTTGAAACAATAGCCGGTATTTATACAACCAAAACAATGGGCTTAATTGAAGAACAACAGCCGATAGTAATAGAACATAAAAAAGAAACTAATATAGACAAGATCAATGCTCAATTAAACGCATTAAAAAAAGATGGGAAAATTATCGATGCTGAATTTGAAGAAAAAGATTTCGAAAATTCGGAAAAAGATTTTGGAGGAGAAAAAGATTATGACTAAAGTTGTTGGAGTAAAGATAGATACTAAATCACCACATACAAAAGATAAAATTTATTATTATAAAACGGAAAAAGATTTTAAGCGTGGTGATGTTATAGATATAGTGGTTGAAACCGGTGGTAGTCCGACCGCGACCGTTGCAATCGCCAATAGTAAAAAGAAACATAATGTTCCTTTGAAAAATCTGGAGCTTGACCACAATTAAAAATGTTTTACTTTTCACAATAAACATGAAAACTTCACTTTTTTAAGTGAAGCTTTTTATAATATATATATTTTTTTATTGCAATATTTTTTTTATTTTTAAATTTCACTTTATTATTTTGGTTTTTTAGCAAAGTCACAAAATCCACACCAAATAGCGAGTACAATTATAAAAAACATCAACATATTATTCACCATTTTTTAATTTCTTTAGTATTATTTTGTGATCTTTTGTTTCGTATTTTTCATAACATTTTTTTAAATCTCGTCTAAAAGTATCGATAGGGTATTTGTAGTATAATGTAGCTTTTGCTTGACTAACATTATCATTAACCATATGATCGAGGGTTCTTATAAAATTTTCTTTGTTGCTGTTTTCTTCTCTTGGTCGTCCCAATTTTGTCCCTCTAATTCTGGTAGCTTTTAATCCTTCTTTAGTTCGTTGGCTTATTCTTTCGCGTTCTTTTTGTGCTGAATAACACATCAATTCTAGTAATTGTTCTTTGATTAGTCTAGTTTCTAAAGTATCAAGCATCGATTTTCGATTAGGTAAATTATCACTTAAGATAGGTAAGTCAATAATGATAATATTAATGTTGTTATCGTGTAGCCTTTTCCATTCGGCTTTTATGCCGTCCCAATCGCGACCTAGTCGATCAATCTCTTTTACAATTAAATAATCATTTGGCTTTAGTTTATTTATTAATATTTGATACTGTTCACGGTTAAAAGTTTTACCAGTAAAAACATCTTGAAAGATGTTTTCACTAGGTATAATTATGTTGTTTTGTTTTTGCCATTCGATGATTGCTTCATTTTGTCTGTCTAATTTTTGCTTATTTGTAGACACTCTTTTATAGTAATAAAAATTATTATTCATTAACACACCTCCAAACCTCCGTTTTTTTTGCATATTTCCATCATAATATTATAAGCTTTTAATAATTTATAATAGTCTTGTTCATTTTCAGCACTATCAAAGCAATTACCTAAAAAAGCCATTAAGTCGTTGAATAAAATCATTATAAATTGATATATCTTAAATTCATCAAGTTCATTTTGAATATTTTCTATAATTTCATCATATTTTTTAATATTTAATTTTTTAAATTTTCCAATATTAGACATTTATAATACCTCTTTCAATCATTTTATTTAATAATAAATTAATTATTTTTTGTTCAATTTTATCCATTTTTATGCTTCCTATTTTAATTTTCTAAACTTTCTTTTAATTCTGTAATGGCTTCATCTATACAATAAATAAAGTCATCTTTTTCAACATCTCTTAAATTTCCATATCCATCAACAACATAAAGCCCACATACATTATTAACATTATTAAACATATAAAACAACCTATCTTTTCCAAAATTTTTAATTTGATAATCGATGTAATATTCTAACGTTTCATCGTCTACAAACTCAACTAAATCTTGCGTTGTATCATATAAATATAAATTATCTTGAGCCTCATTGTCATAATCAATCATAGTATTAATCATATTACAATAATTTTCTTCGTTATCATAACCTAAATTGTCTTTTAATTCTTCTAATTTTTTAATAGTTTCTTTTTTTAATTTATTTAAATTTTTCATAATTAAAAATTCTCCTTTATTTTATCCAATATTTTAATATTATCTTCTAAATTGCTATTATCTAGCATATAGTTAATATAATTTTTTATGCCTTTTTTAGTCTTTAAATTAAAGTCATAAGCAATTTTAAAGAATCTACTTTTCGCATTTTTATTTAGTTCTTGTAATTCTTTTTCGATAACCTTGTCAGACTTATCTATTAATATTACTTGTCTAGTAACTGGATTAAAATAACCCTTTTTTTCTCTTTCAAGTTCGTATTTTTCTAATATTGTGTATCTTTTCATATTATCACCTAGTAGAGAAGAGTAAATTTACTCTTCATTTTCCTTTCTAGTTGATAAGAATGTTACTTTTTCGGCGATAACTTCTAATTTTTTGTTTTTTTCTAATCTTTGTAATCTTCCTCTAACTCCGATTAGGTCGCCTTTTTTTACATATTCTTTTGTAGTTTCTGCGATTGTTCCGTAAATACTAACATCAATGATATCAATTTCATATTCTCCGCTGATATTTTTGAATGATTGCGGTATTGCTAAAGTAACAATTACCTTTTTTTGTTCTTGTTTTATGTCGTGAACTCGACCTACTAAAATAATTTGATTTAACATTTTTTCATTCCTCCCAATTAGTCAAGTAAATCACTCTTGACATTTTCTAAAATTTAATATATAATTGGAAGCAGGAAAGGAAAAAATCCTTTTCTATATACGACTATTCTTTTTAAAAGAAATAGTTATATATTATTTTTTTTATTTGAGTTATCTTGTGTTTTTGTGGACTTAAGATAACTCTTTTTATTTTGTTTGCTAGATTTCTAAAATCTTTCATAAATAAGTAGTTAATTAGTAGTATGATCGATATAGAAATTATTAGAAATATTGTTATTTCATACAAAATACTTAATATGATCATTTTATCAACTCCTTTTTGTTGTTCCCTTTCCTTACTTCCTATATAAATTATATCATTTTTTATTTATTTTGTCAATGCTTTTTAAATAATTTAATCATATTTTTTTCTTTAAATCACAACGATTATTCGTAATTAAATATAAATAAATTTGGCTTGTGCTATGTTACATGAATATCTTGTTTTTTATTATATTGTGGTATTAATATTGACTTATTTATTACTATTGATTGGTAATTTTTATTGTTATATTAATTTGTTATATTAATTGGTAAGTAACAAAACACGGTTTTTTTTGTAACGCTAAAAAAACGTATATTTTTAAGTCATTTTTAACATTTTAATTAAAAAATATTGTTATTTTTGTACTATTTGTTATATACATTGGTATTACATTGAAAAACAAAGAAATAATTGTAATTAAAACGTTCGTTTTCATTATGAGGTATACCCCATCCCTATTTTTAAAGCGACCATATGGGGCTTTTTTACTCCCAAAAATATACCAAAAAATAATAAAAACACAATATATTTATATAAAAATATCAACGATCATGAAAAGATGATTGTTTTTTTGTGTGTTTTGTGCAAAAATCGGAGTGATTTCGGAGTAAAAAATTTGTTACAGTATAGATACAAGCATTATAGAATAATAAATCATTCTAAAACTGTCGGATATAGACATAGAGGGATAAAAATACTAAAAATATATAGTTAGGCTTTATAAAACAAAGTCAAATAAGGAATTAAAAAAAGTTCATCAATGAGCAAATTTCATACGAAAAGAGGTTCACTGGTGAGCAAAAAATGAGGTATAAACATGAAAAAGAGGTATTATTCACTATATAAAGGCGATATTGAATTAGCATTTGGAACAAAAGAAGAAATAGCCAAAAAAATGGGTGTAAAAAAGAGGACATTAGATTTTTATAATACTCCCACTTACCAAAAAAGAGGTACAGGTAAAAAAAGAAGATATTTAGTAGAGGTAGATTAAAAATGAAAGTAGATATATATAATACAGACAAAAAATATAACATTATTTATGCTGATCCTCCGTGGCAGTACAAAGTTTGGTCAAGAGATACCGGGTTGAAAAGAAGTGCTGAAAGTCATTATCATACCATGCAAAAAAAAGACATACAGGATATGAAAGATGTTATAGATAAAATTTCAAATGAAAATTGCGTTTTATTTTTATGGGTAACAGTTCCGTGTTTGTTAGAAGGATTAGAATTAATAAATTCTTGGGGATTTACTTATAAAACAATCGGTTTTACTTGGATAAAGACAAATAAAAAAAGTGATAGCTTATTTTGGGGAATGGGATATTATACAAGAGCAAATACTGAATTATGTTTATTAGCAACAAAAGGGAAACCACTAAAAAGAATTAGCAAGTCAGTTCATCAAGTTGTAATGTCAAAAATAAGAGAACATTCAAGAAAACTAGACGAAGTACGCGATAGGATAGTAAAATTATTTGGCGATTTACCAAAAATAGAATTATTTGCAAGGCAACAAGTCAATGATTGGGATTGCTGGGGAAATGAAGTGTGAGGTGAAATAAATGGGCGAAGAATACAATTATAATATTGGTAAATATACGATTGGGGTAGATACAAACGGTGAAGACGGAATTGGCTTAACTGTTGCGATAATAGAGAATGACAAAATTAATTTTTTAGGTTCTTGTTATGGTGATAATGCTAGGTGTATTGATTTACTAATACGAGAAAATCAAGAATTAAAAAAACAACTTGAAGAAAAGAATAATAAATTAAATAGTATTCTTGATTATATAGATAGTAACATATTTATTGAACAATTTGAAAATGCAGGTAATGAAAATAACGTTAGAAAAGAAATAATTAAAAGGATAACGAATGATAAAGAGGTGGAATAAATGAATAAAGAAGAATGGGAAGATTATTTAAAATTAGCTAGTGAAATAACAGAAAAATTAGATAATACAGCAACTTATGAAAGTTGGTTAATCATTCAAGAATATGTAGATAGATGTCAAGAACGAAATCAAAAATACAAAGAAGTAATAGATAAATTAAAAGAATTATTAAGTGATGACTTTTTAGAAGTAATAGGTAGAGAAACATTGTTAAATATTTTAAAAGAGGTGGAATAAATGATAAGTGGTGCAAGTGATGAAGAATTAGATATAGCAATAGCTAGAGCAGATGTCTTACTAGAATTACAGCCTAAAATAGATGAACTAAAAAAAGAAAATCAAGAATTAAAGAAACAACTAGAAGAATGGATAGATTTATTAAATATGTTTAAAAATCAACAAAAAGAATTTATAGCCTATTTAAAAAATGAAAAAGATAGATTAGCAAGAGAAGTTAGTCCTATTTATGAAGATGATTTAGGTACAGCAAGATTAGTAAATGAAGATATATTTGAGGAAGTAAATGAAATTTTATCAAAATATAAAGAAATAATAGGTATTGATAATGAAAATAATTGATAAATTGAAAAAAGAATTTGGTTATTACAAAAAATATAAAAACTTAAAGAATAAAAATAAAAGATATAGAAGAATAATAAGAAAATTAAAGGAAGAGTTAGGAGATAAATAATGAGAAAAATAAAGTTTAGAGGAAAAGTAGCTGATGAACCAAATGAGTGGGTATATGGTTATCTAACAAACGAAAATACCATTTATCAGCCAAGAGAAACGAAATATTCGAAAAATTGTGGTGTTGGTGTATTTACTGTTATTCCAGAAAGTATAGGTCAATTTACCGGGCTATACGATAAAGATGGTGTAGAAATTTACGAAGGGGATGTTATAAGACTTGATGATGAATATCGAAAATTAATAAGTTCTGCAACTGCAAAATCAGAAGAAGATTTATGTAGAAAAGATTGCATAATTGGTTTTAAAGATGGTGCCTTTATGTATGGAAGAAATAAATATAAGCCAGAAGATTTAGATACTTATTTATGGCTTAGTGAAAAAAATTGTACAGTAATAGGAAATATTTACATAGACCAAGATGGAGTTATTCAATATAATCAATTTAAGTGTTATAACGAATTATCTAGTATTGTTTATGATTTAGTAGAGGAAGTAGATGAAAATAAATGCTAAAGATTAAAGATATATATAGTTTTCAAGATATAGTAATCTGTGCTTTGAGATATGCTTTAGGAAGAAAAACATATATAACGGATTCAGTAGCCGAGTTCATTAAAGAATATCCAGAAATAATAAATGAAAGAGTTAAAAAAGTAATGTTACGAGACTTAAATGAATATATAGACAGGCGTAGAGTTTTTTGCTCTGATGATGAATGCGATTACCAAACTTGGTTATCATTAAAGGAATGGTTGGAATGTATAGATGTAACGAATGCAAATACAAATTTGGACAAGCTAAAGAGATAAGTGCAGAGGAATTTTACGGTGTTAGTGATTTATTTGATTATAGCTGTGGCGAGAAGATAAAGGTATGTCCAAATTGTGGAAGTAATGATATTGAGGTGGAAGATGAAGAAGATTAAAGAAAAATGGGCTAGCTTGTTTATACCTAAAAACACACAGTACTGTCATCATAAATTTAAAAAAAGTAAGAAATACGGTATGTGTGCCAAACCATGTAGATATTTAAAAATAATATATACTAGCGATGATACACCATTAGAATATTGCAAATTGATTAATCAAATATTAGATATACAAGACCAAGTGAAAGATTGTGGTATTAATGATGATTTTGGAGGGAAAATATGAAAATTAAATTACTAAAAACGAAAGATAAATATTTATATACATTTGAAAGGTATTGTAGTATAAGTGATTATTTAATAAATGGAAAAGAAAT